>NZ_DATMRL010000110.1:0-5103 GCF_035566355.1 Pedobacter sp.
TTTTTACAACAGGAGAATGAAATGCAGGCGGGACAAGGGTTTAATTAAATGATCTGAATCAAAAAAAAGGGGCCAGAATGGAAATTCAGCCCCGTTTTTAAAATCCAATATCCTATGAAAAACCGTTGTAAAAATAATAAAACAATTCTATTAAACAAGAACCCTTATGGGTATTTTGAAAATAATTATCAACAGTTTAGCTATCAAAATGTTATGAGATATAGTAAAAATACGTTGATTCCAGTTTTGGGAATATGCTAAAAGCTTAAAGCACAAAGCCTAAAACTTAAAGACAAATTAATAAAAACAAAAAAGACCATCACGTTTTCAACATGATGGTCTTTCTCTTTAAACTTTTTTTATTCAGTCTTAGGCTTTGGACTTTAAGCTTTTGGCTTAGTAAGACCAAAGGTCCTGCTCGTAGTTAAAGATTTTATCTTTAATGTCATCGCCTTCCAGGAGACCTAGGATCGGGTCCTTTATATAAGCGCTGATAAAATTATCACCGGGGTTATCAATCGTTGATTTGACAATCCTGCTTGAGAACATACGACTTTCAAACAGCTCTTCCCAGCTCATACGGGCGCCATAGTTCTTGCCATTATATGCTTCATATTTAGCTAAGAAAGGCCTCAGATCGGGATAATAAACCCAGAATATGGGTAGTACAGCCCTGAATGATCCGTCTGCATTATAAATCGTCTTTTCTGGTGCGATGCCCAGGATTCGTACATACATTCTTGATGATTCTTTATCAAATACCCACTCTTCCTTGATTTCATATCTTTCGACCTGATCAGGATTAAATTCCTGTACTATTGTAGTATCCTTGGTTATTCCTTTAGAACCATCCGGGTCAACATTCATATCAGGGATCTGAATTACTTGTGGTTTACCCACCATACTTTCAGCGATCTGACGGAAAGTCATCGGAGTTGTGAAACGGTCGTCCATCGTTGCATCGAATGCTGTCACATCACCACTATGGATGAGGTTAAGCAGGATACTGATGAAACGCTGGTTACCGTTATCTTCAGATGCCTTATATACAAAAGGAAGATTCATTTTTTCATGGGTATCAATTTCACGCCATATACGCTGGCGGTAAACGGCATCGTCTTCCCGGATATGCTCGTAAGCAAGCGGAGTGCGATCCTTTACCAGGTTCAGTTCAATTGACGCATCATTACGAAGCGATTTTCTGGGAGTATCCAGTTTGATATCCGCAACAAATTCTTGTACAGGTTTTGCCGTTGTATCTTTCGGAGGAACGACAGCTGTATTAGCAGCGCTATTCTTGCTGGTATTTGTTTTCTTTTTCGTTGTGGATCTCTTTGTCTTCTTCCTGCTAGGTGGGGCCTGGGCCTGCACGGTTCCAACCGCCAGGGCTATCACTGCTGCCAGAAATGACAATTTGATAAATCGCGTCTTCATGTTCTAAAAATTTATCTTATCAATTACTAAAACAGATCCGCCACAACATCGTGGCGGTTCTAAATTATTTATTATTTTAAACTAAATACCATTGGTGCGATTTGCCGCTCTTTGCCATCTGGTCCGACCACACGGATCTCATCAAAAAAGATGTGCGTTCCGGGTGTTGACCTGCTTACAATGCCTGCAGCATTTCCAGACCACCTGTTACTATTGTTGCTGGCCTCAGTATATCCTGATATGCCACCGCCTTCCGCACCAATCTTGTAGCTTATTACTTTGAAAGGAGCTTCGAAATCAGAATCTTCCAAACGTGCAATTAAACCACCAATCGCTTTGAATTCGGCAGAAGAAATTGTACCGCCTTTGTGTGATCCAATGAAACCGGCTGGTAAAGGCAGGTTCTTAACACGGATCGGAAATTCGAATGGTTTACCGTTTGCAGTTACGATGATTTTTGAAATGCCTGGAGTAGTTGCCCTGGCAATATAATGATCTCCACCTGTGTTGGTAAGCGTACCACCCGGCGTGGCAAAATTCACATGCACTTTTTCTCTACCCACGCTGCCACCGGAAATGGTCAAAGGGTTATCAACTCCTATATATACAACGTTCATCTTTTCCAGGAAGATAGAAGCTCCTGAAGGCAGACCAACTGTATATTTAATAGTTTTTGGAATAACAGCTGTTGTTCCGTCAGGTTTGGTGTAAGAAATATTTACGGTCACATTATGTTCTCCTGCACCTTCTACTTTTGTTTTAAAATCTGCAACCCCATCTGCATTCAAAGTCTGGTGCGCGCCATTAATTGTTATATCAGGTTTTGCTGCTGCACTGAATGCTCCGATACCTGCCTGAATTTCCAGTTCATCACCGGGCATCAGGTAAGTAGCATTCGTTCCGGCAAAAGCCTCGAACTGATTATATACAACTTTAACTGAACCAATTTGCTTATAGCAATAATCCACCATCTGGGATTCAGAATTCTTTACATCATTCTGGAATTTGCTCAGGATTGTAATTGCGGCAATGGTCGGCGTCATATGAAAATAATTGGTTACCCAATCTTTTACATCATCGCCTGATTTTGCTGCACCTGTTTGAGATTGCGGTACAGTAAGATCCAATGGAAGTTGTTTTTCAAAATCAGCCTGTGCTCTTGCAACTTCTTTCTGCAGGATTGGATTTTTTGCAATATCAGGGGCATTCGGATTCAACACAGCAATCATTTGCTTTTTGTATTCTGCGAGAGAATCATATAATATTTTTCCTTTGCCATCTTTATCGAAAACGCGGGTGGCCGCGTCGAGATTGGCATCGTTGAATTTCTCTTTACCATCTTTATCTATCTCATACTGTGATTCAAGTTTAAGCAGGTGTTTCATTCCGTCGATAGTAGCATACATAGAGGAAGAAATACCCTGAATCTGTTTTGCTTTGGGCGCCCAGATAGCAGCATTCTCTTTAGTCTGCGGATCATTCAGCGCTTTATCAAAAGCAGCATAAGTGAGGTTATTCTTATCAGCAACCACTCCATTCGATGTAATGATACTGTTATTTACGGTTTTGAAGGCGTTCAGAATCTCAGCCGATACATTCAGTGCCAGCAATGCTGTCAGCACCAAATACATCATGTTGATCATCTTCTGCCTGGGCTCTTTAGGTAAGGACATGAGCGGGAGAATTTAATGTGTTAACAAAGGTTTTTCAGGTTATTAGTCCCGATAATTAAATATTGGATTACTGTCTACCTTGCATTGCGCTCAGCATATTACCATATACATGATTCAGGTTACCCAGGTTCTTTGCAAGTAAAGCAACCTGTTCCTGAGTTTTCTTCGCATCAGCGACACTACCGTTCATGGCTTCAGATGCCTGTGCCAGGTTAGAGTAGAAGCTGTTCATTGCCTTCAAATGGTTATTGCTATCCTGCAGTTCCAGCTCATATAATGTATTCAATGATCCGAGATTCTTGGTCAAAACCTGAACCTGGCCATGAAACTGTTTAGTGCTTTCTGCTGCATTATTAAAATGAGATAATGTATTAGTTGCTCCCTGGTACGCATTCTTCATGGAGTCCAATGCTACAACTGCTTCTTTTGTTTTATTTGTATAGTCAGTTGTTGCAGCAAGCGCACCTGATACATCACTGATTTTTTCTACTGTAGAACCGAATTTTTTGAAACCATCGCTCAAACGGGCAAGGTTTGTTGGTGTGATGTCAGCTTCCTGCATTAATTTATCCATCTGTTGAAGTGCGGGATTATTTGAACCAGCACCAGCCAGTTTTGGAAGCGCTTCTGCCAGGGCATGCATTTCTCCACCTGGAGGCGGTAAGAAAGCGTATACTAAGAATATTAATGCTTCTGTAAGAAGTCCTGCTGTAAGGAAGAAATCTGCCAACCGTTGGTGGGTGATTTTCTGCCAGGCACCAAAGATTACAACCGCTGCACCGACGCAGACGATGATGTTTACAAGCTTTTCGGTAGATCTAGAAACTCCGGCTGACATAATTTTAAATTTTAGTTTTTAATAGGTGTTGTAAGGGTCTCGGAAAATAATTCCGGATGACGTTGTCGAATCAAAACGCTGATTGTTTTAAAAAATTTTATTTCGATTGATAAAAATCAACTATCTCCTGGCAATAGATGCTGGCAAATCAATCACACAACGGAAACCGATATATGATTTTGCAGTATCCTGGTACTCATATGTTCTGGTACTGGTTTGCAGGAAGTAACCTACGTCTTTCCAGCTTCCGCCACGGATCACTTTACGTTTCATACGCGGAGGATCTGAATCCTTTGCATTGTAACGGATGTCCGGGTTCATATCATGCTGGAAGTTATAAGCACCTTCATAATAAACGGATGAAGTCCACTCAGCAACATTTCCTGCCATACAATACAGACCGAAATCATTTGGCCAGTAAGCATCAGCACGTGCGGTATAAAATGCACCATCTTCCGGATAGTTACCACGACCTGGTTTAAAATTGGCCAGAAGACAGCCTTTCTTATTTCTCAGATAATAGTTACCCCATGGGAACATAGATTGTGAACGTCCGCCGCGGGCAGCATATTCCCACTCAGCTTCCGTTGGTAAACGGAAAGGACTTTCATTTGCTTTGTTTGATTTATCGAGGTATGAATTCAAATATTGTGTTCTCCATTCGCAGAATGCAGTTGCCTGATTCCAGTTTACACCAACCACTGGATAATTTCCAAATGCAGGATGAGAAAAATATCTTTTAGTCATCGGCTCATTATAGGAATAAGAAAAATCGCGTACCCAAACCAGTGTATCCGGATAGATCGGGATTTCTTTCTTTACAATAAACTCAGAACGTGCTTTACCTTCATTGATCTTTTGAGCAGCACGCTTTAAGTCAAATGTTTCAGAATGGTAGATCATTTTGCGGGGATCCAGTTCCTTTTTACCGAAAATCCGGTTTTCAGGAGTCAGGATGAGCTGATCAATCTTTTCAGTTGTTGCTTTATCACCCCATTTTATCGTTTGTGCTTTTTTCCAGTCGATCGTGAATTTGCCGTCAACATCTTTACCATATTGCATCAGGGTGGCTGCTATTGAGTCACGCACCCAGGTTACAAACTGGCGGTATTCGTTATTGGTAATTTCAGTTGCATCCATCCAGAATCCCTGTATGGA
>NZ_DATMRL010000111.1:0-4627 GCF_035566355.1 Pedobacter sp.
TGCCGAATACATAGATTCCTTATATCAAGCTTATAAAGAAGATCCTGATGCTGTAGAGTTTGGATGGCAAAAATTTTTTGAAGGTTTTGACTTCGGAAGAGGTTCAGCAGGAGCATCGGTAACAACAGAAACCCCGGAGCATTTCTTTAAAGAAGTTAACGTACTCAATCTCATTAATGGTTACAGAAACCGTGGTCATTTGTTTACCAAAACCAATCCTGTCCGGGAGAGACGCAAACACATACCCACTCTGGATCTGGAAAACTTTGGCTTAAGCAAGGATGATCTGGATACAGTTTTTAATTCAGGGATAGAGATTGGTATTGGCGCAGCTAAATTGAGCGATATCGTTGCTTTTCTGGAGCAAACTTATTGCAGGTCAATTGGTGCGGAATATAAATTTGTCCGGACACCTGAAGTATTAAGCTGGATTGAGAACAAAATGGAGAGTGCCCGTAACACGGCAAATTTCTCTATTGATGAGAAGAGAAGAATTTTAAAGAAATTAAACGAGGCCGTTAGTTTTGAGAACTTTTTGGGAACCAAATTCCTTGGCCAGAAGCGTTTCTCACTGGAAGGTGCTGAGGCTTTGATCCCTGCGCTGGACTCTGTGATTGAAAAAGGGTCTGAGCTAGGCATTGAGGAGTTTGTAATTGGTATGGCACACCGTGGCCGTCTCAATGTTCTCGCCAATATTATGCAGAAAACCTATAAGGATATTTTTGCTGAATTTGAAGGTAAAGGATATAGTGCTGCCTCTCCGTTTGGTGGGGATGTGAAATACCATTTGGGTTACTCAACCGACGTAACGACGAATGATGGAAAGAGTGTCCATCTAAGTCTTTGCCCTAACCCGTCACACCTGGAAACAGTGAATGGTGTGGTAGAAGGGATGACCCGTTCTAAAATTGATTTTAAATATGCTGGTGACAACGCCAGGATAGCGCCTATATTAATTCATGGTGATGCTTCGGTAGCCGGTCAGGGTATTGTTTATGAAGTGATCCAAATGGCCGGTTTAGATGGTTATAAAACCGGAGGAACCATTCACCTGGTGATCAACAACCAGATTGGTTTTACCACTAACTATAAAGATGGCCGTACCAGTACCTACTGTACAGATATTGCAAAAGTAACGCTTTCACCGGTTTTCCATGTGAATGGTGATGATGTAGAAGCCCTTGTTTATGCGATTAATCTGGCTATGGAATATCGTCAGAGATATAGAAACGATGTTTTTATTGATATTTTATGCTACCGCAGGTTTGGACACAATGAGTCTGATGAACCTAAATTTACACAGCCGCTGTTGTATAAAGCGATAGAGAAACACGCCAATCCACGTGACATCTATATCAAACAACTCATCAGCGAAGGTAAAATGGAAGCGAGCCTGGCAAAGGAAATGGAAAAGGAATTCCGTGGAATTTTACAGGAACGACTGAATGAGGCTAAGGAAATTACCTCCACTTATCAGGATGTGAAGTTTGGGGGTGCATGGGCAGATATGCGTATTGCTACCGAAAAGGATTTTGAAACTTCACCGAATACTTCAGTGAAGAAATCTACTTTGCTGGAAATCGCAAAAAAAATAAGTACGCTGCCTTCTGATAAACGCTTCTTTAAGAAAATTGAGAAACTGTTTGATGAACGAAGCAAAATGGCAAATACAACACATGTGTTTGACTGGGCAATGGGGGAACAACTGGCTTATGGTACGCTATTGGCAGAAGGTAAACGTGTTCGTTTAAGTGGTCAGGATGTGGAGCGAGGAACCTTCTCTCACCGTCATGCGGTACTGACACTTGAAGATTCTGAAGAGGAATATATCCCTTTGGCAAATATTTCTGATCAGCAGGCGCCATTTGATATCTATAACTCTCACTTGTCTGAATATGGCGTTTTGGGTTTTGAATATGGTTATGCCATGGCGAATCCAAATGCATTAACCATTTGGGAAGCACAGTTCGGAGATTTCTTTAACGGTGCTCAAATTGTAGTGGATCAATATATCGCCAGTGCGGAAACCAAATGGCAGAGAGAAAATGGTTTGGTGATGCTGTTGCCTCATGGTTATGAAGGACAGGGACCCGAGCACTCTTCTGCAAGGATTGAGCGTTTTATGGAGCTGTGTGCGGATTATAACATGCAGGTAACGAATTGTACAACACCTGCGAACTTCTTCCATGCACTGCGCAGACAGTTTAAAAGAGATTTCAGAAAACCTTTAGTGGTGTTTACACCGAAAAGCTTGCTTCGTCATCCCTTATGCGTTTCTAAGCTGGAAGAGTTTACCAATGGTAAGTTCCATGAGGTAATTGACGATGTGAATGTGAAACCGGCAGAGGTAACACGCGTATTGTTCTGCAGTGGTAAAATTTATTACGAGCTGCTGGAGAAACAACAGACAGATAAAATCAAAAATGTTGCGATTGTACGTCTGGAACAATTGTATCCATTGCCATTAGCGCAAATGGAAGCTGTTTATAACGGATATAAAAATGCAAGCGAAGCCATCTGGGTTCAGGAAGAGCCTGAAAACATGGGTGCATGGCCTTATCTGCTTCGCAAAATGAGAAGAACGATCTTTAGTGAGATTGAAGTAATTTCCAGAAAAGAAAGCAGCAGTACGGCATCTGGTTTTGCAAAACAGCATGCAGATCAGCAGGCTTATATTTTGGCTAAAGCTTTTGAGGTCCCGGTAACGGAGACAGAAAAGAAAATTGCAAAAAAATCTGTGAATAAAGTGTTTAATGTAGATTAGATAATTATAATACATCAGTTATGAGTATAGAAATAAAAGTTCCGCCGGTAGGTGAATCAATTACTGAAGTTGTTTTATCCCGTTGGGTAAAGAATGATGGTGAAGCAGTTGAAATGGATGAAGTTATTGCTGAACTGGAATCAGATAAAGCAACTTTTGAATTAACTGCAGAACAAGCGGGAACTTTAAGAACTGTGGCCAGTGAAGGTGATACTTTACCAATTGGTGCAGTTGTTTGCAAAATTGAAGATGGAGGGGCTGCGGCACCTAAAGCAAAAGAAGAAGCACCGGCGGCTGAGAAAGTAGTGATCGAAGAAAAAGCGGTTTCTCCTGTTGCTGAAAAAAATGGAGAAAGTTATGCTACAGGTACGCCTTCTCCGGCTGCAGGTAAGATTTTAGCGGAGAAAGGTGTTGACCCTGCCTCAGTTAAAGGTTCCGGAGTAGATGGACGGATTACAAAAGAAGATGCTTTAGGGGCTCAAAAGCCGGCATCTAAGCCTGCTGCTCCTGTAACAAGTGCTGCACCTGTTATTGCTGCAGTTGCAGGATCAAGAAATGAGCGCAGACAGAAAATGACTCCGCTTCGTAAAACGGTAGCTAAACGTTTGGTTGCGGTAAAAAATGAGACCGCGATGTTGACCACTTTTAATGAGGTAAACATGAAGCCAATCATGGATTTGCGTACTAAGTACAAAGATCAGTTTAAAGAAAAATTTGGTGTAGGGCTTGGTTTTATGAGTTTCTTTACCAAGGCGGTGTGTGAAGCTTTAAAAGATTTCCCTGCTGTAAATGCAAGGATCGAAGGTGAAGAGCTTGTATATAACGATTTCGTAGATGTTTCTATTGCAGTTTCTGCGCCTAAGGGTTTGGTTGTTCCTATTATCCGCAATGCGGAAAGCATGAGCCTTGCCCAGATTGAGAAAACTGTAATTGAACTGGCAACTAAAGCCCGTGACAGTAAATTGTCTATCGAAGAAATGACAGGTGGTACTTTTACCATCACTAATGGTGGTGTATTTGGATCGATGATGTCTACTCCAATTATCAATTCTCCCCAGTCGGCTATTTTAGGTATGCACAATATCATTGAGCGGCCTATTGCTGAAAAAGGTGAGGTGGTTGTACGTCCAATGATGTACCTGGCTTTATCTTACGATCACAGGATCATTGATGGCCGTGAGTCGGTAGGGTTTTTAGTAAGGGTTAAACAATTGTTAGAAGATCCTGCACGTTTGCTGCTGGGTGTTTAATAACCTGTTATATCAAAAAAGACCCGTCAATTCTGGCGGGTCTTTTTTGGTTCTGAGATAAACCATTTATAAGTCATAATATTACATTGCTCATACAGAGTTGTTTGTAATTCAATTATTTTTGTCCGTGAAAAAACAATACTTACTCTTTTTTTTGTTAATTTTTTCTAAAAAATTAAGTGCGCAGCAAGTTTCTGACGCAAATGCTGATGGCCCGAAAATCGGTAAAAGCATTTTCTCAAATGAAGTTAAAAGGAATTTTTCCAGAAAGGGAGATTTCTTTGTAACCTGGGGATATAACCATTCCTGGTATGACAAGAGTGATATCAATTTTAAGGGGCCTGGCTATGATTTTACGTTGAAAAATGTAGTTGCCCATGATAGACAGACGCCGTTAACCTGGGATTATCTAAAGCCAAGCCTGATCAGTATTCCGCAATTCAATTTTCACTTCGGTTATTTTATTAAGGATAATTATAGTATTTCACTGGGTTGGGACCATATGAAATATGTAATGGATATTCCGCAGTCGGTTCAAATTGAAGGTCATATCGATCCAACAATTTCGAATCCCGGCATTCCTACAGGTCATTATGCAGGAAAGTACAACGGA
>NZ_DATMRL010000112.1:0-12904 GCF_035566355.1 Pedobacter sp.
TTTGTAATGGCGGCAATGGTTTTTGGAATTGCACTGATTGTCATCTTCAGACAACGTAAACGGGAATTCTTTAGAAACAGGCTTGCCGATTATGGAAACGGGTATCAAAAGATTGTACCTATAGACAATCAGTGGTACAGACCAGGTGTAGCACAAAAAGGTTTGGTAAGGGATATTGATATTAACGATTAGTCATGATGAGAGCATTCAGAATAGTATTGACACTGCTTGTTGCAGGAGTAACTTTTTACGGATTAAATGCATTGGCGGTGCAAAAGGGGTATCCAGACCGGCTGGATTTTAAAATGAACATAGTAAATCACAATTAAAACAAGAAAACATGTTTAACGAACATAGACATCATTCATCAAGAATGCACAGAGGCTGCGGCCGTAGAGGAGGAAGATTTGGCGGACCTTTTGGAGCTCACTTCAGAGGTCACGGACAGGATTGGTTTGGCCAGGATACCAGAAGGGTACCCGCAAACATTGAAGAAACAGAAAATAGTTTCCTGGTACATCTTTTTGCCCCCGCTTTGGTTAAGGCACATTTAAAAGTAGCCACCAAAGACGATGTGTTAACCATCAGTTATACTCCGGATGAAAATGAACAGACTGAAACAAAATTCAGCAGAAGAGAGTACAGCAATGGTGCTTTTGAAAGGTCTTTTGCCTTAAATGGAAAGGTGATGACCGACGATATAACTGCCAGTTATGCTGATGGCGTACTGAAAGTGGTATTACCTAAGAACCCGGAAACAAATATTCCAGGGCAGGATATTCCTGTAGATTAGGATTTGTTTGCAGTATTTTTAAAAAGTCCCGGTCCAAAAAAGACCGGGACTTTTTTTAGTAATTCACATAAGATTCATCAAAAGTACCGTCAGCATACAGGTCCAGAAGTCCATAGCCTGGAGCTGTTTCTCTTTTATTCCCGTTCCACCAGGCTCCGCTTACTGCGCCATTGCAGATATAGGTTACGCCGTTATAAACAACTTTGTCTCTCAGATGTATATGGCCGCTGAGACATAGTTTTACATTAGGATACTGATAGAAAAGTTTAATGATTTTGGCGGTATCGGTATGCATATCTCCACCAAGCATTTGCCATTTGTTTACAATATCGTCTTCTATCATTAGGGTCGCCGTTAAGATAGGAATATGCGACATGATCAGCACAGGCACATTTGAAGGGGTATTCTTTAATTCGTTTTCCAACCAGCTGAACTGGGCGTCGCCCAGTTTTCCAATGTACCAGGTACCATCAATATCCAGGTGCACACTGTCGAGCAGGATAAATTTCCAACCATTTTTGCTGAAACTATAGTAAGGATTGGAGAGGTGCAGCTGGTCCATTGCATATTGTTTGCCGTAAATAGCCTGGCCTTTGTTGCTCTCATCCCACCAAATATCATGATTGCCAAGGCAATACTTTACCGGGATACTACATTCTTGTTGCAGGATATGATGGGTCAGTTTCCATTGGTCGTTAATGGTACTGAGCTGTTCTTTGTTCATATCAAAAACGATATCACCGCCGTTCAGGATCAAGTCGGCCTTTGGAGATTGCTGCTGTACGTGGTGAAGGCATTTGGTATACCTGGCTGGGGCATCCAGGTGATTTTTAAGGTGAATGTCGGTGAGATGGGCAATGCGAAGTACTGGTTTTTTTTCATGCGATGATGAACCAAAACTGATCGATGGGGCCAGTAGCAGGCCTCCAATACCACCAATACTCTTAAGTACTGATCTTCTTTTCATAAATGTATATAGAGCTAAATTTTACGTTTGAGTGAATGACTAGCACATGCACCCCGCGAAATTAAGCAGATCAGATTTGCTTTTAGCTTAGGCTATGTTATGAATATATTAAGTGTTCAGGTATCCCAGAAGCAGGAAATACCCCAGTCCGGTAATGGTTAAAGCCATTCCCAAACCCAAGAGTAGGATAATCCAGTTAAACAGCCAAAAATAGGTCATTGGTCTGGCTTCTTCTGGTTTTCCAGGCGGATAGATCAGGGGCATGCGGTCTCCAACAGACCAGGAGGAAGGAGCGCTGGATTCGTGGTGCACGTAAAGAAATTTTTCATGATGAATACTGGTGAATTCAAAAACAGGCTGATATAAGGTATCTCCATCCTGAACGTTTTCTTTTAATTCAGATACTCTTCCTTCGACCCGTTCGCTATTTTTAACAAAGGCGATTTTTGCCCTTATGGAATTGACTGAAATGATCAGCAACAAGATACCGGCTAAGAGGAGGGCTATATAAATCATATTTTACGAATTTAACGGGCGTTTTTGCAGGTAATTCTCTAACAAATATTGACCTATTGCCATGGTCATTAAGAATACACCAAAGCCCATGAATACAATCGTCCAGCTGAAAACACCGAAATAAGTGAGCATTCGGGCAGAATTTGGATCTCGCGGATCGTATACGAACATCGCCTGCTCTCCAATATCCCAGCTGGGAGGGTTGGTGGAAGAGGTATGGAAATAAGTGAATTCCTGGTTGTCTTTTGTTTTTATTTTAAAAACCGGAGAATAGCTTGTGCCCGTATCTCCTCCGGATAGTTCTTCAAGCCGGGTAACGACACCAGGTGCCCGATCGCTTTTTTCTAAGAATTCCAGGGTATCCTTTAGTTTATATAAGGAAACAGCAAGCAGAATGCAACCTGCAATTAATGAAAAAATGGGATTAAATTTCATTAGAAACATGGCCGTATTTTATGTTTTATTACGTCGCTTGTCGGCTTAGCACCTCGAAACTGCCATATAAAGCCATTTCAGCAGTATGGTGGACAGAAAGGTTAAGTTTCAATCTCTCGATGAGTTCTTTTGCCCCGGCAATACTCTGATGAAGGTTGTTGGTACCCCTTACCTCTATGCCGCGGGTTAATGTCTTGAATTTTGACGGCTCAAATTTGTCAATGAAACGTTGAAGATCTGCACTGAGTAAAGTATCTTTTTGTTGCATATGTTTGGTTTTTATACAGCAATAAGGTTCACAAGAGGCAGAATGTTTGGAATAGATTTGCACAAGAAGGGGGTTATCCACATCTGGTATTTTAAGAGGCTAATTTTCAGCAATGTAAAAGGCCTCCCTTTTTTGAGGGAGGCCTAGAATGTTCAGGTATTTATTTGTGTTTCTTGTCCATATAAAAGGTGAGCTCTCCGCCATTCATGATATCGGAATGGCTGATGGAGGGGCTGGTGAGTACTTTCCCGTTTAATACCATCTTTTGAACATATACATTTTTTTGGCCCTGGTTCTGTACATGTATGGTAAAGGTTTTCCCGTTTTCGAGATTGATGGTAGCACCATCTACTGCCGGGCTGCCGGTAGCGTATTGATCTGATCCAGGGGCAACAGGATAGAAGCCCAGTGAACTGAAGATGTACCAGGCGCTCATTTGTCCGGTATCATCATTTCCACCTAAACCATCGGGTGTTGGTTTGTACATAATAGGCAGGATCATTCGGATTCTTTCCTGTGTTTTCCAGGGTTTGTCTGTCCAGTTGTACAGATAGGCCACATGGTGCGAAGGTTCGTTGCCATGTACATAGTTTCCAATAATCCCATCTCTGGTGATGTCTTCTGTTTCCTCGAAATATTTATCTGGCAGGTGCATGGTAAACAGAGAATCAAGGTAAGTTGTGAACTTCTTGTTGCCACCCATGAGTTTGATCAGTCCTTTGGGATCCTGGGGAGCAAAAAGGGTATAGTTCCAGGAGTTGCCTTCGATAAATCCTTCGTTAATGGTGCTCAGGGGATCAAAGTTTTTTCTAAATGTACCGTCATTGAGTCTTGGGCGCATAAACCCGGAGGCTTTATCAAATACGTTTTTGTAATTCTCAGAACGTTTGATGAATTCCAGGTAGATGTCGTTCCTATTGAGTTTTTTAGCGAGTTGGGCTATAGCCCAGTCGTCAAAGGCGTATTCCAGGGTATTGGATACAGAAATTCCTGTTTTTTCATCCGGAATGTAACCCTTATCTATATATTCACCTATGCCCTCATAATCTCTTTTTCTTGCTGTGGCTACGCAGGCATCTAAAGCTTTGTTTAGGTTGAGGCCTGGGTTGACGTTTCCTTTGATAATGGCATCTGCCAACACGGTTACGCTATGGTAACCGCTCATACACCAGTTTTCATTTCCGGAATTGGACCATACAGGCAGCATGTGTTCTGCGCTTTGATCAAAATGAGCCATCATGCTTTGGACCATATCTGCATTGCGCTTTGGTTCTATGATGTTGAACAGGGGATGCAGGGCGCGGTAAGTGTCCCAGAGGGAAAAAGTAGTGTAATTGGTAAAACCCTCGGCTTTGTGTACGTTTTGATCTAGACCTTTGTATTGCCCATCAACATCCATATAAACGGTTGGATTGATCATGGTGTGGTACATAGAGGTATAGAAGTTCTCTTTGATTTCTTTATTTCCGCTGATCTCTATTTTGTGCAATTGACTTTCCCAGAGTTCCTGTCCGTCATTTTTTACCTTGTCAAAATCCCAGCCTGGAATTTCTGTCTGCATATTGTTCATCGCACCTGCCATGCTTACAGGTGAAATGGCAAATTTGATCTTGATCTTTTCACCTTCTTCTGTTTTAAAGTCGAAATAAGTTCTGATCTGTTTACCGGCTATTTCAGGGAAGTTCTCAGTTTGGCCAAATTTACCCCAGAAGCCGCGGTATACTTCTTTTTTATCATATTTTTTGTAGCCGGATTTAACAAAAGGTTTGTTAAACTGCA
Source organism: Pedobacter sp. (assembly GCF_035566355.1). Taxonomy (GTDB): domain Bacteria; phylum Bacteroidota; class Bacteroidia; order Sphingobacteriales; family Sphingobacteriaceae; genus Pedobacter. The sequence goes on from NZ_DATMRL010000112.1 coordinate 4,759, forward strand.
TGGCAAAATACAAGGTTCTAGTTCTTGCCCAACCGTTGGTTTGTCTGTATCCTATTACCGTGGAGTCATTGAGGATACGGAGATAGGTCCATATATTCTTATCCTCATAGTTATATATCCCTGCCATCAGGTCGAATACAATGTGTGCCTGATCTGATTTTGGGAAGGTATATTGATGAAAGCCTACTCTGGTACTGGTGGTCATTTCTGCTGTGATGTTATGGTCGTCGAGTTTTACTTTGTAGTAATTTGCCTGGCTGACCTCGTTCTGGTGAGAAAAACGGGAGCGGTATCCACTGCCTGGCTGATCAGCTGTACCGGGATTGAGTTTTAGTTTGCCTGTAATGGGCATAATTAAAAAATCGCCCAGATCGGAGTGTCCTGTACCACTGAAATGGGTATGGCTGAAACCGCAGATGGTTTTATCATCATATTGATAACCTGCGCAATACTTGTATACATCCGGATTGTATTTGCCATTAAGCTCATAGCTGATCGTATCCGTTTCGGGGCTCAATTGCACCATTCCGAAGGGCACTGTCGCACCCGGATACACGTGGCCCATGCGTTGGGTACCAATGATTGGATTTACGTAGGGTACCAGTTTTTCAGCCTTTTGAGCTTGTGCCTGTCCGTAAATTACAGGACTTAAGAGTAGGGCTAAGAGAAGTTTGTTCATCTGTGTATAGAATATTGATTAGGATAATTCAGGATGGGCTGTATAAGCAGTCCATAATTCATCTACCGTTTTACCGGTCTCTTTTTTCCAGCTGTTATCAGTAAAAGTATGTTCGCGTAATTGTTTGTCGAGGATTTTGACCAGACCTGGTTTTACATTCTTTTCCAGCCATACCAAAAAGCGTGCTGTAGTACGATAGGCATTACTGTAATGTTGCGTTGGTTTAAATGCAGGTAACTCCCAGTGTGCTCCAGCGTTGTCTACTCCGAATTTATACCGGGCATAATCTGCGATGCCTTCAGTTAGCCAGCCCGGACCACCGCTGTTGCCATAATCCTGTACTATGTGCATCACTTCGTGAGTCACCACATCGATGTCTCCAGGGTGTTTTGCCATATATTTTGAACTGTATACCACTCTTGCATTGGCCGTTGCCGCTACGCCATCGTAAGCGGTATCGATCACAAATGTAATGTCTTTGGCTGTTTTTTTATTGTACTCTTTTTCCAGCTTCGGATAGACCGTAAAAAAGGTTTCAATCAGTCTGTTCTTTAGATGCTGATCAAGATTTGCCTCCTGGTTGATGAAGGTGAGTTTGTAACCTTTTTTTTGAATAACTTCAGTAGATTGGGCGTGAGCAAAGGAGCTGCATGCGATTGCCAGACAGGTGGTTAGTAAAAATTTTTTTTTCATTTTATGGGTTGTAGCGGTTTAAATGGTATTCCTGGTGAAGGTTTGATAAAACGTTTTATCAAAAGTGGTAAAAAAAAACCTTTTTTTAAAGATTAAAAGTAAATCTATAAAATAATTTTTGAATTAAATGAAAAGCATCAGCACTCTAAACCACTAGGTAAGGCTAGACGTAGATCCGCGTTTGATGATTTCTGCCGGGATTTGAAGTTTAATATTTGAAACATCAAAATTACGATCGTTTAAACTTGACATCAAAAGATCAATAGCGGATTTTGCAATTTCGTAAGTTGGCTGTTTTACAGAAGTGATTCCCGGAGGATAAAGTTCAAATAATTCATTGTCGTCGAAACTCATGACCCCTAAATCTGTAGGGATTTTTAGCTTAAGTTCGTTGATGCTTTGAAGACCGATAATGCCCAGATAGTTGGTGCTAAAAAAAACGGCATCCAATTTTGTTTGCCTGGTTAAAAAATCTTTGACGGCTTCTACGGCTTCCGTTCTTTCACTGTTGTAGGACAAATTAAAGATCATTTCTGAATCTTCTGTGAGTCCATTTGCTTTTATCGCTGCATGGTAACCCTTTAGCCGCTCCTGTAACTGCACAAGGTCCAGCTCTGGTGTTACAAATCCAATATTTTTATACCCAGAGTCGGCAAGGAACTGAATGGCCTGATAGACGCTGTTGTAATTGTCAACCAATACATGGGGGATATCAATCCCCGGAAAGTAACTATCGACTAATACAACGGGTTTTTCATTGCTGATTAATTTTTGTATTTCTTTCTCCAGTCCTTTGATGGGAGTAATGATGTATCCGTCGACAAGTTGATTGGAAAGCATTTTGATTACATTCTTTCCTTTTTGAATATTATTGTCCGTGCTGCAATACACTACACCGTAACCGGCCTTTTCTGCTTCGTATTCAATAACTTTTGCCATTGTTCCAAAAAAAGGTCCACTTATGGTTTCTACAATTAAGCCGATCACTTTTGATTCTCCCGTTCTCAATCCAACTGCCATGCGGTTAGGTTCGTAACCATTTTCAAGGGCTACATCGAGTATTTTTTTTCTTATATCTGCACTGATCCGGCCTTTGCCGTTTAACACAAAAGATACAGTGGTTATAGAGGTGTTTGTCAGTTTTGCAATATCTTTTATGGAGATTTTCTTCTTAATCATGGTAACGGTACATTTTTTAAATATATAACAATTGGTTAAGGTGTTGAACAAAAAATTGAACATAATATTTACCTTACGTCTAAAATTCTGGAAAATATGCTGTTAACAATTCTTGTAGGAAGTGTGTTGTTGTTGCTTTGTTTGATCCTTGTCTTTAAGATCAATGCTTTATTTGCGCTGATCATCACTTCTATAGCCGCCGGATTTCTGCAAGGTATGTCTGGTACTGCTGTGGTTAAATCTATAGAAGATGGCATAGGTAGTACGCTTGGACAATTGGCCTTAATTTTAGCGATGGGTGCTGTACTTGGAAAATTGTTGGCCAATGGTGGGGCAGCACAGCAGATCACCACTTATATGGTTAGGTTTTTTGGAGTAAAGAATCTTCAGTGGGCCATGGTGATTACGGGTTTGCTGGTTGGAATTCCTTTGTTTTATAATGTTGGATTTGTGGTGTTGGTCCCCTTTGTATTTATGATTTGTGCGTCAACGGGCTTGTCTGTTTTGTATGTGGCTATTCCTCTGCTCACCGCACTCTCGGTTACGCATGGTTATCTGCCTCCACATCCTGGCGCTACTGCAATTGCTGTTTTATATAAGGCAGACATAGGTAAGACGATGATGTATGGTGGGCTGATTTGCGTCCCGGCTATTGTTATTGGCGGGCCTTTGTTTTCCAGAACCTTAAAACAGATTAAACCAGATCCGCCAAAGGGACTTTTTAATCTCAAATTTTACCCGGAAAATGAACTGCCCGGTTTCGGTGTCAGTTTGATAACGAGTCTTCTTCCTGTTTTTTTAATTGGTCTGGCAACAGTTACACAGGTTGTATTGGAAAAAGGTTCAGCGATGGGTTCTTTTATTGCATTTATAGGCCATCCGGTTATTGCTTTGTTGATCTCTACTTTTTTCGCCATTTATACAATGGGTATAAGGCGGGGGCAGAAGATGAAAGACTTGATGGATCAGGCAGAAGAAGCCTTAAAAAGCATTACAATGCTGTTGTTTATTATAGGCGCGGCAGGTGCATTTAAGCAGGTACTTGTAGATGGTGGAATTGGGGATTATATATCGAAACTGGCTTTGGCTTTGCCATTTTCGCCGCTGCTGCTGGTTTGGTTCATTGCCGCTGCGATACGGGTCGCTTTGGGCTCTGCGACGGTTGCCGGTTTAACTACTGCGGGGATTGCGATTCCAATTATGCAGTCTACCCATGTGAGCCCTGAATTGATGGTTTTAGCTACTGGTGCGGGGAGTCTGATGTTTTCTCACTTGAACGATCCCGGTTTCTGGATGTTCAAGGAATATTTTGGTCTGAGCATTCGCGATACCATCAGGTCCTGGTCTTTAATGGAAACTATTGTGTCTGTTGTCGGTTTAATAGGGGTTTTGATCTTGAATATGTTTATATGATATATATTTTTATGGGGGTTTCTGGTTGCGGAAAGACGACGCTGGGCAAATTATTTGCGGAGAGAATGCAGCTTCCTTTTTATGATGCGGATGATTTTCATCCGGAATCCAATGTTCAAAAAATGAAAAATGGAATTTCTCTGGACGATAGAGACAGAGCACCCTGGCTCCAGGATCTGGCCCGGCATATCATTTTGTGGAATGGATTGGGAGGAGCAGTGCTGGCCTGTTCTGCCTTGAAAGAGTCGTACAGACAAATATTAAGCTTAAATAAAAACATACCGATCAAATGGGTGTTTATACAAGCAGACTTTGAGACGCTTGAGCAGCGTTTAGCGAATAGAAAAGGACATTTTTTTAACCCTTTGCTTTTAAAATCTCAACTGGAGACACTGGAACCACCTGATTATGGCATTCATCTCTGTGCAAAGGATTCTTTGGTTCAACAGCTGAAGCAGTTACATATACTGATTGATTAAAAAGCTTCGTTTAAGCCCAGAAAGAAACCACGTGCGCCGTAATTGCCAAATGCATAGTCCAGACACAGATTGGTTCGGGTTGCTTTATTGAAGAGTACACGTAAGCCTGCACCTCCTCCAGGTTGCCACTGCTGGAAAAGTTTTGTTCCAAGATCATCATTTGCGGTTTGGATATTGAAAAATGTAACCCCGCTAAGAAATTTGTTCCTGGTTATTGGAAAACGGTATTCCAGTTCAGAATAGAAGTACTTTGTGGCCTTAAAATAGCCTACAGTGTAACCTCTTCCGCTTCTGAAGCCCGTATCTTTGCCTGTACCAGGCAGTTCGAGGTAAGGCAGTGCACCACTGATCAGATAAGAACCCCAATTCCAGAAGGCCAGGACATGTTCCGGATTTCTTTCGGAAAGGCTCCAGTATTTTCGGAAGTCCGTATTGAATTGTACGGCACTTTTGGTACTGCCCATCCAGGTCTGATTGACACGGAAACCCGCATCTGCATACATACCTTTATAGGCACGGTTTTGATTGTCACGGGTGGTATACTGCAGGTTAAACAAAAGTCCGTTGGAGGAATAGTGGTTGCGGTCAAATCCATATCTGTCGCTGTAGATATTATAAGGGGTCAGATTGCTGGTATCTGCTTTATTTTCAATCTTTCTTCTGACATCGAAAGAAACTCCTGCGCCCACAAAAAGATTGTCGAGAATTTGCTTGTATACTTTTTCTCTGAAGTTATAGTAGAGGGCATGGAGTACATAGCCTTTACGTCCGGGATCACTTAAAATCAGGTTTTCTTCGCTATCGGTCGCTGCGCGTCCAATACCTAATCCAAAATCCGGTGTCACTGTTTTTGCAACCACAAGGCTTCCCTGAAAATTCCATCGGTTCCCAGGCGTATAGATATTATGGCTTAGATAAAAGTAAATAATGCCTTTTGTGGTAATGGAGGCCGAGGTAGCGGCAATAGACATCAGTGTGTTGGATTCATGCCCCAATACACGTCCGGCAACGGCTTTAAGACCTATTTGTGCGCCTATGCTCGGATTGTAAGCAAAATTAGGCATGGGTGTAATTCCTGATTTTTTGTGCTGTAGATTTGGCTTTTTATTGGGGTGCAAAATATGATGAAGCAGGTCTGCAATATCATATTGTGTATTTGTGCTGTCTGCGGGTTTTTGCTTTTTAAGACTGTCCCTTTGTAAGGAATCCTTTTTTAAAGAATCAAGGGAAACATGGTTTTGACTATAAAGGTAACCATTCCAGGACAGGCATAAAATCAGAGATAAAATTTTCAGAGATTTGAATTTCAAAATTTTCGGGTTATTTGTTGATCAAGTAGTTGTCTGTTTAAAACCCCGAAATCTAAAAAAAGTTTTATTTCATAAATAACCATTGATTCACTGGATAAACAGATGGATCAACTGCCAGTACAACTGCAGTACAAATGAGTTGATCCATCTGTAGATTAAAGGCAATTAATAGCCGTTGCCGCTACCAGTGCCTGTGCTGGTGTTCATAAGTGTGATATTTGCCCTCATTTCTCCAGTTGGGAATGTCGAGCTATGGATATTTACATACCATTTTCCAGCTAAAAGCTGTGCAGCTTCAGTGTCTGTTAATGCTCTTGTTGTACCTGAAAGAGATCCTGAGCTGGCGGATGTAAAGCCAGTAATCTCTATCACAATTGGGGAACTGGTGGTATTGCCGCCGGTATCTGATCCATGAAAGTGCATGCCTGTTGTTGTTGCTGTAGTTGATCCTAGCTGCCAGTTGAGTGTATAAGTTATTGTTTTGGTGTCTGAATAATAAATGATGTTGGCAGTGCCTGTACCTGTAGTAGTCACCGCAGGTACTTCGTTAGCTCCATTTAATTGCACATTTGCCGTATAGGTTTGGCGTGTCGGTGCAGCAGGTGCGTTGTCATACTTTTTACAGGCAGAGAACAGAAGTAAAAAAATGCCGGCTACAGCAATTTTGGTGTAGGTCCGTGTTTTTAAATAAGTTTTCATAATGAACAAATAAAATTGTTTCACAATTACTCCGATTGAGTAAAACGGGATTATAGAAAGAAGGTCGGCCCTATTTACTCATCTTCATTTCTATTTACGTGTACGTAGCAAGTATTGAAATGGTTGCTGCATATTGAAGTATAATTTGCATTTGTAAAAGTAGGCCGTCACAATTGCCCTTATTTTTGTCTTAAAATACCCCCGGTTCTTATGTTTAATATGGTATTTTTGTGTAAATCAACAAGCATTAACCTTTAAAACAGAATATTATGGCAGCAGTGAATCCGTATTTAACTTTCACAGATAATTGTGAAGAGGTATTTAATTTTTACAAATCTGTGTTTGGCGGGGAATTCCTTACGCTTATGCGTTTTGGAGATGTCCCAAAAGATTATCAACCAGGAGAGGGAGAAAATCAAAAAATTATGCATGTGGCTTTACCTATTGGAAAAGATACAGTGTTAATGGGGAGCGATACGCCCGCTTCGATGGGCACAGTTCAACAGGGAAATAATTTAAGTATCGCAATTAAGCCAGATAGTGAACAAGAAGCCGATCACCTGTTTAATGGCCTTTCTGCAGGTGGGCAAATTTCTATGCCCTTAGGTAAAGTTTTTTGGGGAGCTTATTTTGGGATGTTTACCGATAAATTTGGTATCCATTGGATGGTCAACTTCGAATATGAAAAATAGCAATAAAGAACAGGTATAAGCTTATTGCTTATACCTGTTTTGGATTTTCCAGATATGCTTTTAAAACTTGTTTTAAATAAATTTCGGGCTTAGGCATTGTTATAATCGTTCCCGGTTCTTTGTCCTGAGAGTGTTTAATGTAGTTTGCCTTAATTTTGCCCCAATCCTTGGAATACAGCTGTATAAACTTCTCAACGAATTGTTGGTCTGTATAATCTTTAGGAAGTTTACTAAGCACAACTTCTATTTTCTCTTCTTTTCTATGTAATACTGCCATAAGAATTTTTAATCTTTTCCAAAGTTACGAACAAATTTCTTGTCTTTTGTCCTGATTTCTGGGCTAAATGTATTAATCATAAGAAAAAATAATTCAAACAATCTTTATCTATTCGAGTTTATAGAAAACATTTTCCTATCAAAAACGAAACGATGTTAAAGACCTTTATAAAAATGAAAGCCGGGTAGAGGCGGCAAATTACATAAATATAGTAGAATTGCAATAGAGCATGTTGAACAAAACATGTCTTGTGGGATTATTTTGTTTAATGTTTTGTTAATCAGTTATTTGTATTATTTTTTTGGTATGTGTTTTGCTTAAGTTTTTTTATAAAATCTTCTACATTATGAAACAAGCAACCACTCTTTTTACACAGCAATTGAATAGTTTTAGCGGAAGCCTGCATGCTTTTGCACTAACCTTTACCAGAGATGATGAGGATGCCCGGGATCTTGTGCAGGATACTATGGTGAAAGCCATTCGTTATTCTGACTTGTACGAGGAGGGAACCAATATGAAGGGCTGGCTTTTCACAATTTTAAGAAACACATTTATTAACAGCTACCGCAAGAATTCCAGGTCTGGAGAGATCTTTACAGTTTGTGAGGAGATTTCATCTGCACAACTTAAGAAAAGCGCCTCGCTAAATGAAGGAGAGAATAAATGTATGATGGATGACATTCAGTATGCGCTAAAAAAATTACAACCGGAATATTATGTCCCTT
>NZ_DATMRL010000113.1:0-15515 GCF_035566355.1 Pedobacter sp.
TGGCAAAGAAATTCATTTTGTAGGTATCGTTGCCGGACATTTTCAGGACAGATTAAGAGCCATTACCAAAAAGCATGGTATCGAAATTACCACCATTACTAAAGAACCAATATATAATTTACTTAACTACTATTCAAATTAAATAATATGAGCAAAATTGGAATAAACGGCTTTGGCCGTATCGGCAGACTGGTTTTCAGAGCTGCATTAAAAAGAGGATTAGATATTGTTGCCATCAACGATCTTGTTGAGCCGGATTATATGGCTTATATGTTAAAATATGATTCTACTCACGGACGTTTTGACGGAACTATTGAAGTAGAAAACGGACATTTAGTAGTTAACGGAAAAACCATCCGTATTACAGCAGAGAGAGATCCTGCAAACTTAAAATGGAATGAAGTTGGTGTAGAAACCGTAATTGAGTCTACTGGTTTATTTTTAACACGTGTTGACGCTGAAAAACATATTGCTGCTGGTGCTAAGAGAGTAGTTTTCTCTGCTCCTGCTAAAGACAGCGACATTCCAACTTATGTAATGGGTGTTAACCACCATAAATTAACGGCAGATCAAACTATCGTTTCTAACGCATCTTGTACAACAAACTGCTTGGCACCAATCGCTAAAGTATTAAATGATAATTTCGGTATCGTTGAAGGTTTAATGAGCACTATCCACGCGGTAACTGCAACGCAAAAAACAGTTGATGGTCCTTCTGCAAAAGACTGGAGAGGTGGCCGTGGTGGTTTCTCTAACATCATCCCTTCATCAACTGGTGCTGCTAAAGCAGTAGGAATGGTTCTTCCTGAATTAAAAGGAAAATTAACCGGTATGTCGTTCCGTGTACCTGTTGCAGATGTTTCTGTAGTAGATTTAACTGCACGTTTAGAAAAACCAGCTACTTACGAGCAAATCAAAGCGGCAATGAAAGCAGCTTCTGAAGGCGAGTTAAAAGGTGTGCTGGGCTATACAGACGAAGAAGTTGTTTCTTCTGACTTTATTGGTGATGACCATGCTTCGATCTTCGATGCAAAAGCTGGTATCTCCTTAAATGATAACTTTGTTAAAGTTGTTTCCTGGTATGATAACGAATGGGGCTATTCTTCTGCATTAGCGAAATTCGTAGAATATTACGGAAACTTAAAGTAAAACCCGTTCATACAGGTTTATATTTGGTTAGAAAAGGGATGTGCGTGGATGCGACATCCCTTTCTTTTTACCTTCATTTTATTCCACCAAATGCAGCAAAGCATCCGTTTTTATGCAATACTTCGGTATCCCTGAAACCAACTTTTTTCATTAAATCCAGTTGAAAATTAATAGATCGCGGTGTATCTTCCTTTTCTATATAATCAAATACCTTTTGTCTGTATTCCGCCCCCCCCAGTCCTTCAAGATATGCAGCGTACCTCTGAGTAAACAATTGATTTAAATGCACTGCATCGTGTACAATAAGGTCTGAAATCCAAAAACTTCCTCCAGGCTTAAGTGACTGGTACAGTTTTGAAAATACCCGTTCCCAGTCTGCATCTTCACGCAGGTGGTGCAACACTGCTGCCGCAAGTATAATATCAAAATGTTCTGCTGGAAATTCAGCCTCGAGTATATCCTGCTGCAAGATTTCCACCGTACCAGATGTTTCTGCCGAAACTCTTTCTTTTGCTTTATCCAGCATCGGTCTGCTCAAATCAACCAGTGTGCAATCCAGACCTGGGATTTTCGCCAGCATTTTCAGACTGTAGTTACCTGCTCCGCAGCCAATATCAAGTAGTGCTTTAGCATCTGGATTTACAAAAAGTGCAGCACTTGTAGTGAGTTCCAGAGTAACAGGCGCATCTATTGTAGTCTGTTGTCCGGTTTCCAGGTTAGAAAATCGCTCCACATCGTTATCAAAGCGTTCTCTGATCTCGTCTAAAGAAGATTTCTTACGGTCTTGATGATTCATATCTTTTCATTTTAATTTAACCAAAACTATCTTTATAATTGATAGTTTAAAAATATCAATTACTCCTATAAACGATACCCAACAGATATCAATGGAACTTAGACATTTACTTTACTTCAAAATGGTTGCCGAAGAACTTCATTTTAGAAAAGCGGCAGAAAAACTGTTCATTTCTCAGCCCCCGCTTAGCCGGCAGATTAAAGAGCTGGAAGAAGAACTGGGTGCACAGCTCTTTACCCGCAACAACAAGCGCGTTACACTGACCAGCGCCGGTATCTATTTCAAAAAAGAAGTAGAGGAGATTTTAACAAGGATCAATAAAACTAAAAACACCGTTAAACAGATCCACGACCACCTGAACGGAGAATTCAGGATAGGTTATATCAGCTCCACTTATCATCCCCTACTGATGGAGGTATTAAAAGAGATGCGGGTACATTTCCCCTACCTTTCTATACAGCTTTATGAACTTCCCACTCAGAAGCAAATTCATGCCCTGGAAGAAGGAAAACTGGATATAGGGATTATGCGCGCGCCTATAGCTTCAACACAACTTACCTTAAATACACTTTTTCATGATCCCTTCATCGCAGTCTTACCCGCGAATAGCCCTCAGTTTTCGTCTAATGCAGCACTTGGAAAATACCTGGCTGAAAAACCTTTTATATTTTTCAATCGTGATTATGCACCAGCCTATCATCAGAAGTTAGTTGAAATTTGCAATAGACTGGGTTTTAGTCCGCAACTCTCCCATGAGGCAAACAATGTTCATTCTATATTAAGACTGGTAGAAAGCGGAGCGGGTGTATCCATTCTGCCCCACTCCTTAAAAGAACATTATAAATACCTGCAAATAAACTTTGCCGACCTGAAAAATCTCTCTATCTACACAGAAGTTGTACTCGCATACAAGAACAACAACCATCAGGAAGCTTTACAATGGTTTATAAAAAGATACAACCCTACACCAAACAGGATTTAATCGAATATCCCATTAGAAATCGTCAGAATTTGTGGCTCTCCATCTGTAACCAGAATAGTATGCTCATGTTGGGCAACAAAGCCGCCCTTATTCCCCTTCAGTGTCCAACCATCTTCCTGTTCAACAGCATATGTTGACTTTGTAGAAATGAAAGTTTCTATGGCTACTGTAGAATTCTTCCGGAACCTCTCCGTATTGTATTTATCATAACAATTCAGGATCCCTTCAGGAGCCTCATGCAGACTTCTTCCAACACCATGCCCAGCCAGGTTTCTGATCACCGTATACCCTTGTTTTTTTGCTTCTGTTTCTATCAGCCTGCCAATTTCTGAAATTTTAACACCACCTCTTATTTTACCAATAGCCTTGTACAGAATTTCCTTAGAAGCATTAACCAGCCGCAAGTGATGATGAATATCCTCGCCAAGAACAAAAGAACCACCATTATCTGCCCAGAAACCATTCAGTTCAGCAGAAACATCTATATTGATTAAATCACCATCCAAAAGAATTTTCTCTTCCGAAGGGATACCATGTGCTGCTTCGTTATTTATGCTGATACAAGTCCATCCGGGAAAGTCATAAGTGAGTCTCGGTGCAGATTTAGCTCCAAAGCTTTCCAGTATATGCCCCCCAAAATCATCCAGTTCTTTTGTTGACATTCCGGGCTTAGCGAATTCTCGCATTTGTTTTAGTGTAGACGCTACAGCCTGACTTACCTCCTGCATTCCTATAAATTCTTCTTCTGTACTTACTGACATAAAATTTAATTTTAAGATGATCCGCAAAGTTACCAAAAATTGTCCAATACGCTCCGGAATCAACCTTTATTATGCGATCTCCTTGTCATTTTCATTTATATATCTATTTACCTTGATTACTTTAAATTTCCTAACACCTGTTGGCATTTCCCAGTCTACACGTGCTCCGCTGGTATATCCCAATAAAGCAATACCTATTGGCGCCAGCACCGAAAGTTTATTCAGCTTCATATTTGCCTCTTCAGGTATAACCAGATGAAAGGTAAATTCCTGGGCGGTTTCCTCATCCTGTATAGTAACTAAAGAATCCAGGACAATAGCATCCTCTGGCAAGTTATCCTTTGTAACAATCTTTGCAGACTTGAGTTCATGATGTAATTTATCCTTGTTGAAATCAGACAATCTGCTGCTTAATTTTAAGTGATTGGATAACAATTCGTATTCTTTTTTGGTAATGATCAATTGGTTATTTTCCATGATGATTGTTTTTAATATCTATCTGTAATGAATGAATTTCGCGGTCTATGTCAAACCGCATACTGCTTTCCGGCCCCAAGGGCTCATTCTATAATGAAAAACTAAAGGTTTGCGACAAAGAACAGGAGAGAAGAAATTCCCTTATGCATAAATCACCCGCAAAATTTTCCATGTATTTGCCCCAAACCTTGAAGCTAAATGGATTGGGGCTTAAACTAGAAAGTCTTTACTACTCTGCTGGAAAGAAAATCCAAAGGGAGAATGGGAACTATTTACACGTGCATAAGACAAATAGGCCCGCTGCGATTTGCAAGCGAAACACAATAAACTGTCTAAATAAGATGCACCTAATTTTTCCATTGAATCTTAATTGCGGCCATAATAAAGATCACCGCGTTTTAATAAAGATAGGGTAAATTAATAGAAAAACAAAACCATGGCTGCCACCCGCGGCTTAGAAGTATTTAAAGTTTGTTCAGGATCTTCGAAACCTCTACCTCTCCCGAATTGTTGAATTTTAACTTTTTATCCGCAGAATACAGATAGACTGAAGGGTATTTAGAAGGTGAAAACAGCGGTATAAATACATGATCCCGGTCTTGTAAAAGGGTTACGTTTTTTAATCCAATTAAAGATTTCGCATAATGTTCCATAAAGTAATTTATGGTCCTGAATTCATCCAGGGAAACCATATAAATATTGATTTTACTCAGTTCCTTTGTCTTTTTAGAAAGTTCCCCTGCTACCTTTTGACAATGCGGGCAAGTTGCATCAAAAAAAACAATCAATGATTGCTTTCCGGCTGGAATATTATTTTTTGTAAACCCTGTCTGACCGGAAGTATACAATTTAAAATCAGGCATGGTTGCTGGAACCTGAGCGGTAACACTAAAACAGAATACAGAACATATCAACACAAAAAACAAAGATTTCATAGACTTCATAAAATTCCCTTAAACAGGTTTAAAACATAAAGGTAAATATCGCATTCTAATTTAATTAACTGCAATGAATTCAGGATCATTTTTAATTATGACCACTGCGCAACAATCTCCGAACGTTTATACTCCTATTCCACCAGCGCTTCTTTACCGGAAAAACATCAATCATTTAAAACCTATTTAAACTGCAATTGTTTAATAAATAAAAATATTATTCTAAGCAACAAACAAAACACAAAATATCATCAACACAAACAACAAAAAAAATGAAAAGATTATTAATGGCATTTACAGCATTAGTTATGCTGACCTGCAGCGCTGCGATGGCACAAGACACAACCATGCACAAAAAAATGCATACCCAAAAAATGGGTAAAATGCATGATCACATTATGATGAAAGATGGAAAAATGTGGGTTATGAAAGATGGGAAACATATGGAAATGAAAGAAACCATGACACTCAAAAATGGAACTATGGTGATGACCGATGGCAGTGTAAAAATGGCCGATGGAAAAACTTCCATGATGAAAAATGGCGACATGATCAATATGGAGGGTAAAATGCACTCTATGAAAATGATGAAAAAACGCATGAAAACGATGAAAAAAGACAGTACCAGCGTGATGTAATAGGACGTTGTTTTCTGTGATTTTTGAATCGCTTAAATTTTAAATTGCTTAAAAAAAAGAATACATCTGCTCGAATGCTGCTTAAGCTTAAGCGGACTGAAAAAGTCCGCAAACCTTAAAAGGGATTCTCTGCAGATATATTCTTTTTTTCTGGGTGCTTAGCCCGATAAATGGCATAAAGCCCGGGTCACCTCCTTCCTCTGCAATTTGCTGCGGAAATTCTCGTACGCTGCGAAAAGACCTCAGAGATCTGCTGGTCTTCAGCCCGCCTGATATCGTTAGTCTTGAAGCAGTTGTACAGAATTTTCCGCACAATTCACTTCTTTAAATTATTTTGCCTGTTTTAAAACAACGGCACCTAAAGGAGGAATATCCATATTTATAGAGTATTCTCTGAAATGACAACCGACCTGCTCCGGCAGATAGGTTCCATCATTGACTTTCCCACTGCCAAAAAGTTCAACGGCGTCAGAATTAAAGATCTCCTTCCATTCTGCTTTAAAAGGCAAACCAACCCTATAATTTTCCCGGAACACAGGTGTCAGATTTAAGATGACAATCAGCGTGTCCTTAGCTTTCAATCCTTTTCTGATGTACACATAAACGGATTGTTGCGCGTCATCAGCATTGATCCATTCAAAACTTTCATAAGAATAGTTATTGGCATATAATGCTGGTTCTGTCCTGTACAAATGGTTGAGTGCCTTTACCGTATTCTGCATCCCCTTATGAGAATCATACTGCAATAAGTCCCAGTCCAGGGATTTGGTAAAATTCCATTCGCCGTTTTGTGCAATTTCATTGCCCATGAACAATAGTTTACTTCCCGGCTGGGTAAACATATAGGTATATAAAGTCCTCAGGTTCGCAAATTTCTGCCATTCATCGCCCGGCATTTTATAGATCATAGAAGATTTACCATGCACCACTTCATCGTGCGAAAAAGGCATCATGAATTTTTCGGAAAAAGCATAGGTAATGCTAAAAGTCAATTGATGATGATGGTATTTTCTGTTGATCGGATCATTCTTGAAATACTTGAGCGTGTCGTTCATCCAGCCCATCATCCACTTTAAACCAAAACCAAGCCCCCCTTCTGAAACTGGATGCGTAACCCCGGGAAACGTACTGCTTTCTTCAGCAATCGTCAGTACACCCTGGTAATTTCCGTACACCGCTTCATTCATATCTTTCAGGAACTGGATCGCGCCAAGATTGTCACTGCCCCCATACTCATTGGTACCTGCCTCTCCATCCTTCCTGGAAAAGTCAAAATACAACATAGAAGCCACTGCATCTACCCTGAGTCCATCTGCGTGATATTTATCCATCCAGAATAAGGCATTACTGATCAGAAAAGACCTGATCTCATTCCTGTCGTAATTAAAGATATAAGACTTCCAGTCCGGATGAAAACCTTTTCTCATATCTGCATGCTCATATAAATGCGTACCGTCAAATTTATACAGCCCATGTGCATCACCCGGAAAATGAGAAGGCACCCAGTCCAGGATCACAGCAATATTACTTTTATGAAGTTGCTCAATAAGATACATCAACTCCTGTGGTGTTCCATGTCGGGAACTTGCCGCAAAATACCCTGTGATCTGATATCCCCATGATGGGAAATAAGGATATTCCATAATAGGCATTAGCTCTACATGAGTAAAACCCATTTCAAGTATGTAAGGTACTAATGTATTCGCAATTTCCTTATAAGTCAGAATCCGATCGGGATCACTCGGATCCCTTTGCCAGGAGCCTAAATGCAATTCATAAACAGAAACAGGCTGGCTCAATGTATTTAATTTAGGCCGTTTGCTCAGCCAATTCTTATCCTTCCAGCTATAATCTGTATCCCAAACCACAGAAGCTGTACGTGGGGGATGCTCCCATCGGCTGGCGAAAGGATCTCCTTTTTCTATATCAATGCCGTCAAAACCCTTAATGGCGTATTTATAGACTTCACCTTTTCCTATTTCCGGAATAAATCCTTCCCAGATCCCTGAACTGTCCAGCCTTCGGTACAAGGGATGGGCTGTTTTGCTCCATTGGTTAAAATTACCCGTCACACCAACTTGCTGAGCATTAGGTGCCCAGACCGCAAAAAAAGTTCCCGGTGTCCCGTCAACCTCTATCAGATGAGCGCCTAATTTCTCATATAAGCGGAAATGCTTACCGGATATGAACAAGGATGTATCAAAATCTGTAAATAAACTATAGATCCAAACCGGGGTACTTTGCTTTTTAGAAACACTTTTTGAGGACTTGCTCATGATATCGGATTGAAACTGGGTTTATATAAGGTTATATGGTAAATATTCTAATATCGCCAAAATTCTTATTGGACTTAAAGCAAAGATGGCCACTTTCATCCAAGGTAAAATCGGTCAGCTCCCGGTCATCAATAATGATCCTTTTCACTTGAAACGGAATCCCAATGACCTGATAGCTGTACAACTCATAATTAGGCGTATACAGCCCATCTGTAGTTTGCTCTATCAGTAAAGATACAGCATCGCCCTTTACACTGAACTTCTTTTCTGAATAAATATCCTGTTCATACGCAAAAGTATCTCCATGGTCTTCAAAGAAGAAAGAATTTACCTCATAGTCACTATAATAAACGTTCAACATCACCTCATCAATATGCTTTTCACCAACATATTGCATCACTGGATATTCCGGTATTACAGATCCGGCCTTCACAAACAATGGCATACTTTCTATCGGAGCTGCAACATCATGTTCTTTTTCTCCTTCAAGCAATTCGTTAGTCCAGAAATTATACCACTTTCCTTTTGGCAGATAAACGATCCTGGATATAGCCCCTTGTTCTAAAACCGGACAAACCATAATCTTGTCGCCAAAAGTAAATTCATCCTGCCTGTAATGGTTAGTTATCTTATCCTGCTCCAGCATCACCAAAGGCCTCAAAATTGGGAAACCATAACGGTGGTGCTCCCAGAATACCGAATAAATATAAGGCATCAGTTTATACCTTAGTTCTATGAATTTTCTGTTGATGCTGGTAAAAGGTTCACCAAAGCTCCAGGGCTCTCTTTCAGAAGTATCACCGGCAGAGTGGGCCCGCATAAAGGGAGAGAAGGTTCCCATCTGTATCCACCGGGTAAACAATTCTCCGTCGGGTTCGCCGCTAAAACCGCCAATATCTGTTCCACAGAATGGAACTCCGGATACGGACATTCTCTGGCATTGAATATTTCCCATTTTTAAATGTTCCCATGTGGCCACATTATCACCGGTCCATACACAACCATAACGCTGCATACCCGAATAACCAGCCCTGGTGATCGTGAAAGGACGTTTATTACGCATCAGTTTCTTCAGTCCATCGTAGGTAGAACGAACCATCTGCATGCCATAAACATTATGGGCTTTTCGGTGCGATCCGCGGTAGCCATCAAAGTTATGCCTCACATCATTAGGAAAAGTTCCTGAACCAAAAACAGCAGGCTCATTCATATCATTCCAAACACCAGCCACGCCCATATCTACCAATTCTTTGTACAATCCACCCCACCATTCACGAACAGTAGGATTGGTAAAGTCAGGGAACTGGCAACGTCCAGGCCAGACATGTCCCTCCATAAAATAGTCATCACTCCTGCGGCAAAAGTAATTATTCTCTTTGCCTTCTTTAAATACCCAGTAATTATCATCCACTTTAATTCCCGGATCAATCATTACTACCGTTTTCATCCCAATATTTAGCAGCTCCTTGATCATTCTTTTGGGATCAGGGAAATACTTCTTATTCCAGGTGAAACAGCGGTAGCCATCCATATAATCAATATCCAGGTAAATAGCATCACATGGAATATCCCGGGAGCGGAACCCTTCGGCAATTTCTTTCACCTTACTTTCAGGATAATAACTCCAGCGGCACTGATGATAACCTAAAGCCCATTTTGGTGGCATCGGGTGTGTGCCGGTTAAGGTTTGATAGCGTTTCACTACATCCATCAAATGAGGGCCATGGATATAATAATACTGTAACTCACCACCATCTGCCCAAAAGCTTGTCTTGGAGACATCTTCCTTACCAAAGTCAAAATAGGAACGGAAAGTATTGTCGAAAAATATTCCATAGGCAGCCTGATCATGCAAGCCACTATAAAAAGGTATAGTTCTGTACAAAGGATCCTGATCCCATCCAAAGGAGTAGGCATCTGTGTTCCAGTTCTGAAAGTGCCTGCCTCTTAAATTTAAATTACCAGACTTATCTCCCAGGCCAAAAAAGTTCTCTTGGGGTAAACATTTTTTTGTAGCATACACATAGTAGCCGCCGAATTCAACATTTTCTTCCCAGTGCATAGGTGATTCGTCTTCGCTCATCACCATCTGCGAACTGTTTTCCACAAATGAAATCAGGAAATCTGACTTCCTGATGTTACAGGTAATCGTGTTCGTAGAGATAGAATAACGGTCTTCAAATTCCACCATCCCAAAAGTTGTAACCTTCTGATCTACAGTTTTTACTGCATAAGAAAAATCATCCAGAAAAACACCGTGCGGTGCAAGCCTTACGCGAATAATCTCATCGCTTACCACACGAACTTCGACCCTGGCATCGCCATCAGAGAAGAAAAATTTATTTCCTTCTGTAACCACTTTAGTTACAGATGAAAGGTATTTCTTTACTATAGGTTTAAGAACAGTTACCGGATTGTTTAAATGTTGGATGGTTTCTTCAACTATTTCCTGAATATTTTCGTTGTCTTTTATTTCTTTTCCTTGTTCGTTTCTTTCTTCCATGAAATCGTTTGTATAAAAATTGGAAATCCTGAGATCGTGTACTTTATACATCTAAAGTGTTAATTTTTATATTAAAAGCAAAGGATATTTAGATATATAATTAGCTTCATTTATTTGTATTTGACACTTTAACCAAGTTTTCTGATTTTTCTGATGTTCATTTTTGGGGCTTATTTAAAAGGAGGGCTTTGCAAAGTTGGAATGATGATCATAAAAAAAGCCCCGGTAAAAATACCGGGGCTTGTAAGAATAAGGGTAGTATCTAAAGATTAAAAGCATAGGCCACATAATATATCGCTCCTGCAGCCGGATTACCATAGGAGGTAATATAGTATTTGTTCAAAATATTTGACCCTCCGATTTTAATCATGGAGTTTACGGACCGTATCTTCAGATTAACCTGGGCATCCATCGTTCCAAAAGCAGGGACTTCTCCTGAAGAAAAAGAGGAGTTCCAATAAAAACTACCCTGCCAGCGATAGTTTACGTTAAAACCGATATTTTTAATGATTTCCTTATTTCCAAAGCCTAAATTATAACGGATTTCGGGCGTATTAAAATCATTGATATAATTAGCTGGAATATCGCCTATCTTATTATAGGATATATTACCACTCAGATTGTATTTACCCAAAAGATAATCTATTCCTAATGCTGCACCATACGAAGTTACCTTTCCAGTAGCATTCACGGGAACGCCAAATTTAGTAAAGGACCCTGCTCCGTTACTTTGATAAACATCTACTGAGGTAATAAAATCTTTATAAATATTATAGTAGGCATAGGCATCAATCAAAAATTTAGGCCCCAGCAAACCTTTATACCCGACTTCATATGCCTGAACACTTTCTGGCCTTACCCCTCTCGGATCAAAGGTATAAGGCACCAATAAAGCAGGATTAGGTGTCCCGGTTGCCGCGGAATTCAGAAATGCACGATAACTCACATCGGTAAAAGCCTGATTGGTAAACAAATTGTATTTATTGAGGATTTCCGGCAAACCACCAATTAATCTTTGTGATCCTCCACCAACAGATAAATCTATATACTGGTTCTGCGTAGTTGGATTCCGATACCCTGTCTGATAGGAGACCCGGATATTATTGTTTGGCGCCACAGTAAGTACGCCGGTAATTCTAGGAGTAAAACGACCGTCAAAATTCTTACTTTTATCATAGCGCCCTGAAAAGGTAAGCTTTAATTTATCGTCCAGAAATTTCTTACCCAACTGGGCAAAACTTCCGTATTCTTTGATGTCAAGGTCCCTGTTCAAATCATCAAATATAGTACCTGCAGACCGGAGCTGGAAAAGCCTGTAGGACGCACCAACCTGGAATTCTACCACATTATTAAAGGCATTGCTGAAGTTATACATACCCTCATAGTGGTATAAATTTGTTTTATCATCAAATTTAGCACCGTATTTACCTTTAGCAAAGTCTGTACTGGCGATGGTGGTGTTCATGATTTGATCTTTCGCCGTCTCAAATGCGGGTGAGCCTGGTTCGAATCGGCCCTGGTTAGCCGCTGCTCTGGCAGCAGCATTTGCAGCTGCGTCACTTGCGCCTTGTGCCTTGGCTCCGACATAAGTACCTACATATTGCGGAAACCATTGTGTAGAAGGTTTAGAGACCTCATTAATATAACTTCCTAAAATAGAAGAGATATAAGAATCACCTGAACGCTCCTGCGTGGTATAAGCCCTCACAAAGAAATCCTGTCCTTTCAATTCCAGTTTGTATTGGCCAATGCTAAAATTTCTCAAAGAATAACGGTCAGAACCTGTATATACAGATGTACCAGTTCCCCAGTTGGCTTGAGCGATAGCTTCTATGGTAGACGTAAATTTATAATGCAGTGCTCCGGAAATCTTTAGAGATTGTGTTTTATAATCTACCAGGTCCCGCTCATTATAACCTGTTCTGGACACATTCTGATTGGGCAGCAATCCTGGAGTATTCAGACCTGCAAAAAAGGGCTTCATTTGTGCATTGGTGCTTAAAAAGTTCGTTAGATAACCTTGAGTAACAGGATTAGCTTTAAAAGCCGCAATCTGAGCCGCTGTAGGATCGGTCTGCAAACCCAATGCCCCCTTCACAAAAGCAGAAGTTCCGGCATTCAAAACCGACTGTGCTACATTTCGCATGTTCTGGCTAACCTCGTCTCCATAAACATTCACCCCATCATAATTGGGATCTGAATTTCTGTCTCCCGGAATAACCGTCCTTGAAGCGCGGTTAAAATTATTATAATTATCCGCCTGCCAGTCCTGGGCTTGCAAAAAAGAGAAAGTCGCTTTGGCGGCAAATTTATTATTCCAGGCTTTAGCCACCCTTACATCCAACTGGTTAAATGGCTGAGTACTGCTGTTGTTGTCATTGACGTGGTTAATTCCCGACTTAAACTGAAAACTTGGTCCCTGATATTCAAAAGGACTTTTTGAAGTCATGAGCATTGTTCCGTTAATTCCTCCGGCTCCATATAAAGCCGAAGATGCTCCTGGCAAGAGCTCCACATTGTCTACGTCCAGGTCATTTATACCCACTATATTGCCCACCGAAAAATTTAATCCTGGCGCCTGATTATCCATACCGTCCACATATTGGTTGAACCTGTTGTTTCCATTGGAATTAAAACCCCTCGTATTAATGGATTTAAAAGTCAAACTCTGTGTACTTACTTCTACGCCTTTCATATTGCTCAGTGCATCATAAAAAGAAGGTGCCGGCAGCTCTTTAAGGGTGCTCTGTCCCATTCTTTCAATAGAGACAGGTGATTCCAAAATTCGCTCTGGTGTTCTTGAAGCTGAAATAACAACTTCCTGCCCCAATATTCCTGTCTGTTCGAGTTCTATGTTCAATCCTGCAGTATTACCTGTAATTAATTTTTCCACAGAAGCATACCCAATATAGGAAATAACTAAAGTAAGTGGTCTTTTTTCCGTGGTACTGAATGAAAATTTTCCGTTTTGATCTGTTGAAGTACCTGCTGTAGTTCCTTTAACAGTGATCCCCACACCCGGTATAGGTTCATGGCTGAGCTTATCTGTAACTGTTCCACTGATCGCAATGGATTGTGCCTGTACCGATAGCACAGCAGAGCAACAGACCAGAAGGATCAGCACAATTTTTGTAAAATTTCTTATCATACGCTGTAATTTAGATTTGGGTTTAACTTAGTGTATATAAATTTAACACAATTAATGAAACTAACAAATTCATTTTTAAGCCACATTAAGATTAGAAAATTTGGATAGGATGAAAATTGATCGAAGTTTTATTAAATTGCCTTAGAAAACTAAATGGATTGCTTGTTCCGACAGGACGATTTATTAACTAAACTGCAATGAATAAAGTTAAAGCTACCTTCTGTGTCGTCATCCCCCTTTTGTTAGTTTATATTTTCAACACCAAATTTGGCGCTGTCCCTCCTTTGCTTAAATTCCTGAATCCTTTTACCGGATTCTGGCAAAATGCGGAGCCCTCTGGTATTGGCCTGAACCATAAGGTTGTACTTAAAGGCACCCACGATCGTGTTGAAGTGGTCTTTGATGATCGGATGATCCCTCATATTTTTGCTAATAATGATTATGACGTTTATTACACTCAAGGTTATGTTACCGCTATGCACCGCTTATGGCAAATGGACTTCCAGACCCGCTTTGCTGCCGGCCGCTTATCGGAGGTGGTAGGTAGTAAAGCCATTGAGCTTGACCGTTATCAACGCCGCATGGGAATGGTTTACGGCGCTGAAAATTCTCTGAAAGGCATGATGCAGGATGCAAAATCAAAAGAGATGATGACCGCTTATACGGAAGGAATCAATGCCTACATCCATTCTCTTTCCAGGGCGAATTTGCCTTTGGAGTATAAAATACTGGATTTTGTGCCTGAAGACTGGACTCCTCTTAAGTGTGCTTTGCTTCTTAAACAAATGTCGGCCGTACTCGCGATGGGTTCCGACGAATTTTACATGTCGAATATCCTTAAAAAATATGGCCCTGAGGTAACTGGCAATCTCTTTCCAGATTATCCTTTCAGAGAAGACCCTATTATCCCTAAAGGCACAAAATGGGACTTTAAACCAATCCTGGTTCCAGCAGCCCCTTTGGCTTTTAACCAGATGGTTACCGGCGATATCAGGACGAAACAAAAAATAGATGGAATAGGCAGCAACAACTGGGCACTGTCTGGGGAAAAAACAGCTTCCGGTTCACCAATTCTGGAGAATGATCCGCACCTGGATCTAACCTTACCTTCAATCTGGTATCAAATACAATTACATGCTCCAGGTTTAAATGCCTATGGTGTTTCGCTTCCAGGAGCTCCTGGTATTACCATAGGATTTAATCAGCGCATTGCCTGGGGCGTAACCAATGTAGCAGCCGATGTACTGGACTTCTATCAAATTAAATTTAAAGACAATACCCACAAAGAATACTGGTATGACAATAAGTGGAACAAGACCACAGAAAGACTGGAGAAGATTAAGATCAGGGGCGGTCATACAGAAACAGATACCGTGATCTACACACATCATGGCCCGGTAGTTTATTTTCAAAAACCAGAGAAACTTTCCAGGGCAGATAATGTCCCTTTAGGTCATGCTTTGAGATGGATAGCCCATGAAAAGTCAAATGAACTCATGACTTTCTATTACCTGAACAGGGGGAAAAACTATAGCGACTACCGAAAAGCGCTGGCCTACTATACCGCTCCTGCACAGAATTTCATTTTTGCTTCAGCAGATAACGATATTGCTATTACACCAAATGGTAAATTTCCCTTAAAATGGAAAGACCAGGGAAAATTTATTCTCGATGGCAGTGATCCTAAAAGTGACTGGCAGGGCTGGATACCTGCATCCCAAAATCCGACAGTTAAAAATCCACCCCGTCATTTTGTTAGCTCTGCCAATCAGAGCTCTACCGATCAAACTTATCCATACTATATCAACTGGGAATTCAGCTCTTATGAACGAGGGAAGCGCATTAACGAT
>NZ_DATMRL010000114.1:0-3588 GCF_035566355.1 Pedobacter sp.
TTTAATACTGAATGCAGTAATGGCTGCCCCGCCACCTAGTGCAGAAACCACGGAACTATAATCTGCATTTTTTATTTCCGCTATTGGGTATTGACCATTATAGCTCCATATATAATTAATTTTAGCACCTTTTTCTTGTGCAAGGCTCAAAGGATTTCCTTTGTTGTCATAAGCTTGGTAGCGAATACGTGTTTCATCGGTATTTGATACTGTATTGAGTACATCTACACTTCCGGGTACATAGATATTCGAAAATGGTTGAATGAAATTTCTACGCTCCAAACTTGTTTTGCCATTTTTCACGATCGTTTGCTCAACTACAGGACTAATTATATTTCTGGTAATCATGCCCTGATAGATTCCATTCGGATCACGTCCCAAACTGACCATTTCATGTGGATACTTATAATTAACCTCTCTGGTCAGCCCATCGCTGGTTGAAATTGTTTCCTTGCCTATTTGAGTATGAAGAACATTAGGATATTGGTAGCCGGTTTTTGATAATAAGATACTGCCATCTTCATTGTAATTATAAACCGACGTAGAATCTTTATATACCCATTTTGAATAAAAGCTATATTTATTAATCTCGTATCCATTAAACTCTTCATATATCGGCGGATCGCTATGAAGTGGAAAAATGTATTGTTTATTAATTACATAAGCATCAACCACCTTACTCACCCTGGGATCGACAATATAATGGTTGACTACTTTCTTAATATTAATAAATGCTCCATTTTGTTTTTTAAAGAATAACTGCTCTTTTTCAAGGCCATTTCTCGATCCGGTATTAGAGCTTTTAACGCCTAGCACTAAAAAAGCGCCCCAAATTGGTTTTGATAAGGCATCTGGTTCTATAATATATGAATGAGAAATGCCTCCATTTTCAAAATTCTCCCCTATACTTTCTATAACATTTTCATAATAGATATGATTCCTGGAATAACGATAAATATTATTGACGGAATTTGAATACATTATCCTGGATTTGCAAAGCTGCACAGTCATTCCACCACCGGACCCTCCATCACCACAATTTCCACTTATAGCTGTATTGAAGTCTTTCGCATAAGTTGGGATATTTGATTGCTGGCCTGATGACTTTGAAAGGTCATTTAAATAGGAATAATTGTAATTTTTTGTTTGCAGAATACCGGTATTGTCTTTAGTAAAAAACGTCCGTACCCGAAGCCCACCTGTTGGTTGATTGATTTCAATTTGACTACTTGGACCAGTTTCATAACTTACAGAAGCAGAACACCTAATATTTGGGTATAGGCTTGTGATTCTTATGAAATACTGGACTCCCGCAGCAAGAGTAATGGCCTCATTAGAAAAATTCTGACCCAACTTAGATGTTCTGGTGAATACGACAGCCTGGTCGGACTTTCGAACAATTTCTGTTCTTAAAAGGTTGATCAGCGGATCTATATTCGAACCACCGCCTCCGCCAACACTAATCAGAGTACCCCCGTTTAAAAGAATATTTTCAGAACTGTATGGGGTAAAATTTGCCGAAGTTGCCGTTGTTGGATAACTGGATGTTGGTAATATAGAAACTAATTTATTATCTCTTGGTGGAGGCACGCTTTTCAATCCTCTATATTCATTGAGTTCATAAAAAATGCTATCAACCGCCCCTGTTGGATAAGTTATTTTAGTTAGGGAACCTTTTAAAGTACTGGAAAAATCGCAATTTCTTAATGCTGTAGCACCAGGAAACATTTGCTTTTCATAATCGGTATTAGGAACAGGTACCAGGCTATTGTTTCGCTGGCCATTGAAATAGCCAAACAGATCCTGAGCATAAGATAGTCTGGGTGGTAAACCGTTAATATCATTATAAACAAAACTATGTTTTCTGCTTTCGATCGAAGTTTTTCCTTCTTCTACAATTGATTCTAAAAATGGTCTGTATTTTAAAGATAAGGATTGTCCATAGGGTGAAGCGAAGTAAGGATCCGCTATTGCATAAGTATAGTTTAACTTGAACGTTTTTAAGGGCTGAACACCATTTCGAATCTGGACGTTACTCAACAGCTGGTCTCCAATAATCCCATTATCTGGTGCAGTAATGTCCTGACGATCTATGTAGTTGAAATCAATTACAAGTGATCTAAAAGATATTTTGGTTAAAATCTTTCCCCAGGCGGTTATGCTACTGCTACAGTTACTTTCTGAATTAACTGCAGCACATTTTGTAATTGTGCAATGACTTTGGTTTTCCAAATCGTATGTTCTGGTTAAGGTTTGTGAGATCCCAGCGTCATATTGATAATAACAATCTTTGTACGTAAACAAAACTTCCTCTTGATTTGGTGTGACAACCCTGGTTAAATACCAGGATGTTGGTAAACGAGAGGCGTAGGGACCAGAAGAAGATCCATAGCAAGTTGAATTTGAAGAGGTTAATTCAATGGTATTGAAATAATAAACTGCACCGTCGGGAGTAGTGATGGTAATGGTGGAAGATTCAGAATTTTGGTATAGATATTTTATCTTCAGATTGTTATGAGGTATTGAAACAATTTGATCGGCACTATCCAAAATAAATTTACCAGCATATCCATTAAAGTTATACATAAATTCGTCAGGCTCAGTATTATAAGGGCTTGCTCCTGTTGCATTATGCAGATAGTCTAAAAAACTTTGGTTAAATGAGTTCCAGTCAGCAGGTAAGGTGGATCTATTTCCAGGTCTGTCGGGTTGTCCGTTAACATTCCTCGTAATTACACCTCCGGCATTAAATGCCCAACCCAACCCTACCCGGGATGCAATTTGGTCAACTTTTATCCCAGATGTTGAATATTGCAGATTTATTGGCATTGCCCATTTATTTCCTTCAATACTATATAATGGTACTTCAAAGTTCAATGAACCTGTTTGCATCCCGATATCTAAATTGCCATATTTACCCAGTTCTGCGGCATTAGGTGCCGGTGGTATTAAGACTGGAAGATTGTTATAGCTGGTTTGTCCGTTGACAGGATCTATTCCACTGAAAAGCCATATAAAAAAGATGGTGGCGATAATGTATTTAACTTTCATAGAGTGTTATCTTTAAGTATATATCTCGTGACTATTGATATTACGATTTGGAGTTTGAGGTCTACTTTATAGAAATGCATTTAATTGTTTTCTCCAGTTCTTGGATTTGCTTTTGTTGCTCTATCAAATACAAAGTCAGTTCTTCGATTTTCTTGAGCAGTTTGGCATTCATTTCTCCAAGATCAATTCCATTAGTTTTCACCTCTGTAGCAGATGGGATACCTGGCAAATGGCCATTTTCATGTATATGTTTTTCTGTTTCTTCAAGTGAGGAAAGTTGATAGCCTTTCTTGAACACATAGTCCGGCCCGTTCTGAGTTTCTACCTTGATCTCCTTTGCGCGAATCTTCCCATTAACAGAGAGTTTATCAGTTGGATCTGTAGTACCAATTCCAACGTTTCCATTTGGATGGATGAACATTCTATGGTACCAGTCTGTAGATCCTCCTCCCGGGTTATCATAGAAGGTTTTTGTGCCAAACAAAATACCTGGAACATGATAGCCAGGGGGAACAGCCTCAAGAATTGCAGCGGTTT
>NZ_DATMRL010000115.1:0-3599 GCF_035566355.1 Pedobacter sp.
CTGAACAGCGATCTGGTCTATGTAAGTGACTATATTGAAAAAGCGGATTATGTTAAAATTGACAACGTTACTCTAGGTTATACCTTTTCCGATAAACTGATCAAAGGAATCAGGAACCTCAGAATATACGTTTCTGCATTGAACCTGTTTACCATTACAAAATACAAAGGCCTGGATCCGGAGGCCGTAAGTTATACCGGCGATTTCAGCTTTGCACCAGGTATCGAAAACAGAGATACTTATCCAACCACAAGAACATTCACCGCAGGCCTTAATGTCTCTTTTTAAGCCATAACTGATAACATCATGAAAACAAAAATATTATATATACTTATTGCAGCTTTTGGATGTGCAGGCACCCTAAGCTCTTGTACCAAACTGGATGAAGAAGTCTACTCTGAAGTACTTCCTTCCAAGTTCACTCCAACTGAAAAAGATCTTCCAACCATTCTGGCACCTACCTACGCCTCTCTCAGAACAGTGATGTGTGGATGGCAAGGGTATTTTGACCTGCAGGAAGAGGCTGCGGACTGTATCATTACACCCGTTCGGCCAAATGGATGGGATGATGCCGGAACCTACCGCCGGATGCACCAGCATACCTGGACTACCCAGGAATGGCAACCTTATAACACCTGGATAAATGCCTTTGCCACCATCACCAAAACCAATACCATCCTTTCTCAAATTGATGCCGGCACCCTTCAGCTGGGTGATATCAAGGCAGGTGTAGTGGCAGAACTCCGTGCAGTCAGGGCCTTTGGCTATTACCTGTTGCTGGACAACCATGGAAATGTACCGATCATTACCAAAGTAGACCCTGATGATAAAACCCTGCCTAAACAAAACACCAGGGCCGAAGTGTATGCATTCGTTGTAAAAGAACTCAATGAAATTATGCCATCGCTGAGCGAAGATGCAAAAACCACCTACGGAAGATTAAACAAATGGGGTGTAAAAGCCTTACTAGCCAAAATATACCTCAACTCAGAAGTTTATGTAGGTACCGCTGAATATGCAAAATGTATTAAAGAAGCCAATGATATTATAGCCAGTGGCAAATACCGTCTGGACAACAATTACTCAGATGTATTTACTTATACCAACCAGAACTCTGCAGAAATCATATTTGCCATTCCATACGATGAAATTTATGGCGTAGGCAACCAGATCCACATGAAAACATTGGATCCTCTGAGCCAGGGCGTATATCAGATGACTGCTCAACCATGGGGCGGTAACTGCGCTGTGCCTCAGTTTATCAACACTTATGATCCAGAAGACAGCAGGCTGAAAGACTCCTGGATCCAGGGGCCACAATCCAATCCTTTAACCGGACAGGTACTTATCTCTTATGTCAACTCGGTACCAGGAATGGGTGGTTTGGATGGAATTGTTGCGCCGAGCAATGCAGGTTTTAGAATCGGAAAATTTGTGATCAAACAAAAAGCCACCAACAATCTGGACAATGACTTTCCTTTTCTTCGTTACGGAGATGTACTGATGATGAAAGCAGAGGCTTTGCTTAGAACAGGCGACCCTGACGGGGCAGCCACCTTAGTTACCCAGATCAGACAACGTGCCTTTAAAAGTAATGCATCCAAAGCGATGGTCAGTGGTGCAGACTTACTTAAAGGAAGCGTTTATCAATACGGATTGCAAGCACCTGATGGAACGATATCCGCTTCAAATGGTGGTGCTGATATTAAATACGGGCGCTTCCTGGATGAACTGGGATGGGAATTTGCTGCGGAAGCACATCGTCGTCAGGACCTGATTCGCTTTGGGATATATGAGACTAAACAATGGTTTAACCATTCCCCGAAATCCCCAACCCGTAGTTTATTTCCAATTCCGCAGGATGAAATAGCGAAAAATCCTAATTTAAAGCAGAATCCAGGCTATTAAACCATTTATGTTGAAGTCAAACCTATTATTCTTATAAAAAAGAAGGATAAGATCGAAGGCTACTTAAGCTTAGGCGGGCCGGAAAAGCCCGCAAACCTTAAAAGGCCTTCTCCCTTGTTCCTTCTTTTTTTCTGGGAGCATAGACCGAAAAAGCTCCTGTTATTTATGGTGAAATTAAGCCCAGGCTTTATCGCCCTTTTTATAAGGAACAGCTCCATCAAAGCGTCCAGGAACAGCAATATATCTTAAAGCCTGAGTACAACCAGGTTCTGAGGTGAAATATCCGAGCATGGTCAATTGCTTCATCATGGTGAAATAATGATTTGGCAGGCCAGCAAAGTCCTTATTCTTTTTACGCTCTATTTCTTCTAAGCCACTTTTTTTGGACTGATACTCTTTCGCTTCTTTATCAAGGTTTACTAATAACGATAGTCTTTGTGCCGGGGTCACTTTTAAAAAACCTGAACCATGGATTTTTTTACAGGCTTCATCAAGTTGACCAATGCCAGCATAAAAAGCTTTTTGATCTTTCTCTTCATAACAATCATTCACCATAACCGTCATAAAAGTACCAACCTTAGCTGCTTTAGCTCCAGGGCTTTTAGTAGCAGGCAAGATGGTTTCGGAAACCTCATTCAAAAAATCTACTTCTTCCGAAGTAAAATCTATTGCATTTTTTGATTCCCTTTTTCCAGGACTGCAACCAACCAACAAAGCATTACCTCCAATCATCACCCCGCCGGTAAACAACGCAATCATTTTCAAAAGTTCTCGTCTTTCCATAGTACTAGATATTATTTTTCTTTAACTCACTAACTGCATAATCTACAGCTCTCGCTGTCAGCGCCATATAAGTTAACGAAGGGTTTTGACAGGCAGACGAAGTCATACAGGCGCCATCGGTAACAAATACATTCATGCAATCCCATACCTGGTTCCATTTATTCAAAACTGATGTTTTTGGATCCCTGCCCATTCTTGCTGTACCCATCTCATGAATACCGTGTCCTAAAGCATGACCACCATCCCAGGTATGAATATTTTTTACACCTACAGCATCAAACATCGCCCGCATTTCTTCCTGCATATCTTTACGCATTTTGAATTCATTCTCTTTTAATTCTGCATCCATAGCCAAAACAGGCAAGCCCCATTTATCTTTCTTATGATGATCCAGCGAAACTTTATTCTCATGATAAGGAAGAATTTCACCAAATGCAGTCGCGCCGATAGACCATTGACCTGGTTCTGTTAAAGCATCTTTAAATTCTCCGCCAATATTTAACTCCGCAATCTCTCTGCTCCACCCTTCTCTGCTTGCTCCTCCCTGATACCCAAAACCACGCAGATAATCTCTTTTATCACCGCCTAAATTCGCAAATCTTGGAATGTAAAAACCGTTTGCTCTCCGCCCAAATACATATTGATCCTCGTAACCTTCAACAGTACCCGAAGCACCTATATTATAATGATGATCCATTACATTATGTCCTAATTCACCACTGCTACTTCCCAATCCACCTGGCCATACATCGGTTGCTGAGTTCAATAAGATCCATGCAGTGTTTAAAGTTGAAGCACATAAAAAAACGATTTTACTTTTAAACTCATAAGTTTGATTGTTTTCTATATCCAGAATCTCTACACCCCGCGCTTTTTTAGTATCCTTATCATACAAAACCTGCTTTACT
>NZ_DATMRL010000116.1:0-2209 GCF_035566355.1 Pedobacter sp.
CTGAGACTGTTATTCGGGCAAATAATTATTGATTCGTCCTAAATACATCTACCTATGAAAAAAACATCAATCTCCTAATTTAACCTCTACCAAGATGTCAAAACAAGGATTAAGACCCTGTATAAACCTATATGTTCAGCTGCTGGATATCCTGGCAGATAGTGCCATTGATATTCCAGAGTCTATGCATATCAGAGCTGAAAAAGCCTACCAAAGCTTATCTGGTTTTCTTTTTGAAATAATCTTATCTCAGAAAGGAGATCTGGAGCATAAAAGGTCGGTCATTAAAAAGTTTCTTTTTTTATTAGTATCCAGAAGCTCAGGGATCCTTAAGAAATATGGTATAGATCCATGCCATCCAGGCTCTACTTTGAACCTACGTCAATCCATCCTGATGGAAATCAGGACTGGTTTACTCCGCATCTTTCACCTCATTGTTTACCAAGGGCTGGAAGACCTCTTCCTGGAACTGAATCTGGTATATCGTCGAATTTTAAAACACAGTTTATGAAAGAGAATTTTATCCCAGAAGAATTGGTCAAAGCTTTCCTGGAACATGTGGAAGGAAAATCATTTGGGCTTGCAGAAGTAGCAGTGGCTTTAGACTTAGATGAGGAAACAGCGGTGAGCATCCTGATCTATGTAATAGAAAACAAGCTGTTGGATGTGACTTGTACCTGGGTACCGAATAAAAAGTAAAAGGATGTTGCAGGAAACGAATACTTATACAGAGTGCTTTAGGCTATTCGATTTAGACTACTGGCCTCCGGCCTTTAAGCGATTAAAGGTGTTGCAGTCTTTGATTGAACTGGATTTCAGGTATAATCGGGATATTTCTGTGTATGCAGTTAAAATGGATACCAGCATTCATGCTTTGAACAGATTTGCAAAGGCTTATTTGGGGAGATCGGTTTATGAGTTGTTGCAGGACAGGATTTACCGGGAGGCTTTGTATTTGTTGCAGTATACCAAGCATTCGGTGAAAGAGATTTCGGAGTTGCTGGGGTTTAGCGATTTGCCTTATTTCAGCAGGTGGTTTAAGCAGAGAAATGGCCAGACGGCTAAGGTTTACAGAAAGGGGTTTAAATAAAAACCATCGGGTATCCGATACCAATAAGTTCTTTGAAATATTGTTTGTGAGTAATAGATGAATAAAATAGTTTTACTATTTATTTCAGTTTTTAATTATTGATTAGTTATATTTACAATACGAATTTTGATATATGAGTGTAAGGTTATTTGAAAATAAACAAGTGCGTTCTGTTTGGAATGAGGAAGAGCAAAAATGGTATTTTAGTATTGTGGATGTGGTTGGGGTGCTAACTGAAAGCCCAAATGCCAGAAACTACTGGAAAGTTTTAAAGCATAGATTGATCAAAGAAGGCAATGAGTCGGTTACAAACTGTAACCAACTGAAAATGCAATCCAGTGATGGAAAATTTTATCTCACGGATGTTGCTGATACCGAACAGCTGCTTCGGTTAATTCAGTCTATTCCATCGCCTAAAGCTGAACCCTTTAAAATGTGGCTTGCTAAGGTAGGATATGAACGGATGCAGGAAATGTCGGATCCGGAGCAAAGTTTAGATCGTGCAAGGGAAAACTGGCAAAAGGCTGGTAGAAGTGAGAAATGGATTCAACAGAGAATGTCTGGGCAGGAAACCAGAAATAAATTAACTGATTATTGGGGAACACATGGCGTGAAAAAGGGAGATGAGTTTGCTTTTTTGACAAATATCATACACCAGGAATGGACGGGGATGTCCGTGAAAATGCACAAAGAAGTTAAAGGCTTGGATGGGCAGAACTTGCGTGATCATATGTCTGAAGCTGAATTGTTATTTACGGCTTTAGCTGAGCTCTCCACTCGTCAGATTGCGGAGAGTGATGAAGCTGAGGGTTTAAGAGAAAATGCTGTTGCCGGTAAAAAAGGTGGCAAGATTGCTAAAGATGCCAGATTGGCTCTTGAAGAAAAGACGGGTAAAAAAGTCATATCGGAAGAAAACTTTCTTCCTCCTGTTAAAAAGAAACTGAAATAGTAATGTCTTAATATTTCATCCTTCCTCACAAACTTTATTAAATGATTAACCAGCGCGGTGCTTTGTACTGTGCTGGCTTTGCTTTGTTTTGACTTGTCAAAATTCTGCTAATAATTCACATAATTCATAACCAACTATAAAAAACATAAATAAAACTGTATGATTAAAAC
>NZ_DATMRL010000117.1:0-5488 GCF_035566355.1 Pedobacter sp.
TATCGCCAGAAAGCAGAGGTTCATTGATGGTCGGACGCATTCACATCAAAAAAAACGCCTGGATTGGTGCTAACGTTACCATACTTCCGGGCGTAACTGTTGGAGAGAATGCCATCATAGCAGCCGGGGCAGTCGTTTCAAAAGACGTTTCCGACAATACAGTTGTCGGAGGCATTCCGGCAAAAGTCATTAAAATTATAGATTAAGGTTATTCACTCCCAGTGGTCACTAAAACCACACCATTCGTCAAAAAAATTTCCTTAAATATTTCGCGTGCAGTTTCTTTATATCAAAAAGAAAAAAATGGAACACACGGAACGTCAAACTTACCTGGATTGGTTAAGAATATTATCAATTATAGGTGTATTATTTTTCCATTCTGCCATGCCTTATGTTGCCGAAGATGGCTGGCATATCAAAAATGCCGAAACCAGCAATTTGATGATGGAGTCAAATATGTTTCTACACCTTTTTCGCATGCCATTGCTCTTTTTTATTTCTGGTACAGTAAGTTACTACATGATGCAGAAAAGATCTACATTAAACTTCATTGGTTTACGCTTTCGCAGACTTTTCATACCGCTTTTGGTAGGCATGTTTGTTATAGTTCCTCCTCAAATTTACATGGAACGACTTGCCAACGGTTATACAGGTACCTTTTGGAATTGGTATCCAAGTGTATTCAATTTTGTAACGTACCCAAAGGGCAGTTTTAGCTGGCACCATTTATGGTTTATTGCTTATTTGTTTATATACGATCTTATATTTGCTGCGCTGTTTGCATGGCTGATATCACCCAAAAGCGATGCTTTTAAATCAAAATTAGTTTTATTAGCCAACGGTAAATGGGTATATGTTTTGATGTTACCTGGGGTTGTCTGGTATGCATTGATGAACCGGAAGTTTCCTGAAACGAATGATCTTATACATGATATCGGCTATTTTGTTTACTGGTTATTTTTCCTGCTGGCCGGATTTATATGCATATTACAACCTAAATTAATGGATAGCTTGCAGCGTAACCGGCGCTTTGCTTTAACTATTGGCTTTTTAGCCATATTATTTTTAGATTACTTACGGTGGAATAAAATTGAACCCGATCATCCACATTGGCATCTGCAGGCACAGATATTCACCTATTTATTTGATGCCTTAAAACCTATCGTTGCCTGGGCCTGGGTTTTGGCATTAGTTGGATATGGTAAACAATATCTTAAATATAAACATAAGGCATTGAATTATTTAAACCAGGCAGTATATCCTTTTTACATTCTGCATCAAACAATTATCGTTATATTGGTTTATTACTTTGTTCAAGTACCTCACGAGAGTATTTTATCTAAATATCTCTATACCGTTGGTACTACTTTTTTTATCACTGTATTAACCTATCATTTGTTTATCCGACCATTTACGCTGACCCGCTTTTTATTCGGCATGAAACCAAAAAGCAGAAATCGTGAGCCAATCCATTCAGCTTGAAGTTTGTAACTTAGACTCATGAAATTTTTAAAGAAATTAGTTTTTCCTGCATTATACGGCCTGTTGATCTATTTTACGATCAGGCTGATACATGATGTAGAAACAGGTGACTTGTTTTGGAAAAGAGCCTGGGCACTAAATTCTTTTGAAATGAGCTGCAGTATTTTAACAGGGTATGCTTCTGTTTATTTATTTCAATATCTGTTTAAATATTACGACAAACACTGGCCCTTGCAATTCCATTATCAGAGTTTAATACGCGAATTGCTGATATTGATTGTTAGCAATTTAATTCTTGTTAATCTCATTCTTACACCCATGGCTGCATTTACAGATGATGGCCTTTCAAAGGCAGATTTTGTTGATATATGCACAGTACCTACCTTATATGCTATTATCTATTATGGTATCGCTCGTAGTCGTACTTATATGATGGCCTATGTAAATAATAAGATATTACTTGAAAAAGTAACTAACGATCATTTAGCAACGGAACTGAAATTTTTAAAGTCGCAGTATCATCCACATTTTTTATTCAACGCATTAAATACAATTTACTTTCAGATGGATGATGATTTACAAGGGGCAAAAATAAGTATTGAAAAGTTTTCCGAATTGCTGCGATATCAATTGTACGATCAGCAACTTCTGGTACCTATAACAAACGAAATAGATTATCTGAAAAATTTCATAGAGTTGCAAAAAGTACGCAGCAGTGATAAATTACAACTAAAAGTTGAACTGGATAAAAACCTAAGTGAGCAACTGGTATACCCTCTATTGTTTTTGCCTGTAGTTGAAAATGCCTTTAAATTTATTGGTGGTGATTATAAACTTAGCATTAGCGCGGAGTTAACTGATAAACAGGTTAATTTCAGGGTAGAAAACTCCATTCCTGAATTTGAGCCGCTTACGGTACGGAAAATTGGTATCGGCCTTGAAAATTTAAGAAGAAGGCTTGATTTGTTGTATCCGGGCAAGCATTGCTTATCTGCAAAAAAGGCAGACAATACTTTTGTAGTCGAATTAGAATTGGAATATGAATAAGATTACCTGTATTATAACTGATGATGAACCTTTTGCATCCAAAGGCTTACGGGGTTACGTGGAAAAGATTAGTTTCTTTGAACTAAAAGGTATCTGTGAAGACGCCTTTCAATTGGATAAATTACTAGAGCAACAAGCTGTCGACCTGCTTTTTCTTGATATACAAATGCCACACATTTCAGGCATCGAACTTATAAAAACATTGGCTAAGCCACCAAAAGTGATATTTACTACTGCCTTTGAGCAATATGCCTTACAGGGTTTTGAACTTGATGTGATAGATTATTTGCTTAAGCCCATATCTTTTAATCGGTTTTTAAAAGCTGCTACCAAAGCCCGCGATTATTTTGCCACTCGTGAAGAAAAAAACAATTCCGCTATCCCTTACATATTCGCAAAAACCAATGGCAAACTTGAGAAAATAAGTTTTGATGAAATATTGTTTATTGAAGGGATGGAAAATTACGCGGCCGTTTATCTTGAAAATAAAAAGCTAATTATCCGTTCTACCATTAAAGCCTTACTAGAAAAACTGCCTGCATGGCAATTTATACAAACGCATAAATCATACATTGTTGCCATAACCAGGGTGGATAGCATTGAGGGTAATACTCTTCATATTGGAAAATACCAGGTGCCGATTAGCAGGTACCAGCGCGACGAAGTTATTGATAAGATCATTAAAGGATAATATTGGATAAGCTGATCCTGTTCCATCGATTGTTTTATACGTTTTGTCAGTATCTTCATCAATTTGGGTGTATTGATATAGCTATTAACACAGTAGAAATGGTATTAAAATGGTATTAAAGAAACCATTTGAGAAACATCAGAAGCGGTTTACCGGCTAAAAACATGCATTCACCGGACTTTTGTTTAAAATTCTTGTTTGCAATACAAACTATATTTATATTTGGATATCAAATGATTGAATTTATGGATACGATTGAAAACGAAATGAATCCTTTACAGAGCCTGAAATTAATTTCAGATGTCATTTTACGGACTAAAGATCAGTTAAGAAACTATAGTGCCCTTTATTTAATATGGGGCTGGATCATAGCCGTGGCGAGTTTATCATTCTTTGCATTGCACACCTATACCTCCACCAGCCTTTTCTTTCTGCCTTTCCCAGTTCTTGTACTAACAGGTATAATACTTACCTTTCGTTACTATCGCTCAGCAAGAGAGACATCGGAAACCTACCTTGCAAGCTATTTAAAGAATTTATGGTTTGTATTAGGTATCTGCTTTATACTTACAGTATTTATAAGTCTTTCCCAAAAAGTACAACCATTTACGTATACCCTACTACTTGGAGGAATTGGCACACTTGTTTCCGGTTTGAACCTGCGTTTTAAACCATTGATTACCGGGGGTGTATTATTTTTTATTTTTGCCGTAATTAGCGTTTTAATTCCGGAACAATACCGTTCTCTGTTGCATGGCTTTGCTGTGATACTGGGATACATTATTCCGGGATACCTACTTAGATACACTAAAGCCTAATTCAAGTTAAATGTATAACGATCTTGACCCTGTTTTAAATACTCCTGTAAGATTAGCGATTGTTTCTGTATTGATAAAAATGAAACAGGCAGACTTTGCCTATTTAATGGAAATGACCAAAACTACTCAGGGAAATTTGAGTCACCAGATAAAGAAATTACATGAAGCAGAATATGTTGAAGTGATAAAAACTTTTAAAGGCAATTATCCCCATACAATTTGTAAGTTAACCGAAAAAGGTAAAAATGCATTTGAAAAATATGTAGAAGACATCAAAAAATATTTACACATATGATTGGAAATCCCAGGTATAACTCTGCCCCTGATTCACTTGAAACATCTATTTTTCAGGGAAGATATATTATTCTATTTTTTTGCTCTTTTTGGTTTGTATTGCAAACTACATTAATAAATAGAATTATAAGAAGCCTGTTAACAGCGATGATTATTTGCGCATCAATAAATGTTTATAGTCAAACCATTATCAGAGGAAGCATCACTGATGAACATCATTTGCCTGTTTCTTATGCTAATGTTTCCATAAACGGTACCGTGGATGGCGGCAGTGCTGATAGTTCAGGCCATTTCAAACTCCTCACTATGACTAAAGGAAAACAGCTACTGCAAGTTTCTGCATTGGGCTTTGAGAGCTTGCAATATCCCCTAAATATCGATACTGTTTCCAGTATTATTTATATAAAATTAAAACATAGCTCAGGTCTATTGTTAGCTGAAGTAGAAATAACTGCAGGTAGTATCGATGCCAATAACGACAAGGTACTCACCCACATCAAACCCGTTGATCTTTTATCGAATGCAAGCTCGCAGGGTGATATTATAGGTGCAGTACAGAACCTACCAGGTGTGCAGCGAAATGGCGGAGATCAAACTGGATTGTTTGTAAGAGGTGGAGATGCCAGCGAGACCATGGTTTTAATAGATGGTATCACCGTACAAACCCCCTTTTTCAGCAATGTACCAGGAGTCGGTCAACGGAGTAGATTCAATCCCTTTCAATTAAAAGGTACTTCATTCAGTACCGGAGGTTATTCTGCAAAATATGGGCAGGCACTTTCTTCAATATTAGATTTACAAACGACAGACTTACCTGAAAAAACAATACTTTCTGCCGGAGCCAATCTCAGTGGTCTTATGCTAAGTGGAACTCAACGCATAAAAGACAATGCACTTGAATTTTATGGCAATTATACCAATTACGGCCCATACTACTCCCTATCAAATACCAATTATGATTTCTATCGTGCCCCCCGATCTGCCGGAGTTTCTTCCAGGTGGATATCTAAAACTGATAAGGGATCATTTAAAATCAGCCTCGGTTATAACAACAGCAGCAGCGGTACGATGGTTTCGAACCCAGATGATGTAGGCTCATTACTGAGCTTCGATCTTCATAATAAAAATGCACTCCTCAATGCATCTTATGATTATT
>NZ_DATMRL010000118.1:0-20668 GCF_035566355.1 Pedobacter sp.
ATACAATTGTTTGTTTAATGATGATCGGCACAATTGCCTATAAGTTCATTCATAAAAAGGATTACAAACTCACCTGATTTCCATAACAATTCAAACTTAATTTTGTTAACAGTCCCAAAGGATATTAAAGCAATACTTTAAAGGCCAATGTTATTTTTGGTAACCAAGCCCCATATTGTAGAGTAAAAAAGCCCATTTATCTGCTGTTTCTTCAATGGCTTTATCCGTCGGCTTACCGGCTCCATGCCCCGCATTGGTTTGAAT
Organism: Pedobacter sp.; assembly: GCF_035566355.1. Lineage (GTDB taxonomy): Bacteria > Bacteroidota > Bacteroidia > Sphingobacteriales > Sphingobacteriaceae > Pedobacter. The sequence goes on from NZ_DATMRL010000118.1 coordinate 265, forward strand.
ACTGATGAGTACAGGAGCATTTCCTCCTTGATTTTTTTGAAGTGCCGCAGCAAACTTAAAAGAGTGTGCAGGTACCACCCTATCATCATGATCAGCTGTACTAACCAATGTCGCAGGGTATTTGACCCCTCGTTTTAAAGCATGCACAGGAGAATAGTGGTGTAAATATTCAAACATTTCTTTTGAATCCTCTGAAGTTCCATAATCAAAACTCCATCCAGCACCGGCAGTAAATTTGTGGTAACGCAACATGTCCATTACGCCAACCGCAGGAAGTGCAACTTTAAACAATTCAGGCCGTTGAGCCATGGTCGCGCCAACCAGTAAACCTCCATTAGACCCACCCATTATAGCCAGTTTATCTGATGAAGTATATTTACTTTTAATCAGATACTCGGCGGCCGCAATAAAATCATCAAACACATTCTGCTTCTGCATCTTTGTTCCTGCAAGATGCCATTTCTCACCATATTCTCCACCGCCTCTGAGATTAGGAACTGCATAAACTGCACCTTGTTCCAGCAAAACCACCACAGAGGTACTGAATGCCGGTGTTAAGCTGATATTGAAGCCCCCGTAACCGTAAAGCAAAACTGGATTTTTCCCGTTCAGGACCAATCCTTTTTTATAGGTAATAATCATTGGAACTCTGGTGCCATCTTTAGAAGCAAAGAATACCTGTTTAGATTCATATTTTGAAGGATCAAAATCTACCCCTGGTTTCTTATAAATCTCAGATTTACCTGTAAGTACCGAATATTTAAAAATTGTAGTCGGGTAAACATAGGAGGTAAACATATAGAACAATTCTTTTTCCTCCTTTTTGCTACCAAAGCCTGTTGCAGTACCGATTCCAGGCAGCTCGATCTCATGTTCAAGTCGACCATCCGTGTCATACTGTAATACCAGAGATACGGCATCTTTAATATAATTGGCAAATATCTTACCTCCTCCGGTAGAAGGATTCAGTACGTTTTCAGTCTCATTGATTAAAGTCTTCCAATGCTCCGGTTTTGGATTTGACGCATCAACAGTAATGATTTTTCCATTTGGTGCACTTAAATTGGTATAGATATATAGTTTCGTCCCAATATTATCAATGATGCTATGGTTCTGCTCAAAATTGTCTACAACAGAAACAATTGGAGAATTCGGGATAGAAAGATCTCTGATGTACAGCTCATTTCCGGAAGTTGAATTGGCCGCTGAAATGATCAGATACCGTTCATCTTCTGTTAAATCAGCACCTATGTAACGTCTTGGCGTTTTATCCCCCCCAAAGATCAGCTGATCTTGTTTCTGTGCTGTACCCAATTGATGGAAATACAGCTTATGATATTGGGTCAACCCAGATAATTGGCTACCTTCCGCAGGCTTATCATAACTGCTGTAGTAAAAGCCATTGTTTCCTTGCCATGCTATACCGGAAAACTTCACATCGACCAGCGTATCCCCCACGATAGTTTTGTCGGAAGCCTTCATGACCACCACTTTCGTCCAATCAGATCCACCTTCAGACAATTGATAAGCCAATAAACTTCCATCTTTGGAAAAACTAATACCAGCCAAAGAAGTAGTTGCATCTTTAGAGAAAGTATTTGGATCAAGAAAGACCTCCGCCTCCTCTCCCTCCTTTTGTCTGTAAAGCACGCTTTGATTCTGTAAACCACTATTTTTATAGAAGTAAGTATAAGCCCCCTTATTAAACGGCTGGGAATACTTCTCGTAATTCATAAGTCTGGTCAATCTTTGCTTAATATCATTTTTAAACGGAATCTGTGCCAGATAATTCCTGGTCACTTCGTTTTGTGCAGTTACCCAGGCTTTAGTCTCCGCAGACCGGTCATCTTCCAGCCAGCGGTACGGATCATCTACAACAGTTCCGAAATAAGTTTCTTTTACATTATCTATCTTTGTTTCCGGGTATTTCATAAGGCTTTTTAAAGGCTTTTGCTGTGCCGTGGCAAAAATAGGAAATAGTACACTAAGAAGAAGAGTGGAATTTTGGAGTCGTTTCATCGTGATTCAGCATTGGTTTTCCTAAGTTAAATAAAAAAGGCAACCCTTTTTGATTGCCTCCCCAATACTTTCTGGCAGATGACTTATTTTCCATCTTCATGAATATCTTGAAAGTTGATCTTTTCCTTTCCATCTTCAAATCCACAGAAGCGAACCTCTTTTTTAGGTTTAAGTACCAGATACAAACCCAACCCTATAAAAACAAAAGCTGTTGAATAAGACGTCAGACTGATCATTATAATACTTTGCAGCGTATAAATGCCACCTATAATCACCAGTACCACCCAACCACCAGCCCTGAAATTTTTTCTATACCCGATCAGCAAACCTATCGCCAACAAGATGGTATGCCAGCTCAACACCCAAAAAGGGATAGACACACCTATATTTCTGATCATATAGATTACGCCAATAATCAGCATGAATATTCCCAGGCCGAAATGACGATTTTTTTTGTTGTTGTTTAGAGTTTCCATGATCTTTTTTTCTTCAAAACTACAGGGAAAATCAAAACACATAAAGGTAAAGTCAGTATACAAAGGATAACAGTCGGTCAACGTCCCAAAACAAGCGGTAAACAATTACCTTTTTATTCCAGTGACTTCAGATAATTCATCATCAACGGAACATCTGCCTCTGCCCAATCCTGGTCTGGCAGTTCTAAGGGCTTTAGCCAGTTGTAATTCTGGTGCACATTCATTTGAATTTCACCTCCGGTAATTGTACAAACAAAAGGAATTAAACAGATAGAAAAATCCGGATAACGATGTCGATGAGCCTCCATCCGTTGATGTATACAGATATCCAGATTTAATTCTTCTTTAATTTCCCTCACCAAACAATCCTCCGCGCACTCTCCAGCTTCAACTTTTCCACCCGGGAATTCGATCTTTAAAGGCAACAATTGATCTGCCGCCCGCTGGGCGACTAATACACAACCATCTTCCCTTACAATGATAGCACAACATACATCAATCATGCTGCAAGATAATGAACTCCATCTTTCCGCTAAGAAATTATTTGAACAAGGCCACGTTTGTAAGCACTATGAACAATAATCTGTTGAATCCAGTCGTACCTTGACATCTTAACTTTCCCTTCACAGGAGCTATGAAACTGAAGCTCTTCTTTCAGCGATGCCTCAGGCAGGTCGCTTACGTACTGAAGCAGTGCCTCTGCCCGAGATACTAAGTTTGTAAAAACAGTTTCTGTATCTGTAAGTTCCATTACAGAACCATCTGCAGAAACAATTTGCTGTATCCCACTGTGAATGTCACCGAAATTGGAATCCAGCCTCTCCTTCCACATTTCAGCAGACGCTTGATCTAAAGATTGAAGAAACTCCTGATTGGCTTTAACATTAAAAGCGCACAGTTCTTTGATTTGCATTTGTAGGTTCATAATAATAGCATTATTTGAAAACAAAGTAAAACCGATGAACTGACAACCCTATGGCAGTGTATCTTTGAAAATACAATAATTTGCTTTTATGTAGCAGACTACATATTATTGCAGGTAAATTATTCAGTCATGTCATTACAAATTCAATCCCTTCGCAAAAACCATAATGCAGATCTTGCAAAGATCATTAGAACCTCACTTGAAGAATTCAATGTCCCTAAAATAGGCACAGTATACTCAGATCCGACTACAGATGATCTATATTCGCTCTTCCGGCAAAGTGGTTCAGCTTATTTTATTGCGGAAGAAAACGGCGTACTGCTTGGCGGATGCGGTATTTATCCAACAGAGGGCTTACCAAAAGGATGTGCAGAACTGGTCAAATTGTATCTATCTTCTGCTTCCCGGGGCAAAGGCATAGGAAAACTCCTTCTGGAAGAATGCTTCAAATCTGCAAAAAAAATGGGCTATCATCAATTATACCTTGAATCTTTCCCCCAGTTGGAAAAAGCTGTAAGCATGTATATTAAAGCAGGCTTTACCCATCTGGACCATGCCCTTGGAAATTCGGGCCATCATGCCTGCACCATCTGGATGATCAAAGATCTGGATTCCACTTTTCTATATTAAAGTGATTCTGTAATTTAGGAGCTTAATTAACTTAAATGAAAGACATATTCAGAAGATCAACATATGCCTGTATGTTATTTGTACTGGCAACAAGCAGCGTTATGGCACAAACAGAGGCTCAAACTCCGGCTAAGGCCGAATCTGCTTACCGTGCTTCTGCCACTAAGATCAACGCTTTGGTACACACCAAGCTGGATGTTAGATTTGATTATTCCAAACGCTATTTATTTGGCAAAGAATGGCTAACCTTAAAACCTTATGCTTATTCTACAGATTCTTTAACACTTGATGCCAAAGGAATGGACATTAAAACCATCGCTTTGGTTAACGGTAAAGAACTGCAAAAACTAAAGTATACCTATGATAATGAACAACTGAAGATTCAGCTTGGAAAAGCTTATCCGGCCGGCCAGAACTACACCATATTCATAGAATATACCGCTAAGCCCGACGAACTTAAAGCCAAAGGCAGCGCAGCTATTACGGATGCAAAAGGATTATATTTCATCAATCCTGACAGTACCGTAAAAGGTAAACCGGTACAAATCTGGACTCAGGGAGAAACGGAATCTTCATCTGCCTGGTTTCCGACCATCGACAAACCGAATCAGAAAACTACCGCAGAGATCAGCATGACTGTTCCGGCCAAATATGTAACCCTATCCAACGGAAAATTGACTACCCAGGTCAAAAACACCAATGGTACAAGGACGGATACCTGGAAAATGGATCTTCCGCACTCCCCTTATCTGTTTATGATGGCTGTTGGAGATTTCAAAATCTACAAAGATAAATGGAAGGATAAAGAGGTCAACTATTATCTGGAGCCTGCCTATGCACCTTTTGCTAAACAGATCTTTGGTCTGACACCCCAAATGATAGATTTTTATTCCAATACCTTAGGAATTGATTTCCCATGGAACAAATACAGCCAGATCGTAGTTCGTGACTACGTAAGCGGCGCTATGGAAAACACCTCAGCTACACTACATGGAGAATATGTTCAACGCACACAACGTGAAATTCTGGACGACTATTACGGACAAGCAGAAAGTACCATTGCACACGAATTGTTCCATCAGTGGTTTGGTGATTATGTTACTGCAGAAAGCTGGAGTAATCTAACTGTTAATGAATCGTTTGCTAATTACAGTGAAGTCCTTTGGGCGGAACATAAATACGGTAAAGACGAAGGGGACGCTCATAACTACAAAGATATGGCCAATTACCTGGGCTCTAAGAATGATGCGCTAAAGAACCTGGTTCGCTTCCACTATGCGGATAAAGAAGAAGTCTTTGACCTGGTTTCTTATCAAAAAGGCGGTCGTATCCTGAACATGATGCGCAATTATCTTGGTGATAAGATATTTTTTAAAGGCTTGAACATCTATTTAAAACAAAATGCCTTTAAAAATGGAGAAGCACACCAACTCCGTTTAGCTATGGAAGAAGCCAGCGGACAGGATATGAACTGGTTCTTCAATCAATGGTATTTTAACTCAGGGCATCCTTTGTTAACTATAGACTATGCATGGGACGAGGCTTCCAAAACTGAAAAAATAACTCTGAAACAAACACAAGGCGGCACACCTTTCATCCTCCCTATGGCGGTTGAGGTTTATTCGGGAGGAGCAAAAAAGCGTTTTCAAATTACGATGAAAGATGCTGAGCAAACTTTCACCTTTCCCGCTATCGCAAAACCCGACCTGGTCAACGTCGATGCAGACAAAGTTTTACTCGCCGTAAAAACGGATCACAAACCTCTGGGCGAATATGCATTCCAATACGCACATGCGCCCCTTTACACAGACAGATTAGAAGCCATTATTGCCTCAGATAAAAACAAGAAAGACCCAAATGCAGCTCAAATTCTGCTTGCAGCTCTAAATGACAAGTATTATGGTCTTCGCCTGGAAGCGCTGGAAGCTACCGATCTGACAGATCCGGAAACCGCTAAAGCTGCATTACCACTAATCCAGAAACTGGCGGCTTCAGACCCGAACACGCTGGTACAGGCAGCAGCCATTAGCGCTATAGGGACCAGCGCCAACCCCGCAGATCTCCCTTTATTCAAAAAAGGCTTGCAAAGTCCATCTTATGCCATTCAGGGTGCCTCTCTTATGGCCTTGTCTCTGCAAAAATCTGACGAATCCCTCGCAGCGGCAAAGAACCTGGAGAAAGACAATAAGAAAGCACTGACTGAAGCTATTGTGAATGTCTATTCAAAATTTGGTTCAGAGAAAGAACTGCCCTTCATTACCGAAAAATTCACAGCCCTTGGTCCCCAAGAACAAGTACAGCTGATTCCTGGCTATATGAATATACTGGGTAAAGTGAATGACATTAATGAACTTAAAAAAGGAGTTGACGCTGTAAAAAGCATAGGGATAAAATATAAATCATATGGAGCAAATACCTTTGTAAGCAACTTCTTAAACCAGCTTAAACAGAAAAAACAAGATCAAGCCAGTTTATCTTATATAGATGCGGCATTAGCAGAACTTAAATAAACTACACATTGTTAGATCTTTAATAAGATGAGGAAAAAAGGAAGGGTAAATCGCCCTTCCTTTTTTATTATCTTTACGCTTACCCTTTTTAATATGACGCATAAAACAACCTTCCTTTTAGCCTTGTTGCTTACCGTTACGCTCTCTTGTAAAACCAAGAAAAAACTGGTTCAGACACCTGCACAGCAAGTAGAAAATACTGCGAAAGATCCTGAGCTTGATAAAATCAAAAAAGATTTACCACAAGATCAGGTAGAACGCACAAATGCCGGTATTAAATTCACCTTCAGTTCTGAAATTCTATTTCCAACCAATTCCTCCTACCTCAGTGAAGATTCAAAGAAAAGGCTTGCTGACGTTACAAAAGTGATCCAGGAAAAAGATAAAAGCAGGAAGATCCTTATTGAAGGACATTCCGATAAAACAGGCACTGCTGTATACAATCAGTGGCTTTCAGAAAAACGTGCTGTTTCTGTAAAAACATACCTGGTTGGTCTTGGAATCAATGCCGAACGGATTAAAACAGCAGGCCTTGGAGACACACAACCCATTGCAGACAACAAGACAAAAGAAGGCCGTTTAAAAAACCGAAGAGTAGAGATTACCTTGCTTAAAGGAATTTAATCTTCTTTAGGTTTTATAAACTCATCGGTAAAATGCGCTTTGCGCTTGGGCTGATTAAACTTTTCCGTATTGTAAATTTGTGAATTTCCCCTTGGAATAGACAAAGATTCCCATGCATTGGTGCAAAGCATTTTCGCTAAGAAAACAATCTGGCCAATATGATATGGATAATGTGCCAGCTGCCTGTTAATAGCTTCTGTTACAGTATGCCCCATATTTCTGATATAGACAATTTTCTCCAGATCATCCGCTTTCAAAGGGCGAATTGCATTAAACAAACAATTCCAACCTTTTTCCCACTGCTCCAGAAGCTCCGCTTTATCAAAAGCCGGAGCTTCAAATTCTTCATCCCTGTTTCGCCAGGGCTTTTCACCATCAGATATCAGGAAATCAGTCCAACGGGAAAGCATATTCCCACTCAGGTGTTTTATAATCAAAGCTATGCTATTGCTGTCTTCATTAAACTGCCAGAATAGTTTATCCTCTGACACCTGCGCAATAGCCTTATCTCCGATCAATTTGTAATATTCAAATTGTTTGATTGCACTATCTAAATAATCTGTCGCCATAGTTTTAATATTTAAGAATAAAGTTCTTTTTGCAAATAAAAAAAGTACTCCACTGCTTTAACCAATCTGCTGCCATACCAGGAGAACATTTCTCCATCCACCAGCATCACCCTCGCTCCAGGCACCATCTCCCTCACCTCTTTCAGATGCTTTTCTTTAAAAGGGTAAGGCTCAGAAGAAAGAAAAATAAGATCAGGCTCCAGTTCGGCCAGGTCACTCAGTCCAAATTCCGGGTAACGGGATATCTTTACCACATTCTGCAACCCGTTCCTCATTAAAATATCATTGATAAAGGTATCCTGGCCGGCAAACATATAAGGATCTTTCCAAATCAGGTAGGCTACTTTTTTATGAAGATTGTTTTGCAAGGCCAGGACCTGCAAGTCCGTAAAGCCAGCATGGATCAAATGGTTCAAATAAGCCGCCTCCGGTTCCCTGTTCACCAGTTCTCCAATCTGCAAAATCGTATTCTTTGCACCCTCCAGATCATAAATATCACTCATCCACACTGGAAATTCCTCCATCAGCAATTCCATCTGACTTTGTTCATTCTCCTCTTTATTACCAATAATAAGATCAGGTTTCAAGCTTCGGATCAGCTCGATATTCAGTTTTTTAGTTCCCCCAATTTTCACTTTTTCTTTAAAGCGACTTTCCGGATGAACACAAAATTTAGTGATGCCAATCACCTCATTACTCAGCCCAAGGTCAAACAACAACTCTGTTTGAGAAGGCACAATAGAAACAATCCTCTTTGGAGGATACTCCATAACGATTTCCCTCCCCAACTGATCAGTAAAAGTTCTTTGCATACACAAAGGTAACTAACCATCATTCAGCATCACAAAACTATTACTCATATTTCAATGCATTTACCGGATTAGTTCCCGCAGCTTTATACGTTTGCCAGCTTACGGTTAAAACAGCAATAAAAACGGTAATCAATGCTGTCAGAATAAAGATCCACCAGCTCAAAGGGGTTCGGACATCAAAATTCTGTAACCATTTTGCCATAATCATATAGGCCAATGGCAAGGAGATAAGGATAGAGATCAGCACCAATTTCACAAATTCTGAAGATAGCATCATCATCAGTTCCTGCACAGACGCCCCCAGTACCTTCCGTACCCCAATTTCTTTGGTACGTTGCGCTGCGCTATAGGCCGAAAGTCCAAATAATCCCATGCAAGAAATAAATATGGACAGAAAACCAAACAAGTTGGATAAACTGCTCAAGATCGCCTCTTCCTTCAGTTTTGCTGCATTCAGGTTGTCGATGAACCTAATCTCTACCGGAAAGTCTGGATTAAGTTCCTTTAGAACTGCACTAATGATTCCTACACTTTCGGTCAGGCTCTTTTCAGGATTTAAATGCATAGTGATGGCATCACTAATCCCCGTGGCATAAGCAATGACCATAGGTGCGCCAAATTTATTGCGGTCTCCCCATACAAAATCTTCAAATACACCAACCACGGTCCTTTTTTGTCCCTGGTAAAGTATTCTCGCCCCGAGCGGCTCTTTAAGGTTCATGACCTGAACTGCCTTTTTACTCAACAACAAGCCCAGGGTGTCTGAAGCCCTTTTGCTACTAAAATCCCGGCCAGATAACAGCCTGATGCCCATGGTCTTTGTAAAATCTGTTGTCGTGTAGATTTGGTCAAAATCAATGAGTTTATCTCCCGCAGACATCCCTTCCCATTCCAGACCGCGAATACTGCTTTCCCTTTCTGTAATTCCATCTGAAGATTGTGTAACCGCTGTTACAGCCCCGCTTGCCAATAACTTGTTTTTTAACAAATCATACCGTTCATATAAAAGCCCCTCATGAGGAACCTCGATCAAGCCATTTGACTGGTAACCTAATGGCCTGTTTTTTAAGAATTGAATCTGCTTATAGATAGTTAGGGTTACTGCAATAAGTATAACGGCAAAACTAAACTGCAACACCACCAGAATTTGCCTCAAATTCAAAGCATAAATCCCTTGCGGCTGCACCTGTTTCTTTAAGGCTTGGACAGGATTAAAGTTTGCCAGGTAAAAGGCAGGATAAAAGCCCGCCAGAAAAGCAGTTAACAATAACACGCCAGTCAAAATGAGCCAGCTTACAGGATCCAGATAGTTTATCCGGATATTAATGTCGAGTAAATGGTTAAACCAGGGTAAAAAGAGCTCCGCCAGTACGATACTGATCACAACACTGATTACAGTTAAAATGAACGATTCTAAAAGAAACTGAAGAACAAGCGAACGCTTTGATGCACCAACACTTTTCTTAATTCCAACTTCTTTTGCTCTCCTTTGTGCATGTGCTGTACTCAAATTAATAAAATTGATACAGGCCAGAATTAGAATTCCTAGTGCGAGTGCCACAAAGATTTTCAGCTGTTGTATTTTTCCTCCACTGTTTTCTCCATTCACAAAATGACCATATAGATGCAGTTTAGTAAGTGGGTATATAAAGACATCCTCTTTAGCTACAGGAAAATGTTTTTCAACAGTGTGTTTTATTTTCAGGTTTAATTGCTCTGCTACAGCACCAGGATTTAGCTTAAGAAGCGTATTGAAACTATGGTTTCCCCAATTGGGTTTTTCAGGCCATTGATTTAGAACCTCAAAAATCCGCCAGGGTACCAAGGCCTCAAAAGCATAAGTTATATTTTCCGGAAGGTCCTTAATCACCGCAGTTACTTTCAAATCTGTTTGATTCTCAAATTTCAAAGTCTTGTTTAAAACATTTACAGTTCCAAATAAACGCCGGGCTGTACTTTCTGTTAGAAGAATAGAGTTTGGTTGCGTTAATGCACTTTTTAGATCTCCTCTAATGGACTGGTAATTAAAAATATCAAGAAAAGAAGGATCGGCATATCGGCTCTGTACCTTGATGTTTTTTTGACCGTTTGCAAGCAACCTTTTAGAAAGACCTGTTGTTCTCGCAATTTGCGCAATCTCCGGGTACTCTTGCTTCAATGTTTGAGCAAGCACATTCTGTGTCTGGTCAATGGTCATTACTTTATGGCCATTCAGGTCCTGCACATTGACCATTACCTGGTAAATACCTTTTGAATCTTTAAATTGCTTATCGAAGTTCCATTCATAAGAAACATACAAGATCAAAAGCAAGCAGGAAGCCAGACCAATAGAAAGGCCTGCAATATTAATGACAGAGGAAGACCTGTTCTTCCACAAACTCCTTAAAACAATCTTCAGATTTAACCTAAACATACATATACAATTGAGTTATCAGGTATTATTCATATTTCAAAGCATCCACCGGGTTGGCCCTTGCAGATTTGTAGGCTTGAAAACTGACCGTCAATAGTGCAGTAAATAAAGTACCCATTGCAGCAATACCAATGATCCACCAGCTGATCGTTGTATGGAACTCAAATTTCATCAGCCACTTTCCCATCAGGTAATAGCCCAGAGGGACTGCGATAACAACAGAGATAAAGATCATCTTCATAAACGATAAAGAGAGCAATTGCATAAGGTTGAGTATAGAAGCGCCCAACACTTTTCGAACGCCAAATTCCTTCGTTCTTTGCTCCGCACTATAAGCCGCCAGGCCAAACAATCCCAGACAGGAAACAAAAATGGATAGCCCACCAAAAAGATTCGACAAAATTCCCAATGTATTTTCCGCCTGCAATTTATTGGCATAAAGGTCATTCACAAGCTTTATTTCTACCGGATAAGCCGAATTAATATTTTTAGCAACGGTCTTTATCAGATCTATATTCTGACTTAACCCGTTTGCAGGGTTCAGACGCATCGTAATCACACCATTCCAGTCTTTACTATAAGCCACTACCATTGGCCGGTCACGGTAAAACGGCGAACCCCAAATAAAATCTTTGAACACGCCGATAACAACAGCATTTTGTCCGTGATATTTCACCTTTGTTCCCAGCGGATGCTTTAAGTTCATGATTTTCACAGCAGAACTGCTCAGCAAAACCCCTGCGGTATCAGAAGCAAAACTTCTGGAAAAATCACGGCCCTGAATTAACTTTATTCCATTGGTTTTAATAAAATTATATGTAGTAGCAATTTGATTAAAGACAATTTGTTTATCCTGATCTGCCATCCCGGGCCATTCAAAATTCCAGAAATTAGACCCTTCATTAGAGATACTCATGGACGACTGGCACATAGAAGTTACCGCACCTGACTTCAGCAGGTTTGATCTTAACAATTCATATTTACCTTGCAAAAGGCCATCCTGAGGCATTTCAACCAGAAAATTCGTATCATAACCCAAGGGACGGTTTTTAATAAAAGAAAGTTGTTTATAAATCACAAGAGTAGCAATGATCAGCAACAAGGCAAAACAAAACTGTCCTACAACCAACACTTGCCTCAAACTCATCGGAACAGCCTTTGCCCTGACCGCTTTTTTCTTCAGGGTCTGAATAGGATCAAATGAAGATAAATACAGAGCAGGATAACTTCCCGACAACAGCCCCGTAACAAGTACAATAAGCAAAATCCATAACCAATAGCCCCCAGCAAGTCCAGAAACACTCAATTGGATATGCAGCAGATTATTAAACGTTGGAAGCAACAATTCTACCATGGCAATGGCAGCCACTACACCAATCAGTGTAAGCAGCATAGCTTCTAGAAAGAACTGAGCAATCAATGAACCCCGACCAGCCCCGATTGTTTTTTTTATTCCCACTTCTTTCGCTCTTTTCTCTGATTTGGCGGTAGCCATATTCATAAAGTTGACACAAGCGATCAACAAAATACCCAATGCCAATCCTGCAAAGAGATAAATACGTTCTACATCACCTCCTCTCCCTTTTCCATTTTCAAATTTTCCGTACAAATGTTTTTCTGACAGCGGATATAAGAAAGATTCTGCGCGGGTATCTTTTTGATGCCGTTCCATCATCCCTTTCATCTTTAAATTGACGAGATTCAGATCTACATTCTTGTCTAATTTAACCAATGTCTGCCAATTAAAATTTGTCCAGCTCGGATCCTTCACCCAATCAAACAATGTTTCATAAAATGACCAGGGCATTAAAAAATCAAATCGATTAGAGATATTGGAGGGAAGGTCTTTAATCACGCCGCTCACCTTCAAATCCGTCTTGTCGTCATAACGAACAGACTGGTTAAGTGCATCACCATTTGGAAACAGAAGTTTAGCCATTCTTTCTGTCAGAATAACCGATTTGGGATCATTCAAGGCAGTACCCGGATTACCGGTAATAAACTCATAATTATAGATCTTCAAAAGATCAGGATCTGCAAACTTAGCTTCTTTTTTAAAACTGGTGGGGCCGTTTGCAATCAATGACTGACCACCATACCCCAGTCTGCTTATGGCTTCGACCCCCGGGATTTCCTCTTTAATTGCTCCGGCAATAACATTGCCAGTCACATCTCCCGTACTGGTGATCTTTCCGTTAGCATCTTTAAAATTGGTCATCACCTGGTAAACCTGTTCCGCCCCTTTAAATTGCTTGTCAAAGTTCCACTCATAAGAAACGTATAACAGCAACATCAAGCAGGAAGCCAGGCCAATTGCCAAACCGATAATATTAATGAAAGAAGCCGTTTTATTCCTCCATAGATTCCGGAAGGCTATTTTTAGGTTAAGTTTAAACATACCTTGAAATTAATCCATGTTGATCCTATACGGTTGTTGCCACATCTTCCTTGATCACCCCGTCCAGCAAATGCAAAATGCGCGACCCATAACCAGCGTTGACTTCCGAGTGCGTTACTTGCACAATTGTAATCCCCTCCTCCTCATTCAATTTTTTAAATAAGTCCATAATCTGCAAGGCCTGAGCAGATTGTAAATTACCTGTCGGCTCATCTGCCAGAATAATAGAAGGTTGAGCTACCAAGGCCCGTGCAATACCAACCAGTTGCTGCTGGCCTCCGGACAATTGATTTGGAAAAAGATCTTTTTTCGCCACCATATTAAAACGGTCCAGTACATCGGCTACCCGGCTTTTACGCTCTGAACCACCGATCTTCTTATAGAGCAGTGGTGCTTCAATATTTTCAGCCACAGTCATTTCATCAATCAGGTGATAGGCCTGGAATACAAAGCCAATATGGTTTCGATACAATTCAATCCGCTTACGTTCATTTAAAGAAGTAATGTTTTCCCCCATAAACTCATATTCTCCATAAGTAGGGTCTTCCAGCATCCCCAGAATATTCAGCAAAGTAGACTTTCCCGCTCCTGAGGGGCCCATAATACTGACAAACTCCCCTTCTTTAATTGAAGTGGTTACATGTCGGAGTATGTAGCTCTTTACCCCTTTGTTTGCATAATACTTTTCTATATTCTTTAATTCTATCATTTTCCTTGTCATTAATTACTTATCCTGTTTACCAACGATGTGCCAAGAGCAAAAAGCGGCCTGTATTCAAAAATAAGACTATTTTATCGAAGAATGCTGTTCATTATCGGACATCAAGCGTTCAGTCCCGAACAGCTTTAACCAACATTAGAAAAACACATCCATTTCTACAGAAGCATAATACCTTGGACGTTGCTTTAAGGAGAATACCGGCCCATACCGAACTTTAAGCGGTAAAAGGTACATAGCCGGGATTCTCAACCAGGACGGCATGTTATAATAGTTGATATTGAATAAAGATCCTAAATGAATTCCTAAGGAGGGTCCGAAAATTACATCTGTACTTCCCTGTTCAAAACGCAATCCAGTTTCCAGATAACTATACAATCCCAGAAAACGCTTATCACTAAACCAATAATCAAAGTTGCTTCTTAATCCCCCGCTGATCTGTGAGCTCAGTTCATGGTTGCCTTCCCGGTTTTTTGTAAGCTGGTAAGAAAGTGTGTATCCATGCCAGGAATCCAGCATTCCTTTTTTACCTCCCATGGGGTTGTACTCATATCTTTTACTGAAATTAATGGCATTTAACCTGAGTTCAAAGCCGGTGACCGGCCTCGATATTTCGGTGATACCACTGAATACGAAAGAATTACCTACCCGGCTCCGGATAAAATTGCGATAGTACAGCAATTGATTGGCCTCGCGCGCCTGATCCGTTAACACAACATTTTTTAACATCAGGTCTTTAAGTTCTGAGTTGTATGGAATAGGCACCAAACTCAGTGAAGGAATATGCTCAATCAGATATAAAGGCTGACTCTCCTTCTGATCGGGTACCTTATCCAAAAACCCTTCTTTGGTTCCCAAAATAAAAGAAGTAGTAAAAGCATCCATCAAATCCTGTAAAGAAGCCTGAACTGCAGTGATAACACGTTCACCGTCCGGGCTCTTTTCTTCAAACCGACCATCTCCATAAGCTTTCCAGATCTCCCCTTTTCTGTTTACAACGGTTGTACCGTGTTCAGAATAAAAGTCATGAAGCGCTTTATTATTGGTAAACGACGCCAATACAGTTCTGTTTACCACCAGATGCCCGGACGAAAAGGAATCTTCCAGAAAATGATCTGCAAACCCATTTAAGAACAAAGCAGCCTGTAACAAGTCCAAAGCTCCATTTTGGTCACCAAGCCGGGCCATTTTACCGCTTTGCTCAGCCGTATGGATCGCAATCAGATGTAAACTTACATACATCTTTATGGCATTTGTAGAAGAAAGGCTTCTAACCAGTGCAGATAAATAGGCCCTGTCACAGGCCTGCTTAATCTTTTCTTTATCAAAGCCTTTCAACTGATCTGTAAATGATTTCCCATAGGCATAAAAGTGCGACAAATTCACCGCAGCAGTTAAAGCATAATTAAGGTCTATACCAACCAGGACAGCATCTGGCGCAGCTTTTAATCCTTTATCTATATATTCCTGATGAAGCGCTATAATTTTTTGAAGAACAGAGCCAGGATCCTTCAATTGTGCCTCAAGAAGCACAGGATCCCTTTGATGGTCACCCGCTAAGCCATTGAGCATTCCATAACTTGTAAGGTAAAGTGTTGAAGCAGATAATCGCGGAAAAACATAAATAGATGACTGGCTTAAAACGAGTTTATCCATATATCCTGATAATGTAGCAGACCCCTCATTGGCTTTCAAATTTTTCATAATTCGTATAAAGGCCTGATCACCGATAAGTTTATGTTCACCGTAAACAAATCCAAAAGCCATATTACAAGACAGAACACCTAATAAACTGAATACACAAACCTTCAGCCACCTAAGTACATATTCAGGCTTCACCATCATCAGAATCTCAAGACACAGGCAGGTGGTCAATAAAAACACCGAGAAAAGAAAACAGCACGCAGGTTTAAATTTAATTCGCATAGATTGTAGAACTTATTTCTAAGTTAAGTTCTATTGCAAATTTCAATCTGGAGTTTAGACAAAAGCCATTTAATTTTAGACCAAAAGAATTTATCTTTTATCATTCACAAAAGTTTCAAAGAAAAAATCACGGTAATTGTTACCAATCGGAATTTCCTGCTCTCCGATATAGATGTTATTGTTATCAAAAACTTTAATACAGGCTGTATTTACAATATATGATTTACTGACCCTTATGAACAGTTCCTGGGGCAGTTTCTGATGAATTGCTTTAAGGTTCATTGCGGTCATCAGTTTCTGATCTGAAAGATGAAGAATAACATAATCTTTAAGCCCCTCTATAAAAAGAAGGTTCTTAAAATCTACCTTAACAAATTGCCGGTCAGCCCGAACAAATAGAAAAGCCTGAGAACCAAATTCAATAGAAGTATCATTCTTTTCCTGCAACATTAAGTTAAAATAACTTAAAGCTTTTGAAATGGCTTTTTGAAACCTTTCCGGATGAATCGGTTTAACCAGATAATCTATGGCATCCACCTCATAACTTTCCAATGCATATTCCACATGAGCAGTGATAAAAATAACCATCGTTGTCTTTCCTAACGACCGGGCAAAGTCTAGTCCATTTATCCCAGGCATCCGGATATCCAGAAACACCAGATCTACCGGGTTCAGCAGCAAATAAGATCCAGCAGCGGCGGCGTTATTAAAACAACCGGAAAGTTTCATTTCCGGGTAAGCCCTCAGGAGTAGCTGTATACCTTCTCTGGCCAAAGGCTCATCATCAACTATTACACAATTCATAAATTTAAAGTTAAACAAACATGATAACGATCTGCATAATCTGCAATCATCAAATGATGTCTGCCCGGATAAAGCAATTCCAAACGCCGTTTAACATTTGGCAAACCTAATCCCCCCGATGCCCCTTCTTCCAGCCGCTCCAATGACTTAGGGTTCGTACATTCAAAAATAAGTACACCCTTAGAAAGCCTGAACCTCAGATGAACATAAGCCCCGTTAACAGATTGGATATTATGTTTAATCGCATTTTCAACAAAAGGGATAAATAACAGAGGTGCCAGAAGTATTTGTTGCTCTGTCCCTTCCTCTTGCACTTCAAACTCAAAATAATCCCTGCGCGTCTTTTCCAAAGATAAAAAGTGAATCAGAAATAAAATCTCCGCACTAAGCAATACCTCTTGCCTGCTGCTGTCGTATAACTGATATCTCAACAAATCGGATAACTTCACCAGAATCTGACTCGCTTTTTCCGGATCAGTTTGTATCAGTACCTGACTATTGTTCAGCATATTGAACAAAAAGTGCGGATTGACCTGACTCTTTAACAGATCCAGTTCAGTATGCATACGGATATTTTCTAATTGCATGATGCGGTAGTTATCCCGTATCCATCGTTGAAAGAGTTTCAGAGCAGTCGTAGCGGCGCACAAAACACCCATCATAATCGTAATCGCAACAAAATCTCCCCAGAAATTATCATCAGATGGTATAGCCGCATCAGGCTTAATCCTTAATGTTGGGAGCCAGCTTTTCAGGAAAGTAAAAAAAGCAAAAGAAATGAGAATAATCGCAAAAACCCATACAGCATACCGCACATACCTCCCCTTAAACAAAAATACAGGAACAAGTATATATATGTTAATAGCGATCAATACAGCCGCAATTAAAAAACCACCCATTTTGAGCAGCATAAAGGTCTGATCAGAAAACTCCTGCTTCGTATTTTCACCTGTAAGCAAAAATGTCAAAAACCCAAAGAGAAGGATCCGTCTGTAAACTCTAAATTTTGAATCAACAACAAAACGCAGGAAAGGTTCCTTCTCAGAAATTACAGGCAGGGAGTCTAAAGACATATTCATTGTTTCTTAGCGCGATACCTAAAGATAAGTACCAGAAAGCCTGCCGAGCTATAATTTAGACCAACTGCCATAAAAATTAGATGAATACCTAAAGTCCGCCAGATATACCTTCCCGGATTCATTCATATTTCAACGCGTCCACAGGGTTCGTTCTGGCCGCTTTATAAGATTGCAGACTGACTACAGCAACTGTTAATAAAAGTGTGATCACTCCGGAAGCAACAAAAGGAAGAATAGGCATTTCGATCCTAAAAGCAAAATCATTAAGCCAATTCTTCAATAGAAAATAAGCAAATGGCCAGGCCACAATGTTTGCCAGCACAACGAGCTTAACAAATCCTATATTAAGCAAAGACAAAATATCATAGATCGAAGCGCCAAGTACTTTTCTAATATTGATTTCTTTACTTCTTCTCTGCGCAGTAAAAGTTGCGATCGCAAATATTCCCATTAAAGCAAGCCCGATGGTCACAATAGAAAGCAAACCAATAATAGACCGCAACTGGGCCTGTTTATGTAACAAGCCATCAAATTTCTTGTCAAGAAGTGTGTACTTAACTGGAAAGTTCGGTTCTAATTTCTGCCATGCGGCCTCAACCTTGCCAATCGTTTCCATCGGCCGGTTGGAAGAGATGTTCACCAGAACGTACAGGAAAGGATTTCCATTAGCATACTGGAATACAATTGGTTGATATTTTTTTTCAGGGCTATAATGGTTAAAATCTTTTACCAGCCCAATTACCTGCACGTTCCTACTACGAAATTTAAGTGTTTTACCAACGGGATCCTTCAAATTAAATAGTTTAGCAGCGGCCTGTGTCAAGATCAGGGAATTTAACGTATCCATTTTATTTTCAACATCATAAGACCTCCCCTCCAGCATTTCCAGACCCATTGTTTTAAAATAATCAACATCTACGGTGATAAAATTAGCGTTATAAGTCCTCCCGCCATAACCATAACTATTTCCTCCCATATCCTCCCCAGGAAGATGGTCAGTTCTGGAAATCATATTTACGCCTTCAATACCTCTTAAAGCATTCTTAATTGCTCTGTAATGCTCATCACCGCTGTCTTGCATAATCGTCAATGCCATAACCTGACCAGGTTTATAACCAAGGTCCTTATTCTGCATAAACCTCAACTGGTTATTGATTATCCAAACACCAGAGATAAACAGCACAGCAATAAAAAACTGCAGAACGATCAGACCACTCCTGATCAATGTTCCACTATTACTGCTGCTAAAATTTCCTTTAAGAACTTTAGCCGGCACAAAATTACCAATCAATAAAGCAGGATATAATCCAACCATTAAAGTAACTATTAATAACACAATCATTACCTGAACCATGATATCATAATAATCAGACACTTTATCCAACAAGATAGACCGGTCAATTAAAACATTAAATGAGGGCAAAGCCAATTCTAGTATAACAAAACCAATCGACAAACTAACCACGCATTGCACCGCTGTTTCCAATATAAACTGAATACCAATCTGAAATCTATCTGCACCCATTACCTTCCTGATCCCAGCTTCCTTTGCCCGTCTGGTTGCTATCGTAACAGAAAGATTGGTAAAATTAACTGCTGCAATGATCAAGACCAGGGAAGCCACAATCAGCATAAGGTACAAATATAGTCCTACACCATTTTCAGCAAATTCATATTCCACATTACTTTTATTGAGATGGATCTCTTTAACCGGTTGCAGATAAAGTTTGTTATTATTTATGAATTCACTAAAGTCAGCTTTTTCATTGTTTGGTAACTTTAGTAATTCCGCATTTAAGAGCTCTTCACGATTACGGTTTAATAAAAAAGTAGCCTGTTTAAGATCCGATTTGGGCAATATTTTAATGTATGTATAATAATTATTGCTGTAGTAATCATCAGAGACACTTTTCTTAAATCTCCTGATCATACTAAAGCGAAAATGCGATGGATATCGGGCCACGTCCACTACTGCATCAACAATATACCCTGAATTCTGATCAAGCATCACCGTTTCACCTACCGGATCAACCCCTTTTCCAAAAACAGATTCACTCAATTCTCTGCTGATGATCACCGACTTTGGCGTATTTAATACCTTGCCAGCATTCCCATACAGTAAAGGATAACTGAAAACCTTAAGAAAATTACTGTCAGCCAGCAAAACATCATTTAAGTACAAGCTCTTATTTTTCGTTTTTAGTAAAAGGTCTTTCCGCCAGTATTCCTGGATCCTTGTAGAAGCTGCTACAGAAGCAATTTTTTCTTTACTTGTAGTGGCCAGATTACCCGGACTCAAAGCAACATTTTCATCCGGCGATTTGTAATTTACCCGATAAATATTTTCATAACCACTATTCCAGGAATCGTAACTCCTTTCATAATTGGCATACAGCAGGGTAAGCATAAAAATGGCTAATGCTATCCCCAGCCCGGCAATACTAATAAAAGCAAAGCCTTTATTTTTCCACAAATTCCTTAATGCGATCTTCAGGTTTAGT
>NZ_DATMRL010000119.1:0-23961 GCF_035566355.1 Pedobacter sp.
TTTTTAAGAAGGACGGGATACTTTTTAGGGTGAACCGCTTGGTTAGGGCGCTGGAGTTTGTGGCGGAGATGGAGTTGTTGGCTAAGGCTATTGGTACAGGTGCGGTGCAGGAGTGTTATTATGAGTTGGTTGATGACCGGGGTGTGCAGCTGGTTTTTGAGTGTGGTTTTGATCTGGAGGTGTTGTCTTTGTGTTTGTGGAGGCCTGATGGGAAGCCTTCTGGGTTGATGGTTAAGGTGTTTAGCTGGGTGGGGAGTGGGAATGATTTTAGGAAAGCAGTGCGGGGTTTGACCTTGATGGCCGGTTGTGCCAGGATGTTTAGAGGGCATGGAAAGGGGTGAATGTTATGGCAAGGTTGTTTGTGTATACAAAGGACGTTCAGGTGTTGACGGGTAAGGGTAGAACTGCTGCTTGCCGGCTAATTATGGCTATTAAGAAGTCTATGGATAGGCAGAATAATCTGCCGCTTACGGTTGAGGAATTTTGCGAGTATACGGGTTTGAAGCTTGATCTGGTTTTGGAGCAGTTGAAATAGAAACGGCCGGAGTATATCCGGCCGTTTTTATGATTTTGACGGGTTAAATCGCTTGGTATTGATATAAAATTTCGGATTTTGATCGTCCTTGAGCTATCTTTAGCTACGATTACAACCGCCACCACCACTAGAAAGTTGGATCGACTTATTTTAGAACCACACAAACAAAACATTTTAAATATGAAAAGATATCTATTGCTCTTATTAACAGGTATTTCCACGACGGGTTTAATGGCGCAAAAGAACAATGATGTTCCATTTCAGTTACAGGGATTGGTTAATTTACCGGGTTATGATTCGACCAATCGGGCAATTTATTTTAGCTATCAAAAAAATGGGAAAGAGGTTTTAGATAGTGCGGTAATTAAAGACAATAAATTTAGTTTTAGAAGTACTGCCGATGTGGATATTAAAGCTTCGTTACAATTTACTAAGCCAAATACCTCGCCTAATGCAGCGGCTGATCCTAATTCTTTAAGCTTGTACCTTTCTAAAGGAGTAGTCAGTGTTAGTGCAAAGGGCTATTTGCGTAAGGCCATCATCACTGGATCTGTAGTAAATGATGATTATATGGCGTTTAAAAAGCCATACTTAAAGTTGGATACTTCATTGCGCTTACTGGGTTGGAAAAAGAGGTCGGTAAAAGCTGGAGATGCTATTGGTGCGAAAAATGTTGATGCGCAGATAGATAGTGTGAAAAATCTGAAACTTGTTCAATTGTCGGATTTTTTATCGAAAAATATCGCTAAACCTTATGCTGCTGAAGCGCTGCTCATGTATGTAAGTACGGATGGTTCTGCTTTGAGTGCAGGTAAAGCGCAGCAATTCTTTGATCGGCTGCCAGCCAAACAAAAAACGACTAAGCTGGGTAAGGAGATCACAACGGCTTTATCTAAGTTAACAGATAAAACATCAACCATTAATGTTTTAAAAGGTGTTGATTTTTATGATGGTTATGCGCAAAAGGTTACTCAACCGGTGGCTAAGGGTGTAACTCGTATCAGTAATGCGGAGTATTTGCGTCAGCTTAGCCCCGCTGAAATTGATAAGATTGGTAAGACATTAAAAATCAAGGTTACGATCAAATCGGGATGCGATAACTATGATAGAATTGGCCATGTGACTTTGGTTATGATGCCAAAGGGTGAAGCCTATAATTTGGAAAAAGGTGAGCAATTTGAACTTTTAAGGATTATGACGCCGTTTATGTACCTTACTCGTCAGCCAGATCATATTCCTTATGAAGCGCAGATAGACCAAATGGTTAATACGATAAAGCAAAGTGGAAAGGATGTTTATTTATTGACGGAGGTGTTTGGTACAACTGGTGCCGGGCAACGGGAGGTAATTGGTTGCGATGGTTCGTTATTGACTTTTAACGTGTCTGTTGATTTAATCAGCGATAAAACGAAAGATTTTTCTGCGCAAAAAGGGATTTCATTGTTAAGTTATTATAGTTTGGACGGCAAAGATAAATCTGCTGGAAAAAACAGTAAACAGGTGAATTTTGAACTGCCTCAGGATACGAAAACAACGGTTCTTTACCTTATTTCATCGGGGCATGGGGCTGCTGATGGTGGAGAGGAATATAATTGGAGGGAGCATATTTTAGATCTGGATGGTAAAGAATATATACGATTAGAGATGAGTCAAAATTGTGCGCCTTTTGAGATGTATAATACTCAGCCTAATGGGATTTATTTTGGCGATATTAGCAAAGAACGTCGTTCGTGGTGCCCGGGTGGTCCGGTGCCTACGCGTGTTGTTAATCTTGGTCCGTTGGCTAAAGGGAAGCATACTTTAAAAGTATCAATCCCTGAGGCTGAATTTGAAAAAACGGATAGTAAGTATTATGTGTCGGCTTATTTGATCACAGAATAAATTGATAAGAATATCTATGTATATTGGTATATAGATATTCTTATTTATTCCAGTATTTACGGATGATTTCTTTCATGGCTGGTCTGTTGGCGTCGTCATCGCCGGCGAGTTGTTTCTGCTTTAATAATTCAACTTTCATTTGTGAGATCACCTGCTGATATTTCTTGTCGTGATAAGCGTTGTGGAGCTCTTTTGGATCGTTTTTGAGGTCATAGAATTCCCAGGCTGGGGTAGTGGCTTGTTTGTTTCCTCCTGTCATATTGAGCAGGCTTCCATAGTAAAAGATGAGTTTATAACGGTCACTTCTGATGCCGAAGTGTGCGGGCAGGATCTGTAAGTGTTCCCAATACCGGTAATAGGCATATTTGCGCCAGTTTTTGATAGTTTTGCCTTCTAAAATTGGTCTGAAACTTTTGCCCTGGATAAAGGATGGTTTTGGAATGCCTGCATAGTCGGCAAATAGGGCTGGGAAATCAATATTTAATACGAACTGATTGAAACGGCTGCCGCCTTTAATTTCTTTTGGATAGCAAATGACGAAGGGCATTCTTAAGGATTCTTCATACATCGTGCGTTTATCAAAAAAGCCATGTTCTCCAAGGAAATAGCCTTGATCGGAGGTGTAAATGACTACGGTGTTTTTAGCGAGGCCTGTTTGTTCCAGGTGATCTAGGATCCGGCCAATATTGTCGTCAATTGCTGCGGCGCAGCGGAGGTAGTCTTTTACAAATTTCTGGTAGATTTTTTTTCTTGCCTGGATGCTGTTTAAGCCATTGATGGAAAAGGGCATGCCGGGATAAGTTGTCCAGTAGGTGTCGGGGTGTTTTTGATAGAGTTCCCAACGGTTTTCCAGGTCTTCCAGTTGCTGGCCTTTAAAGGTGCGGCCGGTGGCTTCGGGTCCAAAGTCGAGAATTGATCCGGGGTAAGGGATTTCTACATCTTTATACAGGTCTTTGTAGCGGTCAGGGTATTCCCAGGGTTCGTGGGTTGCCTTGAAATGGGTCATTAGAAAGAATGGTTTTTTCTGGTCTCGTTGTTTGATCCAGTCTATGGAGAAATCGGTCACCAGATCTGTGTTGTAGCCTTTGTCTACTTTTCCTGCGGTCTGGCCGTCGTCTTTCCAATCTTCTTTTGTTTTAAATGTTGGATTGAAGTAGATGCCCTGGTTGTCCATTACTTTGAAATAGTCAAAGCCTGTTGGTTGTTTTTTGAGGTGCCATTTGCCGATCAGAGCGGTTTGATAGCCTGCTTTTTGCATTTCTTTGGCGATGTTTGGCCGCTCAGGGTCTAGTGCGTCTTCGAGGGTGTATACGCCGTTTATATTGCTGTATTGTCCGGTCATGATGCTGGCTCTGCTTGGTGTGCAGAGGGAATTGGTGCAGAATGCATTGTCTAGCACTGCTCCGTTTTTGGCCATGCGCCGGATGTTTTCTGTTTTTGCGTAGTTTTTCAGTATGCCGCCGTAAATGCCCCATGATTGTGCGGTATGGTCGTCGGCCATGATGAAGATGATGTTTGGGCGGTTTGTGGGTTTGTTCGTTTCTTTTTGTGCAAAGGAAACTGAACTTAGGCAGGATAGCCAGATTAGGATTGTGGTTTTGGTGGTTTTCACGGAGATAAGTTAGGTATTGTTTGAGATTTTCGCAATAGAAGTGTTAAAGCTTGAAAATTAGTTTGGTTGGGAAAATATGTTTTCTGATCGCTCTGAACCTTGCAGGTTCTAAGGTTTGATCAGTAAATCATATTTTCTTGGGTGCAGACCGGGGAGGATGCAGAATTCATCGAATCTAATAATATGAGTGCTTTTTTAAAATGCTATTTTAATTTGGAACGCAATGCGTACCGAATTGAAATAGCTTATTGAGCAGGACAGGATAAGGCTTGAAATTGATAATAGAGCTTAATTAACTTAGCTTTGTGGCATTGAAACTATAATTTTAGGCCATATTGTTGAGACCAACAAAATGGTCATGTTCATCAGTGCAAAACAAATTGTTTAATATGATCAAATTCCTCTTTTTTTTCAGCCAATTCAATTCTTACATCGTAATCATCTTGTATACCAAGCCAAAACTTTACTGAATTACCGAAAAAACGACTTAGCCTTATTGCGGTGTCAGCTGTGATTCGTCTGTTTCCTTTAATAATTTGAGAGATTCTTGTTTGGGGTATATCCGTTTCTTTAGCGAGACGGTAGGGGGTAATTCCCAATGGGGATAAGAACTCTTCTTGTAGTATTTCACCAGGATGTACGTTTGGTAGCATTTTCATATTAATGATAATCTATAATTTTTCAAATTAACTTGTTGGAACTGTTGGCTTAGTTCCTGTATGTGGCTCATAAAAGTACTATCTTTTATTTTGTAAAACACATCGTTTTATTTGAATATTTAATTTTTAAATTACTGTAAAACAGTACAGTATATTTATTTTTTGAATATTTTTTTGATTAGAGTTGACGGGTGTTTTTTAAAGTTAGCGTTTTTTAAATTTCAAGAATTTTCGCTTTTTATGAGCGTATCTCTTGATGTCATCCAAGGTTAGAACGCTTTCTTGTTTATTGCTTGGTCAAATCCGAATTATTCTGTAAGTTTGAAATAACCAAGCTGATCATCAATGAAATGTACTTCTACGATTGTATTTCTGGTTATCTTCGCTATCATTGGAATTTCTTGTGAAAAGAACAAGAAAATAGATCCGGAGGTTGACCAGCAGGCTCAGGTTTTTTCGCAGCATTTTTACGCATTTATTAATGATAAACCGGTAACTGTGCACAGCTCTCTGGAAAAAAACAGAGCTCTTTTTAATGGACAATGGACTGGTATTGGGATGTCAAAGGGCAGCAATATCAATTTGTATAAAGTAAATGTTGTGGTGCCTAAAGAGGCGTTTAAGGAAGGGTATGCTTCTGATTTAAAGTTTCAGATCTATAATATCTCTAAGAAGACTTTTTTCATTACGGGTAAAGATGATTATTACAATGTAACGGGTACTTATATTGCGATGAGAAAGAAAACCGGGCCGGCGGAGACGGATCAGAAAATATATGCGGCTAATGTAAAGAAAAAGCCTTTTCATGTGCAGATTACCAATTATGAAACCATTAAAGGGAGTCTGGTGCCTCTTGTTGAGGGGAGACTGAACGGGGTGCTGTATAATATTAAGAATCCTTTGGATTCTATCGTAATTAAGAACGGGGAGTTTAAAGTTCGGTTTTAGAAAAACCTCATTTATGTGAGTTACTCTAAAGATCTTCAGTTGTTTACCTTATTTTTTCAAATAAAAATCGTATATTGATCTAACCAAAAATAGATGCTATGAACGTATTTGAAAAGATTCAGAATTGGGGCGATCGGAATCACCCAACCTGGCTAGATTACATCAGAATTGCTTTAGGTATTACCTTGATTTGGAAAGGTGTTTCTTTCGCTGTAAATCTGCATGCATTTACGCGTTTAATGGAAGATACTCAGCTTGGTGCTGCTTTAAGTATCAGTTTATTGGCACATTTGATTATTGTGCTGCACATTATTGGAGGGCTTCTTATAGCATTGGGTACACACACCAGAATGTTTTGTTTGCTTAATTTGCCGATTCTGCTGGTTGCTGTTTTCTTTGTGAACCTTCCTCAGAATATCTTTGCGCCTTATTCAGAATTCTGGTTTTCATGTGCTGTGCTTCTGGGGCTTATTTGTTTCCTGATAGAAGGAGATGGGGTTTTATCTATAGAGGGCAGAAAGAAAGAGAAAGCGTCTGCGTGATGCTTTGCTTATTTTTCTATAAATAGCCATCGGGATATTCCCCGTGTACGCTTACATATGCTCTGACCATTTCGCAGGGCACCATACATTCTGCTGCAGACTGCAGGTTTCTTTGGTACTGCAGTTCTTGTGTTTGCTGGTCTATGCTCATTTCTTTGAGCAGTGCTTCTTCGGGGTTATATTCTTCAATGGATTCTGTTTTTTTCCGCTCTAATATGGTTTGTTCCAGGCAGTTTATAAAACTGTCAAATTCGGGCCAGGATCTTTCGTAGTAAAAACGGAGTTGGAATTCTTCTATTTTCCGGAAGATGAAGCAATAGAATGGGGCAAGGTCAATGTTATTGTTATATATGTAGCGGTCAAAAAGGTCTTCTTCCTTGAACCGATAATTGTTAAATATGGATAGTCTGTTGGCTGCTTTGAGGAAGTACTCATTAAAGTAATTTTGAAAGACCAGACCGTGGTCAAGTCCTTTTTCATCGTAGATGACGTGGTATTTGGAGAATATGGGCACCATAACCATGGCGGTTAATGAAAGGATTTCTGCGGGTAGGTTTGGTTGAGCGGGTTTATAGGTTTTCCTGAAATCGGCAAAGGAAAGTTTTGGGGTGTAGACTGGTTTTCTTGACCAGAAGGCAGACCATTTGTATTGGGTGATGCGCAGGGTTCTGTATTTGATGTAATCTTTTTCCAGGTTGCCGTAAAGAATCTGATGGTATATGGAGTTTTCAAATCCATCTGGAGCAATGTCCTGCAGCAGTTCGGGTAGCGTTGTCAGTATTTTTTTGAGAAGAAGAATAGTTGCTTTTTTACCTGCGGGTTTATATTGGTCTTTTTTCATTGAGGTGGCGTTTAAACAAATTTAATGAACTATTCGGTATTCTTTTAATTTAATTTTAGCTGGAATTTTGAATGGTTTAGTCGTGAAACTATATTTTGTTGTTCGTAGTTGTTTTTTGAGGAATGTCGTTGAGTTTGGAAGAGGTTTATTATCTTTCGGGAGTTATTGATCGGGTGAATATGATCAATGAGGTTTAGAAAATAAATAAGAAATGAACGCTCTGAATTCCTCCAGCCAAATGGTTAAACGTTTGTGTTTAATCTGTGTTATCGCTACTTGTTCCAGTTTAAGTGTATTTGCGCAAAAAGATTATATCGTGACTCTCCAACAGGATACGTTGCGAGGTAAAATAAATAGTTTTAATGATAATGTATTAAAGTTTAGGCAGACGGATAGCAGTTCAAATGTTAAGTTTCAACTGGACCAGCTTAAGTCTGTGTATTACCATAAAAGTAAATCTGAATATTTTCCGGTAAGGATACCGGGAGGGAAAAAAGATCTTTTTTTAAAAAGGGTGGAAAGTGGTAAGATCCAGATCTATGAATTGGTAAGAACGACTTCTTTTCAAAGCCAGTATGGTGGGATGGCAAGCAGCAGTATTAGAACCTGGTATGCGGTAAAAGGGGATGCTGCTGCCGTTGAAATCAAAACCAATAACTTATTAGGCGGAAGCAGGAAGGAGCGAAAGGATGCATTTTGTGATTTGATTAAAGATGATGCTGCTCTTGCTAAACAGTTCCTGGATGCCGATGATTTTAGTTTTGATTATTTACAGATAACGGTTAAGCTGTATAATTCCAGGGAAAGTAAATCTCGATAATCCTGTTAGAATATAAAATATGGAAGATATTTATGTGAAAAAGTATTGGGAAGAAGAAGGTGTTTTATTCTATCTGCATTTTCGTGGTCATGAAGCTGTGAGGCAGATTGAGATTATAGATGGGGAAGTGAAAAAAATAAGTCTCGATAATCCTGTTGTAGGAGATTCGATGTTGTATGATCAATCTTTTGAGGATTTAGATTTAGTACAAACTGATTTCATTTCTGAAAAGGATTTTGAGGTAATATGGGAGAGTTGAGATACAGTTAAATTCTCTCTGAATGGTAGATAAAAATAAAGAATGGGTTTAACTAGAATAAGTGGTCGTTCAGCAATATTAGGTCAACTAACATTGTTGATATTGCTTCTGCCGTTAGCGATTTTTTTCTCATATATGATGATCAGGTATTTAACTGTAGACAAGATTCCTATTTTGTTGATCTTTGATACTGTGGTGTTTTTAATAGTCAGAAATGGTTTTTCCTATTTTGATATTTATGATGCTGGAGATAAATTGGTTATTAAAAACGCTTTTTATAAAAAGAGTATTTCAAAAGATCAAGTAAAGGATGTAGATGCGGGAATATTGTCGACCACATTCTGTCTTATATTGAATGATGGCTCAAAGTTTTATTTTCAATCTTCGATCTTCGACTTTTTTAAAAGTTCTAATGATGTCTTATCCTCTTTAAAAGATAAGACACTCCCGAAAAATACAACTTAGTTAAAATCAATTTTTGTGGATCTATTTAGAAAAATTTGGCCAATTAAAATACTAATGAATACAATTGCTCATTTTATAAAAACACTTTTTAGTAATCTTGTTAAGAGATTTAGACCGGAAGAAATTTTCTTTGGTTTAACAACTATATTCACCGTTATAGTAGAATATAGTTCTGTTGTGCCCTCGTTGTTTATGCTCTGCTTACTTGCTTTTTACTATATGTTCTTTGGTTGGTTTATGTTCTCAACAAAAAATGAAAAACATGCCTTGTTTTCTATAATTTCTGGAGTACTGTATTCAATTTGCCTTTTAAGTATTGCTGTTATTTTATTACGAAGTGGCTATGAAGTTTTCTTCTATGTATTGCAGTTTATTGTTTTGATGTCAATTTTGTTGTTTTTGTTTAATAGAAAGACCTGGGGAATCTATAAAGAGAACCATTATATCAGAATCGGGCTAATCTTATTTCTAAATATATGTATATACATTTTTAGATAGATGTTTTATGATTTTACAGTCTTGTTTTTAAATAAAGCGGAAAGTAAAATATACTGATTGCCTCTGATACTTGAAGTAATTAGAAAAACTAAGGAGCTAATGGCAGTTGCAGTTAAGAAAAATCGATCAGCACCATGGAGCAACTTCTGTTGTATTAAAATTAGGTGGAGGTTAAATGATGATTGTTAAATAGTTTCAGAAATGAATTTTATGAATGTTGTAAATAGTATTAAAACCAAGGCTGACTTTATAAGTTTCATCCATTTTCTTTTGGAGGATTTAAAAAGTAACTCAGAAGATTGGGAAAATAAAACATTGCCTGAATATTTAAAAGCAATAGCAAGTTGGACAGATGATATGGATGGTTATTATATCAATAATAACCTTCCGATACCTGACAATGTAGATTGGAAGGTGTTTGCAGATATTTTGTTGGCTGCAAAAATGTACGAATAAACATAGTTTTTTCAATTCCAGCACTTCAGGGTGATCGCTTTAGTAAAGTGCGTTAAATAACCCATTTGCGTTACCAAGTTGGGATACAGGAACTTCTTGGTTTTTCATTAGCTTTTTCGGTGTTGAATCTTGGATTTTGACGGTCATTTGAAAAAGTTATCCACATTTTCTTTAGTGCAGTGTGGTCGCACTGAGTTTATTTTACTTAGTGCCCAGCTATCGCGATAACCTCTTTATAACCTTTTATATGAAAAAAACACTTTTGACATTCGTGTTTGCCTTGGGATTTATTTATTCCTATGGCCAAAATACCCTTCCTTCAACTGGTAATGTTGGTATTGGAACAACAAATCCGCTTGCCCCATTACATGTTAATGGAATCATTCGATGGGGAGGTCAAGCAGAAAATTACCTGTACTCAGGGGAAGATGGTATCGGTGGTTACATTGAGCAGAGAGGGAATAACATAACGAGTGCGAAAAACAGATTTCGTTTACAAAGTTCAGTTAAAGGTGACGAGGCTAATTATTCAACGTTTTTCATAGATCCTGAACGAGGCTTCAGCTTTCAATCTAATGGTTCTGGAAATGGCAACGTAGGTATTGGTACGGCAACCCCAACAGAAAAACTCTCTGTAAATGGCAATATCAGAGCTAAGGAACTCAAAATTGAAGCAGTCAATTGGCCAGACTATGTATTTGAGAAGGACTATCAACTTCTATCACTAGAACAAACAGAAAACCACATCAAGTTAAAAGGCCATTTACCAGGAATTCCTTCTGCAGCAGAAGTGAAAGCTGAAGGCATTGAAGTCGGAGACATGAATGCAAAACTGCTGAAGAAAATCGAAGAACTGACTTTATATCTGATTCAGCAAAACACAAAAATGAGCGTACTGGAACAACAAATAAAGGAGTTAAAAAGCAGGAATAAAGCTGATTAAGTTTTCTAAGCAATAACGTCACCCTGATATGCATTTGCCGTTCTAAAGGTTATAGAAAAAAGTTATCAACATTTTCTTAAGTGCAACCCCATCGCACTGAGTTTATTTTACTTAGCATCTTAAAAACCAAACAAAATGTCAAAAAGAAAGATACTCAGCGCTTTATTATTAGTGTTCACCATTGGAGCAGTAAAAGCTCAAGATGCTAATATTTTAATTGGCCTAAATGGGCCAAGTTATGGAGTTAAAATTAAAAACAATTTTCCCGGAGAAACACGAGGCTTTGCGAGAGCTTTTATGCTGAGCAATCAGGATGCTTCCGCAGATTTTTTTGGATTTGGAGTAAATGGAATGGTTACCAATGGCGTCAGTACGCCGACCTACGGCTATATAGGGCAGAATTATACTACTCCTATGATGAGTTTTCTGCCAAATGGAAATATTGGAATTGGCACCATAACACCTTCATATAGATTTACAATTCAAAAGAATTCATCTGCGCCGGCATTAATGATTGGAGGAGGGAATTCAGGTAGTCCAAGGTTACAGGTGTATGGTTTGGATGCTGATCCAAATGCCTGGATGGGATTAGGGACTGACATGGGGGGCGGACCATATGAACATAGTGTTTATTTTCCCAAAGGAACAACCACATTACCAGGTAAACTTACTATCGGGGATTATGATGGTCAGGTATATACTACTCGAATGACAATTTTACAAAATGGATATGTAGGTATAGGTACGGTCATTCCGAAAGAAAAACTCTCCGTAAACGGTAAAATCAGAGCCCAGGAACTCAAAATAGAAGCAGCCAACTGGCCAGACTATGTCTTTGAAAAAGACTACCAACTTCCAACTCTGGAACAAACAGAAAAGCATATACAAGAGAAAGGTCATTTACCCGGAATTCCTTCTGCTGCAGAAGTGAAAGCTGAAGGCATTGAAGTCGGAGACATGAATGCCAAACTGCTCAAGAAAATCGAAGAACTAACCTTATACCTCATTGAACTTAAAAAAGAGGTAAAAGAACTAAAAGCAAAATCAAATTAACCAATTATTATGAGAAGGAAATCATTACTACCTGTAACAGGCCTATTATTGGCCAGTTTGTTTTTTTCTAAACAAAGCTCAGCGCAAAATCTGCTGGATTTGCAAAGTTGGATACCAGGGCAAGGTAGCACTGGAATCTTTACCAAAGCTGGATTAGATTCTGAAAGCACTCGTGAATGGGGGGAAGGACCTAATGGAAAACGAGTCGTTTTATGGAAGGCTCAACCCGATGGGAATTATGATGCCGACGGCGGATGGACCACAACTGCGTTTGGAATTAATCACAATAATACGTATCGGTATATGGTCTGGATAAAAATGACCAATTCCTTTACGGGAACAGCGTATTTAGGATGTGGGGGAGTATTAAACCTGGCAGGCGTAGCAGATCCAAATCCATACTTCTGGTACGGTAAACCTCCAAAATTAGACAGATGGTATTTACTGGTGGGCTATATACACGGAAGTGGAGATGCTTCAACAACCAGTTATGGCGGTATTTATGACGGTGTTACCGGAGAAAAAGTTAGTGCTATGAATGATTTCAAATTCCCTGTTGGCGCTACCAGTACAAACCACCGATCTTTTTTATTCTATGACAGAAATACAGATGACCGCTTATATCTCTACGGTCCTCGTGTAGAAGTTGTCAACGGAAACGAACCTTCTATCGCAGCAATATTAGGCATACAGAATGCATCTGCTGAACAGGGATACTTCGCTGGGAAAGTAGGCATAAAAACAACTTCCCCAGGAGACTATGACCTCGCCGTAAATGGCAAGATCCGAACCAAAGAGGTGAGGGTAGAAACCGCAAACTGGGCTGATTATGTCTTTAAAAAAGACTATAAACTTCCAACGCTGGAGCAAACAGAAAAGCATATCAAAGAAAAAGGTCATTTACCCGGAATTCCCTCTGAAGCTGAAGTAAAAGCTGAAGGAATTGAGGTCGGGGATATGAATGCGAAACTGCTTAAGAAAATCGAAGAGTTGACTTTATATCTGATTGAACTTAAAAAGGAGGTGAAAGAACTAAAAACAGATAAACTGAAGTTCACCAATGAGATTTTTAAACGAGGAAATCTCAAATAAGTTAGATTCTAAATAAAAAATATAAAATCCCAAATGAAAAAACAACTATTAATCCTAATGGCATACTTTCTGTGTTTTAATTCCCAAGCACAGACAAATGTGGTCAAGTTCGAGTCACCCATTTCACCAGCTCCAAATGCTGCTTCTATGGGTAAATACGGAGATATACCGGTGTCAACATACACGGGGATTCCAAATATTAGTATACCGATTTACGATATTAAGATAAAGAAAAATACTGTACCCGTAAACCTTAGTTATCATGCAGGAGGATTTAAAGTTAATGAGGAAGCTTCATGGATTGGACTTGGTTGGACTTTAAATTCGGGTGGCGTAATCACTAGAACTAAGAAAGGTTTTGACGACTTGTCTTCTAAGGGTTATTACAAATACAGCAATCATGGGATTGTGGGAGATGGTACAGACAAGGAGCCTGATATGTTCTATTTTAACTTTTTAGGATTTTCAGGAAAGTTCTTAATAGATTATTCTTCTGACGTAAATAAACCGTATTCAATAAAATTTATTGGGTCTTATGACGATGATGTTTTGGATATAAAATTAATCAATGACAGTTATTGGATAGTAACAGATAAATATGGCACGGTATATCAATTTAATATTGCGGAAATAACCAACGAAGATATAATCTCCCAAGGCCGGTTCAGTGGAAATTCATATAGTACAAATTATACATCGTCGTGGTTTTTAAGTAAGATAACGTATCCTACAACAGAAGAAGTAACATTTAACTATAATTCAGGTCCACAAATTATATGTGTACCGACAGTTGATTATATCTACATTAAAAAAAATGGATATTCTACTTCTGTTCCTATTAGCTGTTATAATCCACCATTTAGTGAAGTATATGCAAATGAAAGTACTATTACAACTCATAATGTAAAGATTAATACCCAGATTTTAAAGGAAATAATATTTCCAAATGGAAAAATGGAGTTTAATTCCGTTTTAGATCGGATCGATTTAAAATGTACTACAGGGAATGCGGCAAGACTATCCAATATTAAATTGTATAGTCAAAACTCAAGTGGATATGACCTTTTAAGGACCTTCAATTTCTCTCAAAGTTACTTCAGCTCCTCTTCCGGAGATAATACATTATCAAAACGCTTAAAATTTGATCAGTTTTATGAAATAGGTGAAGGCAACAAAAAAACAGGTAGATATGACTTGTATTACAACAATGTAACTCTGCCAGATAAAGACTCGAAAGCTAGTGACCACTGGGGATATTTTAATGGCTCTACTGAAAATAGTATTATTCCCACTAGTACATCTAAAAATCCAAATTCTACTTATGTCAAAGCGGGCTTGTTGGAGAGTCTAATATATCCAACAACTGGAAAAGCGACTTTTGTTTTTGAAATAAACGATTTCTCTAATTTAGGCTCAACTTTAGCTTGGACTTCATCTAACAGTGCTAATACAGGCCTAATTGGAGCGGGTGTTCGTATTAAAAGCATAACAACTGCAAGTTTAGATAATCCCTCTGAACCTTATCTGAAAAAGGAATTTGACTATAATAAAAATAATGGGGGTGTTGCTTCCTCAAGTGGGCAGATTATGTCAAATATTAATTATCATATGCCAAATAATACAGCTTCAAGTTATCAAAATACCGGAGTGGGGGGATGTGCACAGTATTATGGAACAATTATACGTTATTATAGCGATATTTTCTATTCCAGTTCATCCGTACCAATTAGTGGAGACGCTCAGGGAAATGTTGTTGGCTATGATTTGGTGACAATAAAAGATGTCGGAATAAATTCCACATTAAAAACAGTAGATGAGTTCAATAATTACTCATTGGCCAGTTCTCAAATATATCCAAGGGTACCAACCAATAATAATAACCTTAATGGATTACTAAAGTCAAGAACCAGTTATACTACTAAAGGTGGTCTTGAATTTCCTATTAAAAGAACTGATTTTGAGTATTCTGTACAAAGTTCCGATTTGGTGAGAAATTATATCTATGGTTCGTCTATAACTGGGGGGGCAATGTTGTTTGGCTATGATATTGTATGTCAGTGGATTACGAATAGTAAGAAAACAGAGACAGATTTTGATCCAGATGGCGGCACTAATAAAACCACGAAAATTTCAAATTTTATTTATGATAATTCAGATAAGCAAAAGAAAAAAGAAGATTATATTGATAGTAAGGGTGACTCCTACTCAATAAAATATTTGTATCCTAAAGATATGGTTTCATTAGGATTCACTATTCCTTATCGGACTATGCAATCAAGGAATATGATCGGAGTTGTCGTACAAAAGGAAGAGTATAAAGGTGAAACACTATTAAATAAGACATTTACTGATTATGCTACTAATTGGCCAAAGAATCCAAGTTTAATCTTACCCAATGCTGTTAGAAGTCAGTTCATGCAGGATAATCCAGAAAATAGATTAAACTATCACTCTTATGATAATAAGGGAAATATTTTGACTTTTTCTTATGAGCGAGGGCCTAAAACCTCTTTTTTATATAGTTATAATCAGCAATACCCTATCGCAGAAATAAAAAATGCAGATATATCTGAAATTGAAAATATTCTGGGAGCGGATAATATCCGAGTTTTTGGTAATCTTCCAAAGCCCGATAGAAATGATATTGACAATTTTATTCTGCCTTTAAAAGCTGGATTGCCTAACGCGATGATTAGTACTTACTCCTATCAACCGGTAGTTGGAGTGACTAGTAAGATGGATGAGAAGAATCAAATTTCATACTACGAATACGATGATTTTGAACGTTTAAAGAATATTAAAGATCAAAATAAAAATATTATAAAAAACTTCCGATATAACTATAAGGAGATATTAGTTCTTTATAAGAATGATGCGAAAAGTGTGGTCTTTACAAAACAATGTACAGAAGGACAAGGAACTTTGGTTACCTACACGGTTGCGGAAGGCAAATATACATCAACAGAAGGCGTTGCGTCAGCGAATGCATTAGCTGATGCGGATATAGCAGCTAATGGCCAGAACTATGCCAATGCTAACGGAACTTGTGCTCCATTCGATTATACAGTTACTGCAACGTCTATATCTACACCTGCCTGGACAATCGTAGGGTATCTAGTTAATAAGTCTACTAATAAAAGTTATCTTTTAATTGCCGGTGCTAATCCCGAAAGAAATGCAGTTGTACCTGCTGGAGAATATAGGCTGGATTTAAGTTGGGATACGATGGCAGAAGCGGGAAAATCTTATTTAATAAATTTAAATGGGAACGTTCGAACAGTGCCGACCTCCTCAGCGAGTAAAATTTCATTTGATGTAACTGTTAATAGCGATTATTATATAACTGCCCAACACCTCTAGAATTATGGAAAGAATAAATAAAAATAGGCAGTCATATATGGCTTTCAAATCTAACGCCCCTAAAATGAAAAACACGTTAAAGACTACTTTATATCATATATTCAGCATTCTTGTTTTGCTAACATTGAATTGTATTCAAGCCAATGCCCAACAGGAGCAGGACAGAGAGGTATCTGTCTATAATAATGATACTGAAATTACTGCTCGCGGTAGCGTTACCTTAAAGCCCGGGTTTTACATCCCGTCGGGAAAAACGGTACGGATCTATACGACCGGACTGAGTTTTGAAAAGTGTGTCGCGGCGATTAATACTTTAAATACGGTAAGTGCCAACCAAAATTACATCCTAACTAAAACCTTTAAGAAGAAAGGGATTCTCACTGATGGTGACACCCGACAAGACCTAAGCACTTGTGATGTTAACCAGACCGTCCAATATATCGATGGATTAGGAAGGCTTCTTCAAACAGTAACTGTACAGGGAAGCCCAGGCTTTCGGGATATGGTTACCCCCATAGCCTATGATGCTTTTGGAAGAGAAGCCGTGAAATATGAGCCTTATGCTGCGGTGAGCAATGGAGGTGCTTACCGCACCGACGCCTTAACAACTGGTGCTGGGCAGGCGGCCTTTTACGCCGGTACGGCCGGTATCAAAACCACAACCAAACCTTTTTCAGTTACGGTCTTTGAAGCCAGTCCTTTAAACCGAGTTGTTGAGCAAGGGGCACCAGGAGATGCTTGGCAGCCTGCAGCCAGCCGCACGGCTACAACGGGAAGAACAGTGGTGAGTGAATATGGAATCAATGCAGCCGCTGATACGGTTAAACTGTGGACAGTGAACTCTTCTGGCGCCTCATCAGTAGGACCCTATGTCAATGGCAAACTGTATAAAACCAAGAGCAAGGACGAAAACTGGGTGAGTGGAAACGGGGGTACTGTGGATGAATACAAAGACTTTAATGATCATGTGGTGCTCAAAAGAGTATGGGAAACCGATACCAAAAGCCTGTCTACCTATTATCTGTATGATGACCTGGGGAACTTGCGCTATGTATTGCCTCCGGCAGTAAATGAGAACGGCTCCAGAACCAACAGTTTTACAGAAAGTGATGCGGTTTTTAAGAACTTCATTTATGGTTACCACTATGATGGCCGCAAACGCTTAACCGAAAAACAGGTTCCCGGAAAAGGCTGGGAATACATGGTCTACAATGCCCTAGATCAGGTGGTGCTGAGCCAGGATTCCCTGCAAAGAGGATCGGGAAAATGGAACTACAGCAAGTATGATGCTTTCGGCAGGGTGATCACTACCGGATTATATACCCGTACCCTGGCCAGACCGGCAATGCAAACTGAAGTGAGTACCGATGGACTGACCAACAGCCTTTGGGAAAGCAGGCCGGATGCTGCAAACTCAGACTATAGCAATGTCGCTTTTCCAAGAACAGCTACAGAGCCCCAGGTGATCAGTTATTATGACAACTATTCTTTTGCAGGGAACAGCTTTGGTCTGCCAACAGGAGATCAAATGCCTGCTGCCCGTACCAAGACCCTACTTACCGGAACCAAGGTGAATACCCTTGGAACAGCCACCATGCTTTTAATGGTCAATTACTACGATGATGAAGGCCGGGTGATCCAAAGCAAAAGCCAAAACCATGTAAATGGAACTGATGTGGTGGACAATACCTATGATTTCATTGGACAGCTGAAAGCCAGCAAACGTACCCACGCTGGAAATGGAGCGACCACCACCATCGCGACCCGCTATGACCTGGACCATATGGGCCGAAAACTGGCCACCTGGGAATCGATCAATGGTGCACCAGAGATTGCCCTGAATAGGATGTCCTACAATGAACTAGGGCAAGTAATCAAGAAATCAGTACATAGCAGCGATACCACGAATTTCCTTCAGTCAGGTACTTATGCCTATAATGAAAGAGGCTGGACAAAGACTTATACTTCCCCGCAGTTCAGCTATGATTTGAAATACCAGGATGGTACCACAGCTCAGTTTAATGGAAATATCGCCAATCAAAGCTGGGGGGTTAATGGATCCAATCCCAATACTTTTACCTATGGCTATGATAAGCTGAACAGGTTACTCAGCGGAACCAGTACAGGCATTGTGATGAGTGAAGTGCTGACTTATGATGTGATGGGTAACATTGCCAGTTTAAACAGAAACGGAACCTTAGGAACTTATGACTATACCGGTACAGGCAGTAAGTTGAAGCAGGTGACTGGTGGACTGGCCACAGGGCTTTACACTTATGACGGCAATGGTAATGCCAAAGTAGATGGAAGGACAGGAGTAACCCTAACCTATAACCAGTTGAACTTACCAGCTACAGCCA
Source organism: Pedobacter sp. (assembly GCF_035566355.1). Taxonomy (GTDB): domain Bacteria; phylum Bacteroidota; class Bacteroidia; order Sphingobacteriales; family Sphingobacteriaceae; genus Pedobacter. The sequence continues at coordinate 18,325 of NZ_DATMRL010000119.1, forward strand.
GCAAATTAGGTTTAACCATGGCTTATACCTATAATGCCACTGGTACTAAGCTGAGAAAAATAAGCAATGGAGCAATCCGGGATTATGTTAGTGGAATAGAGTACGATGGTACCAATATCGATATCATCCATACAGACGAAGGCCTGGCCAGAAGAAGTGGAGCTACTTACAGTTTTGAGTATAATCTGACGGACCATTTGGGTAATGTACGGTTGAGCTTCTACAAGAATCCTAGTGCTGCTTTGGAAGTTTTACAGCGAACCGATTATTATCCATTTGGAAAAACCTTGGTTGCAAAAGATGGACCGAACAAGTATCTTTATAACGGCAAGGAGTTGCAATCGGAGTTTAGTGCTCCTAATAAGGATGGACAGCTTGATTATGGAGCAAGGTTTTATGATCCGGAGATAGGAAGGTGGAATGTAGTGGATCCGTTAAGTGAGAAGAGCAGGCGTTTCTCTCCTTATGTTTATGGAAATAACAATCCAATTAGGTTTATTGATCCAGATGGAATGGACGCAGTGCCACCAACGGACTACCTAAATGAACAAGGAGAGCAAATAGCTGGCACTAACGACGGTATTGATAGACAGGTTACTGTTCGGGATTATCAAAGGAAATCATTTGAAGCTAAAATGAGTAGTCTTACAAAACTTGGTTTACGTGATAATAGTCTTTCAAATTCATACTTAAGTAATGAAATTGATAATGAGAATTTTGCTAATACAGCCGATGTAAGAAATAAGATTGGTGACGCAGCAGAATCTCATATAGGAGACAAGAGTTGGAATTTGGAAAACAAGAAGGGTGATTTTTCTAGTGGTATAGAAAAATGTAATCTTTTTGTCTCAGATATGATTAAAGAAGGAGGAGGAGTTGCTCCTACTAATGACTACACTGGTAGATATCCACTTCAAGCAGGCAAATGGGGTAAAGAAAATTCCTTTGTGAAAGGTTGGGTTGTTCTACAACCTGGAGTTACACCGCAGCGTGGGGATATAGCAGCATATTCATTTGGATATAGTGATGCAACGGGTCATGCCGCAGTAGCCACCGGGAAAAGCACTGCCGTGGGAACAAGTGATTCCACCCACCAAATCAATAAAAGTGGCTTTGATTTCCGAGGAGGGGTGCCACCAGGGGCTAAAGTAATCTTTAGAAGATATATTGGATATACTAACTAGAAAACTAAAACTATTATGTTATACAAGATTCATAATTTGATTTTAATAATATTTATACTAAATATTTTTCAATCCTGTAATGCAAAAGATAAGAAACGCTTGCCAATTTATAGCAAAAAGGTAAATGCCAAGAAAATAGAAAAAAGCGACGATAATTTGCCTTTTGATTCTTTATTGAGAAGAGTAAATAACAGGATTAATGGAATTTGGGATCCCCCTATTCGTATGTATGGAGATAAAGATTTCATGATAATTTATGATAATTCTGATAAGTATTATAATGATTTTTTTAGAGTTATTGGAAAAAAGAAGTATGCGGAGAGTGAGAAAATGATATGTGTTTTTGCAGCTCAAAAAATGAAATATGATAAATATTTAGAACTATCGAATTACTGCGTTAAAATGTTTAATAAAAAAGTAGTTAGTGATGATATTTTATTCTTTATGCTATTTCCTAATGGCTGGAAGACAAAATGGCGATATGCGGAAAAATACAATGACCCAAATGTTCATAATTTGCTAAAAGAGGCATTAAGTGGTCCTAATTTGTCAGCAAGATCAAAAATTATTTTAAAACGCTTATATACAGGTAGTATGTGGAAAGAACATATAGCTAATATAGCGAAGGGCTTTCCAGAAGATTGATTCCCTATCAAGGTATTGAAACTCCATGATTTAAGGGAAGATTTTGTAATTTTAAGATTGGATCGAATGCGATGTATCTGTTAAGTGAGCAGATGAAAAGGTATTCTCCTTATAATTGAACATTCAATAATCTAATAGATTGCCCTTAATTGCATGACATCATATCGAGATTGTTATAATAAAAAAGGAAACAAACTGTGCCGACAGACACAGTTTGTTTTAAACTTCATAGCCTAATGATATTTTCTCTCGACTTGTGTCTATGGATCCAATTAACCGGAAAAATCGATCATGTAATACATTGTATCAAAGCTTTATTCCTTAAGGAAAGTGCCTGATACAATATATTGCTCAACAAATAGATTGTCGACCGTATTTTCATTGTCGAGAGGATCAATTGCCCAGGTTGTTAATGTACAGTGATTTAAATTCGGATCAATGTCGAAATTGAAATATTCAGTTTTAAAGGAGAAAAGTGGTTTGCCATCAAGCATTGGATTATAACTTCTGAATACCTTAGCATTATCTTTTACTTCCCCCTCAATCTGCAAACGACAGTACGCCTTCGTAAGTTCTAAATTGGCGTTGAAAATATCTTCATCAATATCCAGCATGGGCATTGGTTGGTGTATGACTAATTCTTTCTAAATATATAGGTTTTGGGGTAACTAAATTTGATATATTCGAATTAAACATTGCATTTCCTGGAAGAGATCATATTGATTTGCATAGAAATAACTGTGATCGTAAAAGATGAGGGAAGGGAAATGACTACTAATTGAAAATCTACATGAAATATCTAGATATAGAACAACTTAAAACAAATTTGAGCTTAGTCAAAACAGTTGAACAGTGGCTTGGACACAAACATGAGGAAGATTATACGGTTTTAAAATGGTTATGTATTAAGAAGGATCGTAATGATGAATTTAGTGTTGCTTACATTGAATCTTTCGATGAGGGGAGCGATGATTTTATAGATATATACGAGTTTTCCACTCTGGATCCCGATGAACCGCTAGGTGTTATAAATACCTTTAGTACTAAAGATGAGGCGTTGGATTTTTCCGTAAATGAATATGGCGCTTCAACGGATAAATTTGTTTCCCAGGGAATGATTCAAGAAGAGTATGCTTTGTATCTGAATTTATAGGTTTTGGGGCGATTGAGTATGATGTTGAGTGAGTTCCACTTCTTAAAATTATGAATGATGGTGCTTTGTAATGTTTTTAATGATTATATGGAAATAAAAATAACGATACCTGAATATTCAGATCAAGGGCTAAAATCTGAATGGGAGCATGGTTTTGAAATTAAGACGGAAATCAGTAATGATGAAATTTTAATTTCGGCCAATAAAGCAGGATTAATATCCCTGGCAAAGCAACTCCTGTCGCTGGCACAAGATGACGTTCCTATGGGTTATCACATGCATTATGACGAGTATAACTCGTTAGGCGAGAGTTCTGTGGCTCTTGTCATTGAGAAGAAATAGTAAGGCGGGAACTCTAAATTAGATCCATCTTATCTTAAGCAAACAACATCATGGGTTTGTCCTTGTACTTTTAGGAAATGCCGATAAATTAATAAAAGTGAAAAAGTCAATATTTTTTAGGTTAATCATATATTTTCTGATAGTAATTATATTTAGGGTGATATATATTATTATCGGGTATATGCTTGGATTTGGTTCAGCATCTAATCATTTTAGGTCGGAATTGATCTTAGACGTGATGCTTTTCTTGTTAAATATCTTGTCATACTGGACTTTCCTCTATTTTATAAATCCAGAAAAAAAATATTTAGAATTGAAAGTTGTATCCTCGCTCACCCTAATTTTTTATGTTTTGCAGTTTATTTATTTTTATCAGGGTTATTTCTTTGATATATAATTAATTGCTACTCGATTCCCGTCGAGATCACTTACTTTGCCTGTGGTTATAAAACCCAGTCGAATATTAATTTCCCTCTTTTGAGATAACTAGATTTCATTATCTTGTGGTATGCTCAAAATGATGAAATTTATCTACGCGATCTTTTTAATCTTTATCGCTGTTTGTACCTCTCGTGCACAGGAAAATATATTTAGTATTAAGGAAGTTGTTGATTCGACAATGAAAAAAAAGTCTCCGGAGGACTTTAATAAAGCATACCCCGCTTTCTTTGAGGACAATGACTATGTCGTCAGGAAAACATGCAGTGGCGAATGGGGAGGATCTATTATATTCAAGAATAAGAAAACTGGAATTGAGTATTGCTGCAGTTCGACCTGTCCTGTTGTGGTAAACAAGCTATTCGGTAAATATATCGTGACGAATACATTAGCACATCTGAGTGGATCCTCAGAGATTATTGAAATAGAAAATCCTAGTTCAATGAGCCCCTTTCAACTTAGTAAACCTCGTAAAGTAAAGGGAAAAAAAATTCGTTATGTTGGTGATGACGAATCTAAATCTGTATTAGGGACACGCAAGCTAGTAGACAGCATTGGCGTCTTGACACTTGCGAGCTTTTTATATAAAGAAGAACTATTTCATATCATAACAGATTTCCACAAAACATTCTTGGCTAAAATTCAAAATGGAAAATTTGTAACTATGAATAAGATCTCCGACAAAAGTATCTGGACATATAATCCCGCGGTTATTAAGACAGTAGATGATCGAAACCTTGTTTTCTTTGAGAATGAAGAAGTGAATGGCTATCTTGAAATATTTGGCAACGAAATAACTTTAATAAGATACAAATAAACGAATGGTTATGTTCCAGATCCAGATAAGCCAAGGAATGTTATATTGATATCTAAAAAAATATGAAAGGAGATCGGTTATATCAATTGCCTGAAGAAATTGTTAAGGCAATCTATCGTGGAGATTCAGATCAAGTTCAGCGATGGCAAACAAAAGACAATATAAACGCAGTAGATAAATATAACCGTAGTGCTATCTTTCATGCTATATTGATTAAATCAAAAGAAGTTGTTGTAATGTTATTAAAGGAATTACCGGATTTAAATTTTAAAGATAATAAAGGTTGGTATCCTTTGCATTATACAGCTCAGGAGGATTTACCCGAGATCGCCGATCTATTGATTCAAGCAGGGGCAGACTTAGAAGTAAAAGATGATTATGGAAACACGCCGCTTTGGAGGGCTACATTTTCTTCTAAGGGTAGAGGTGAGATGATACAACTTCTACTTGCAAAAAATGCAGATCCTAACAATAAGAATGATAGTGGGATCAGCCCTTTAGAATTGGCAGATACTATTGCGAATTATGATATTAAGCAGTTTTTCTAATAGTCATATGGATTTTTACGGCTAGATAGTAGCACCGTCTTAATTAATGATGAATATAGGATTGAAAAGAGAATATAGGAGATCAAAATTGATTAATATTTTAGTCTTGATGATACTTCAAATTTCTCACAGCCCTTCTGGTCATTCCAGAAGGGCTGTTTCGTTTTTACCAAATAAAACCAGTTACCAACTGGCAGCATATCCCACAGGTCAACAAATTACCCCTTTCAAATAGCTTTTACAAGCACTCAAAACCCATTTAAAAAAGTTATCAACATTTTCTTTAGTGCAACCCCATCGCACTGATTTTATTTTACTTAGCATCTTAAAACCAAACAAGATGTCAAAAAGAAAGATACTCAGCGCTTTATTATTAGTTGTTACCATTGGAGCAGCAAAAGCTCAAGATGCTAATATTTTAATTGGCCTAAATGGACCAAGTTATGGAGTTAAAATTAAAAACAATTTTCCCGGAGAAACACGAGGCTTTGCGAGAGCTTTTATGCTGAG
>NZ_DATMRL010000120.1:0-6236 GCF_035566355.1 Pedobacter sp.
ACTAATGTATCACGGAATAGTGGTGAACAATGAAAACGGTATAGGTGCAGAATTTTCCAATGATGATAAAGGCATCACAGAAGATATATGGGAATTTTTCAGCAATGGAACAGGCATGCAGGAACTCTACATTAATCCCCACTTGCTGAACAACAAAACCTGGAATGAATTGGCCAGGGCAATGAAATGGTCAGAACAGCATCAACACGTCCTATCAGATGTGCACTGGGTAGGCGGAGATCCAGCCAAAGAGGAGATTTACGGATTTGCAGCATGGAATAAAAAAGAAGGGATTTTAACCTGGCGAAATCCTTCTTCACAAACCAAACAAATCATTTTTAGCCTTAAAGATGTATTAGAGTTACCTACATCAGAAAGACAAACCTATGCAGTATGGAATGTACTGACTCAGCATCAGGAAGAAAAGATGGCTAGTGATGATAAAATCACGTTAAGCCTGCAGCCATTTGAAGTAAAAATACTGGAGCTGAAATAACTGTAAACCTATATTATATCAATGAAACTCGAAAATGAAAATTTTTATATCATAACTGGTGGTCCTGGAGTTGGAAAAACGACTCTTCTCAATGAACTTCAAAAAGAAGGCCACCAGATTATTCCTGAAGTCGCCAGAGAAATCATTAAACAACAAATGGAAACTAATGGAACAGGTTTGCCATGGAAAGATAAAGAACTATACCTGAAGCTAATGCTCGAAGCTTCTTTAAAAAGCTATATAGAAATACAGAACCAAAATTCTGAATCCCTTTCTTTTTTTGACCGGGGGATTCCAGATTCAGTTTGTTATTCAAAAATCATAGAAAAAGAAATTTCTTTTGAAATCAACAGTATCGCTCAATCCTATCGGTACAACAAAAACGTTTTTATTTTACCCCCATGGCAGGAGATTTATCAAACAGACAGTGAAAGAAAGCAAACCTGGCAGGAAGCAAAAATGACTTACAATATAATGAAGGAGACTTACTTAAGTTATAATTATCAAATCATTGACATCCCAAAGGACTCCATCGAAAACCGGAAAAGATTCGTCCTGGATTTTATAAGAAAAGCTAAATAATTGATAAGTACTTTTAATTCCAGGAAGAACCTTTGATATCCAGGATATAGCCGCGTCAACATTAGGGGGGCATCCTTTCCTACTTATTCTTACTACTTATTTTTAAGTATTGTAAATCAGAAAAAAACATCGTTTTAGAACAAACGTTGTATGGTATAAAATCACAATGCAATAATACATTGTTATACTATGTATTTTGTTATATATTTACAGCATGAATCAGGAGTTTATAAATAAATGGATCTCACAGGTAAAAAAAGGAACGCTCACCTTTATTGTATTGAACATTTTAAAAAATGGGAAGGAATACTATGGTTACGACCTGATTAGTGAAATTAAAAAGAATACGGCCATAGAAATTGCTGAAGGAACATTATATCCATTAATGAACAGACTAAAAGCGGAAAATCTCATCACTTCAAAATGGGTTGAGCAGGATTCAGGAATTCCGAGAAAGTATTATAACATTACCGATGAGGGTGTAGCTACACTTAAATCAATGAATACTTATTGGAACGAACTCAACAACTCCATCTTAAAAATATCCAAATGAACTTAACCAAAATACCATTTACAGATAAATCATCCATACGGATTTACCAGGAATATTTAGACCGGATCCAAAGGGCAACAAAATCCTTATCTAAAGAAGACCAGCTGGAAATTATGATGGAGCTAAACAGTCATATTTATGAAAATTTCAGCCAAAAGAGGTCTGATAATGAAATTGAACAGCTTCTGGACATTCTTCAAAAATTAGGAAGTCCTGAAGAGGTTCTAAAGCCTCTTGTAGCAGATAAAAAATTGACACAGGCTACAAGAACATTCAATCCTATCCATATTTTCAAAGCGCTCATTTTAAATATTGGTAATGGCTTAAGCTATATTATATTCTTTCTCCTCTACCTGTGCCTGTTTGCTTTTATTTTCTTAATTGGTGCAAAGACCTTCATGCCGGATCGCGTTGGCTTATTTTATAAAAAGGGATCAACCTTTATTCTGGGAATGTCATCAAATTATCCAGGTCATGAGATTTTAGGAAACTGGTTTATTCCGGTAATGATCGTCCTCACTATTGTATTGTATCTTCTGCTCACTTTTTTACTCAAGATTAAAAATCGTTTTCACCATAAACACTAAAACTATGTACAAAAACCTGCTTACCTTAATCCCACTTATTTTTTCCCTATCATTTTCATACGCACAAAACATTGACAAATCTAAGTTAGATGCTTATTTCAAAACGCTCGAAGACAACAATAAGTTTATGGGTAGTGTAGCCATTTCACAGAATGGTCAATTGCTTTATACAAAAGCCATTGGATATACTGATATTGAAAATCATACCAAATCTAATAAAGACACTAAATACAGGATTGGTTCCATTTCCAAAACCTTTACAACAGTTCTCATTTTCAAAGCCATTGAAGAAGGTAAACTGACACTCGGAGAGACCATAAACCAGTATTTTCCCAATGTAAAAAACGCCGACAAGATTACCATTGCTCAGCTCCTAAACCACAGAAGTGGAATTCATAATTTTACTGATGATGAAGAATATCAACAATGGAATACAACAAAAAAATCTGAAAAAGAACTTACTGATATTATTATAAAAGGAGGGAGTGATTTTGAACCTGACAGCAAAACCTCCTATAGTAATTCCAACTTTGTACTTTTGTCATTCATTTTACAAAGGATTTATAAACAACCTTATTCTGAAATCCTAAAAGAAAAAATCATAAAACCTCTAAACCTGAAGAACACATTCTATGGTGGAAAAATAAACCTTAAAAACAATGAAAGTAATTCCTATAAATTTGTAAACAGCTGGAACAAAGAACCAGAAACGGATATGTCCGTTCCTATGGGTGCAGGGGCCGTTGTCTCTACTCCTACTGATTTAACCAAATTTGCAGAAGCTTTATTTGGAGGGCAGCTCCTATCAGCTAAAAGCTTAGAACAAATGGAAACGATAAAGGACGGCATTGGAATGGGCCTTTTCAAATTTCCTTTCTATGATAAATGGAGCTATGGACACACTGGTGGGATAGATGGGTTCACTTCAGTTTATTCTTATTTCCCATCTGATAAAACTGCAGTAGCTCTGACTTCAAATGGGTCAAAGTACGATAACAATAAGATTATGATTGCATTGCTAAGCAGCGTCTATAATAAACCATTTGAGATCCCAAATTTTGCTACTATTGAAGTTTCCAGTGAAGAATTGGACCAATATCTGGGCGTATATGCCAGTCAGCAAATCCCTTTAAAACTTACTGTAACCAAAAACGATAAGACTTTAGTCGTACAAGCAACCGGACAATCCGCCTTTCCATTGGAAGCTAGTGAGAAAAACAAGTTCAAGTCTGAACAAATCGGAGTTGCTCTTGAATTTAACCCTGCTCAGAAACAAGTTATATTAAAACAGCACGGCGCTACGTTCACCTTTAATAAAGAATAAATTTGAAGTATGGCAACCAACAGGGTTATATTCCTCATATTCAACAGCGTGCATCTTCTGGATCTGGCAGGCGCAGTTACTGTCTTCTATGAATCCGGCTGCTGTGGGAAGCATTACGATATCCATTATGTATCACCATCCCCAAATCCCCAAACCTCATCCGGTTTGGGGATTACCAATGTTGAGCCGCTACATTCTATCCATGTAGAAAAAGAAGACATTGTTGTCCTGGCCGGGATGGAAATTGCCAAATGGAATAGAGCAGATGACAAACTCTGGATACCCTGGCTGCAAAATGCAGCCGCACAAGGTGCAACAATATGTTCAATCTGTACAGCAGCTTTTGCTCTAGCAGCCTCCGGCCTGTTAGATGGCCAAAACTGCACCACACATTGGGCATGGACAGCAGCCTTACAGAAAGAATACCCCCGTTTAAAAGTCATTGAGAATAAGCTCTTCGTACAAAGCGGCAGAATCTTTACCAGTGCAGGCATTGCAACCGGTATTGATCTGGCACTATATCTGGTTGAAGAGCAACATGGAGTAGCTTTTGCCTGTAGAGTCGCAAAAGATATGGTTGTTTACATCCGCAGAGATGGTATGGAAGTACAAAATAGTATTTACCTGCAAAATAGACAGCACATCAACCATCACATACATCAGGTACAAGATTATATCACAAAACACCTGCAGCATAAATTAACGCTAGAAGAATTGGCAGAACTGATCTTTATCAGCCCACGCAATCTTACACGACTTTTCAAATCGGCTACAGGAGTAACCATTGGTCAATATATCCAGCTTTTAAGGCAAGAAAAGGCAAAACATCTTCTTAAAGCAAAATATAAGCTCGCCTGGATAGCGCAAGAATGCGGTTACAAAAGTAGCGCCCAAGTACGAAAATTACTCAAAGAAGTATAAGAAGAAACCTCGCCTAACAGAATGGCTGGATTGGATACACATATGTCCTGATTTATTCTTTGCAGTCCGTTATTTTTGTTACATATAATCTATTTATGAAAAGGCTATTCCTTCTATTCGTTTTTATTCCTTACCTGGCATTTGCACAAGCCGATGCAGCCAGATACGTATGTCCACCCTGTAACAATGTTTGTGACACGCTGACTTTTCAGCAACCAGGCCAATGTCCACATTGCGGAATGACCTTAATTGCAAAAAATCAACAGGTTCCAAAGGATCAAAAAACAACGATATGTTTTTATCTGTATGATGGTGTAGAAGTACTCGACTTTGCAGGCCCGATGGAGGTTTTTTCCTACGCGGGTTTCAAGGTCATTACCGTAGCAAAAACCAAAGCGCCTCTTCTCTCGCAAGGAATTTTAAAAATTATTCCAGATTATAGCATAAAAGACGCTCCACAAACCGATATTTTTGCTGTATTTGGAGGCTCTGACGATGTAGCGGTTAACGACCCTGAAGTTATTTCATGGATACAATCAAGAGAAAAATTCACCAAAAACTATTTCTCCGTTTGCACAGGAGCATTCATCCTTGGAAAAGCAGGTCTGCTTGACAAACTTACTGTGACCACTTTTCATAAAAGTATAGTAAACCTGCAAAAGGTAGTACCAACAGCCAAAGTACTTAAAGATGTCCGTTATGTAGATAACGGCAGGGTCATTACCACCGCAGGAATCTCTGCTGGCATAGACGGCGCTTTACATCTGGTTTCAAAATTAAGAGGCAAAGAAGTCGCTATCGCTGTGGCAAAGCACATGGAATATGACAAATACATACCTGAACAAGGAATGGATTTAACAACAAACACCTTAAATCACTAATATTATTTAAAGGATGAATAAAAAACTTCGTACTAAACAGACTTCCAAATCTTAAAAGTATTTTCATTGCTTCCGTCCATTGCACGTATGACCAGCAAAATATGCTCTTCTCTTTGGGGATAATGTTTCTCTATGATTTGCTGTATTTGTTGTAACAATCTTCCCAGCTCCTGTTCTAAATCAATATTTCTGACCTTTAAAATGACCTGATTCATTCTAGAAGAAATGGTACATTCATAGGTAAATTCCCTTTTGAGCGCCGCTACTACTTTTGATCTTAGTTTTTTCATTGAATTCTGATTAGGGTATATCATTAACATTTTTTAGGGAGTAAATATTCATGTTAACGCCTGGATAATTTTAATGTTGTACAAAGTAATGTCATTATTACAATTGACAAGTACTTGCCGATCTATCCAGATAATTATACCGTGATCATTGATTTGGGGCTATGATGATGCCATCCCTTATTTGTCGACTGCATTACGATGCTTGGATACTGGCTGAACCTCAGCTTTCGTTCCCTGATTACACTTGCCAAGCAAGGTCCATATCAACACAAAAATAATAACAGTAGACAAACAACCTCCGCCCAATTTCTTTGCACCCCAGGCTGCGATAATTCCCCTAAAAAAATCATTCATAATTTATTTTTTACAGCTTAACAATCACTATTTAAAATAGTTTTAACAGATCGGGCAAACCTAGAGGATCATTCCGCAATATCAGGCACTAACTTTGCTACAATTCCTAATAATTATTCTGATTTACATTGGATGCCATTCTCAAAATCAAGTCGTTTTAGGCTCCACCCCATTGGTCTGAAATTATATTGTGCTCTGAACGCCATTTGCCCAAGCGCATTCTCTGTCTTACCTTTTACGCGTGCCCA
>NZ_DATMRL010000121.1:0-8654 GCF_035566355.1 Pedobacter sp.
GCACATTGTATAGCCATATAAGGCCCATGCTTGTCCCCTGGCCCAGGCAGACGCATCACTATAGCCTTGAGCGGTCACTTTTTGGCGAACATTTCCTGTTTCAATATCATAGTCTACCACATGCCAGGAACTGTAATCTGGTCTGAAATGATTTTTCATGGTGGTATTGGCATGCCTTACAGCTATTTTATAAAAAGAAGAGTCTCCTGTTAACCTGGTGGTCTCGAAAAGCAGTTCCAGGTTCATCATGTTGTCAATGATGACCGGATATTTCCATTTATCCGTATTGTGGTCCCAGGACTTGATTACCCCTGCTACCGGATTGAATCTCTTCGTCAGGGATTTTGCAGATTGAATGAGTACGGAACGGTAAGCCGTATCGCCGGTGAGGCGATAGCCGTTGCCAAAACTGCAGTACATCATAAAGCCCAGATCATGAGTTCCTGTATTGAACTGTTCCTTTCTTACTTTTTCGGTATATGTCCGCGCCAGTTCCATCCATTTAGGATCTTTACTGTACTGGTAAAAAAACCAAAGTTCTCCCGGGAAGAAACCACTTGTCCAGTCTCTGGAAACCACCATCACCAGTTGACCATGCTCTACCGTTCTTGGAGAAACCTGGTTCTTTTTGGCAGCAAGCGTATCTTTCTGTATCTCTTTTAACAGAACCTGTGTTTGCGCTTCTGCGTGTTTAAAGGCTTGACCTATATTTACTTTTTGTGCGTTAAGGGAGCCAAATGCAAGGCTTAAAGCCAGTGTGCCTATCCATTTTTTATTCATAATTGTGTATTGTTAATGTTAAAACCAAATTAAAGGGTGGCGGACGGGCAAATTCCTGATGACCTCTTCTACTCCCGGATCATGGTCCAGTTGCGCCCAGGTATGGAACCAGTTGCTTTGGCTGAACTTATTTGCACCAAATAACAAGAAAGGTTGTGCCACTGGCCAGTTTTCCCAATACATAACATCTGGAGATCGAGCCCATTTATCTTTGTCAGCAATAAATGGGTACAGATATTGTATCCCTTTCTCTATACTTTTACCATCGTTGGTCTGAAAATCCCAAAGGTTATCTTCTGGTGTAGAAAGGATTTGACAAAGCATCACCATAGCATCTAAATTGAAAATAGAATAGCCATAAGGTTTCGTACGGGCAAGTTCCAGAGGGAAGCTTCCATCCGTGGCCATTTGATTTGGGAGCAAGACAGTTTTGTATCTTAGGCGCAAAGAATCCATCATTGATTTGTCTCCGCAAAGTTTGGCAAAGGAGGCTACTTGCATAGCCCAACAGGTAGAGTGGTTATTTTTAATGTTTTTTTCCTGGAGACCCGGTTTACTGGTGTTCAGCCACAGGATGTACCGGGCAAACCATTCTTTGATTTTTGTTGCTTCTTTTTTTCCAAATAAGGACGATTTTTCCATCACCAGTATGCCCTGGGCTATCTCCATCAGATGAATCGTATCAATAATTCCATAATTGCGGCCTGTCTGTCTGCCTTTTACTGCCTGGGCATACATTAGATTGGGATTCATAAGGGTTTCAGGATCTATAAACCAGGCTTTAAGATGCCTTATGGCCTGCTGTACATATTGATCATCGCCGGTCATTTTGTAAGCGGAGGCAAGTGCTCCGATCAGTTTACTAAAACGAATCATTGCTTTGCGATGTTCCGTGAAATTATCTGGATTAGTGACTCCGTCCCGCTCTGTATAGGGGCCGTCCGGATCCTTGGGATTTGGCCAGAAGTAATCGGCTTCCGAAAAAAAGTCGTGCTTCCCTCCTGCACTTCTCGGCGATGAAACAGCAGTGACCGTAACTGGTTTCAGTGCCATAGCGGCTTCAGCTTCCTTTAATACTTGTTTCCGCAGTATTTGTTCTGCTTGTTGTTCGATGGACTGTCCAGAAGCAACGGAACTAAATCCGGTACAGATAAACAGGACAAAAGTCTTGGCGATCATTTTCTTTAACATCTTCTTTAGGTTATCTTAAATTATTTAATTGATCCTCCTTAAGGAAAGTGCATTGAGAACCGGCTTCCCCTTTTGAGGAATAAAGTCCAGAAAAATTCCTGTGCCATTGACCACATTGATCTTCAGACTTTTCTGAACAGCGGTTGCGTAGCCGTAATCCTCGCCCAGGTTTAAATTATTCAAAAAAGGCTTTCCGTTCACTTTAATATTAAAAATGCGCTGTTCCTGAATTTCCTTTTGATGGTTATTGTCGAGATTATAAGCCAGCGCTTCCTTATCCGGCCCTCCCATCAGCTCGGAAAAGAAAAGGGTCAGCTCATAGCTTCCGTCTGGTACATCCATTTTATAAGCACTAAGGCCTACCTGCTGTGTCTGGTAAATAGGGTCATGATCTGTACCCAGAATATTTTTATCGGATCCATAAGTCATACGATTATTTGTTCCTTTAAATGGCAAGCCTCCAATATAGCCCCATGAGCCTTTTCGATAGGCCTGATCGGGTATCCAGAGGGTATGCTCTTGCTCATCTATGAAATAACGTTCTGCTCCAAGCAGCACGTGCAGGGAAGTAAAATCAGCACTTCCGGTTATAGGATAAGGTAACAAGTTAAATCTGATCTCTGCGACATCTTCAATTCCAGGTTGCTCCGCATTCACCGCCCGAATCTGGTTCCATCCAGACTGAAAGGGCACTGACCAGGTGCAGAGGTGGTCTTTACTAAACTGAACACCGAGGCTTCTACCGTTCAAAAAGAGTTCTGCTGATGGAAAATTGGTCGCTATCTGAATCTGCTGTGTAGAAACCATAGCATTCGTAGAATCAGCAACTCCAGTTCTTTCGGTCCAGTTTCCGGATGCGATTTTAAGAAAGGGTTGTTTCAGCAAATAAGCCTGATACAAATAGTAAGTATCTTTTGGTTTACGGCTTGAAGTGAGTAAGCCTTTATTGTTGATATGAGGCATGGTTTCCTCTCTGGTTTCAGAATTAAAGTCAGCCAGATTCCAGACCATGGCGCCACTTACAAAAGAGCGGCTTAAGATGTCGTTGAGATAGATCTGGCTAAATTTCAACGCATATTCTACACTTTTATCAAACCGCACAGGAACAAAAGAACGGATCCTCGGATCTGCATCGGCGCCAAATTCTGTAACCATCACTGGTTTTTCCGGAAGCTCTTTCCTGTGTCTGTCCAGGAATTGCCCAAAGCCTTTAAGGTCACCACCGTACCAGCCCTGGTAAAGGTTCCAGCCAACAATCATAGGGATCTGAGTTAAGCCTACTTTAGTGTACCGGTCAAAATCTCCGTGAAAGGCCATCATGGTATAACGGGAAGGATCTTCTTTTCTGGTCAGATCCTCCATTGACTGGGCCAGTTCTCTGATGTGCTCAAAATACAGATGCTGACGGTCTTTATCCCCTGAGAATTTCGGTCTCAGTAATACTTCATTCATATAAGCCCAAACCACAACACTTGGATGATTGAAATTCTGACGGATCATCTCCAGCAGCATATTTTTACAATTTTCTGTGAAGGCGGGGCTCTCCGTAATGGCATTTACAACAGGAATTTCCACCGACGCCAGTATACCTAAACGGTCACAGGTCTGCAGGATCACCGGGTCTTGCGGATAGTGTGCGACCCTTAGAAAGTTGCCCCCCATTTGTTTGATCAATTCTACATCCCGGATTTGAAGGGATTCGGGAACGGCATTGCCTAATCCTTCATAATCCTGGTGGCGACTTGCACCCACTAATTTGAGCGGCTTTCCATTGAGAAAAAAGCCTTTTTCTGCATCAAATTTAAACCACCGGAAACCGAGTGAATTGGAAACCAGATCAAGCACGGTATGATCTTTTGCATCGAGAATCTGACTCGCAACCCTGTAGAGATAAGGATGTTCAGGAGACCATAAATTAGGCTGTTTTACCTCGGGAAGGTCTTGCACCATTGTCTTTTTTTCTCCGGAATGCAGATCAACCTTGGAACTCTTTGAAGAAATTGCCTTTCCCTGCTGGTCGTATACCGTGGTGATCAGCTCTATGCTTTTACTTTTTAAGGAAGCATTTTCCAAAAGGCTTTTCACCTGAACTGTTCCCTTTTCAGCGGATACAAGAGGTGTATTGATATAGATTCCTGCAGCACCATGATCTGCCAGAGAAAAATGTACGGGTTCGGTTATCAGCAGATCAACCTTGCGGTAAATACCCCCAAAAAATGTAAAATCTGCTGTTAACGGAGCAATATCTTCATTAAAACGATTGGTGACCTTTATTACAATTTCATTTTTAAAATCACCGTCAAACTTCAACAATTGATGCAATGGAACATTAAAACCTGTATAACCACCTGCGTGTTTCGCTGCAAGGGTGCCATTTACATAGACTTCGGTTTCCTGATTTGCGCCTTCAAAACAAAGAAAAATTTCTTTTTCTTTCCTATAGGGCTTTGTGCTGAGTTCCTTTTTATACCAGCCGAATCCTCTATAGTAACCAGGCTCATCATCCATAACATCCTTTGCATTCCAGGTATGCGGAAGCGTAATATTCTCCCAGGTTTTCTCGTCTTTACTGAAGGACCATTGCTCGTTAAAACCAATCTGGGTTCTGCCGGTAACAGGATTCTTTTCCTGGGAAAATGCTGCTCCGGCAAACAAAAAACACAAAAAAAACAGGAACTGCTTAAAATAACTCATATTTACCTTTATTCTAAATTAAAATCACTCTCGAGCCTAATCTGATCGGAAGCACCTCCAACCATCAATTTAAAAGAACCTGGTTCTGTAATCCAGCCCCTTTCACTTTTGTAAAAAGCCAGCATCTCTGGTGTAACAACAAATTTAATTGTTTTACTTTCGCCTGGCCCCAGCTCAACCTTATCAAAGCCTTTGAGTTCTTTAACGGGTCTTACTACAGAAGCTACTTTATCCTGAAGATACAACTGTACGACTTCTTCTCCTTTTCTTTTACCCGTATTGGTTAAGGTAAAGCTAACATTTAAATTTTCGCCATCTTTCAGGATTTCCTTATCTTTTCTTAAATCGGTATAACTGAAATCTGTATAACTCATACCAAAACCAAAAGCATAACGTGGAGTGTTTGGTGAATCTATATAGGCGGAACGATAATGGATGTCTCCTGCTTTCGCGACTGGTCTTCCGGTATTGGCATAATTGTAGAATAAAGGAATTTGGCCAACAGACCTGGGAAAGGTCATAGGCAGTTTGCCTGATGGATTGTAATCACCGGAAAGTACATCTGCAATGGCATGGCCGGCTTCTCCGCCCAACCAGAAAGTATAAACAATAGCATCTGCCTGGTCGGCAATCGTATTAAAAATCAAAGGTCTTCCACCCATAACCACCACAATGACTTTTTTACCCGTTTTTTTGATCTTTTGGAACAAAGCTTCCTGAACACCTGGCAATTCAATATTCGCTCTGGATTTTGCTTCTCCGGTCATATTTCCTGCTTCACCCAGTACCATCACGACCAGATCTGCATTTTGCGCAGTCTGAATGGCCTCATTAAATTTAGAAGTATCTGAAGTATTGATTTTGCAGCCTTCAGCGTAACTAAATTTTGTCGCACCAAAACGCTGTTTTAGCCCCTCCTCTACGCTGGTCATTTGTGAAGTATCTGCGTATACCGTCCAGGTACTTGCCAGGTCGGCTTTAGCTCTAACAAGTGGTCCAATAAGGGCTATTTTTTTCGCCTCCGCATACAAAGGCAATAGTTGATGTTCGTTTTTTAATAATACTATGGATTTATCTGCTATTGAACGGGCTATTGCTGCATGGGTTTTATCATTCATCACGATGTCTTCCCTTTTAAAATCTGAAAATTTGTAAGGATTTTCGAAAAGCCCCAATTCAAATTTCTTATACAGAATTCTTTTCACTGCATCATTTAGAAGATCTACAGATATCTTTCCGGTCTGAATCAATTTTTCTAATTCATTTTTATAGGCTTCACTTTCCATATCCATATCACTTCCGGCTGTTATGGCATAAGCAGCGGCTTCACTTAAATTTGCAGCAAAACCCCAGGGTATCATTTCTCTGATTGAACCCCAATCGCTCACGACAAAGCCTTTATAATTCCATTCTTTCTTTAAAATATTGCGTTGTAAAAATGTACTTGCGGTGGCAGGAATGCCATTTAGCGTATTAAAAGCATTCATAAATGTGGCGGCTCCAGCGTCTGCTGCTGCTTTAAAAGGCGGCAGGTAAATTTCTCTAAGCTGCTGTTCACTCATATCCACAGGATTATAATCTCTTCCGGCAATTGCTGCTCCATAGGCGGCAAAGTGTTTTACACAGGCCATGACAGCATCTGTAGCCCCCAATTGATCTCCCTGAAATCCTTTTACCCTGGCTCTGGCAATTGCAGATCCCAGGAAGGGATCTTCCCCTGCACCCTCCATTACTCTACCCCAGCGAGGGTCTCTGGTAATATCGACCATAGGTGCAAAGGTCCAGTGTATACCTGCAGCAGCGGCTTCTTTAGCGGCAATATGAGCAGATTGTCTGATGGCTTCCATGTCCCAGGATGCCGCCTCGGATAATGGGACCGGAAAAACAGTTTTATAGCCGTGAACTACATCCAGACTAAAAAGCAGCGGAATTTTCAATCGGGACTTTAAGGCTACACCTTGTATTTCCCGGGTATCCTTTACCCCTTTTACATTCAGCATGGAACCTACCATACCATTTTGAATATCGTTAAGTAAATAGGCTTTTCTATCGCTCGCCGGACCTGTGACTTCACGTCCGGAGTATTGATTGAGTTGTCCGATCTTTTCTTTTAAAGTCATCAGCTTTAAGAGAGAATCCACTCTGTCGCTGATGGCCTGCTTTTGTGCCTGAGCAGTAAATACCTGCAGGCATAAAAGACCTAGTAACCAATTATATCTTTTCATTTGTAAGTGTATTTTCTTGGTTGTTAAACCTTATTGGACAACGACCAAAATAAAACGTCCAGGCTGTTCATCACCCGGACGTTTTTGTAGCGTTATTCTATTTTATCGAGAGCGGGCACATTGGATTCATATCCGCTGTAACCTTTATTTTGATTGATATGACCACCCGTGTTAAATCTTTGAGCACTGGCTGGAATTGGCCACAGCACATGATATGGTGCAATGCGATATTTTACGCCCTGTAAGGTTGGAACCTGATTTTTATAAAAATCATTCTTTTCCATGATCCGGTCGTAAAAGAAGTTATTATCTGAAAAGGCCGCCAAGGTGTAACTCTTACCATTATAGGCTGATTTTCCCGTTAAGGCAAAAATATAGGCAATACGGGTTAATTCTGTTTTTCTTGGTTCTTCCCAATACAATTCCCTGGCCCTTTCATCCAATATGGTACCAATATTAATCTTGCTGGCATCGGTAAACAATTGTGCATTGGCACGCGCCCTAACCACATTAATATCACTCATCGCAAGTTCCAGGTTTCCTTTCCAGTAGTAAGCTTCTGCCCTTAACAAATAGGTCTCTGCAAGCCTGAATACATACCAGTCTGTATTTGTGCCACGAGGAGGCGTCCAGTAAGGGTCGTTAGCCAGGGTATTTGTAGAGTTAATAAATACTTTATAATGAGGCCACCCAAACCAATGTCTGATCGTATCTAAAGATCCATTGGTAAACATTTGTTTGATATTACCTGCATCATACTGAACCAGCGGTTTCCCATATAAATTCCTTTCTGCTTCTATTTTAGAAGTTTTTAATGCAGGATTGTTATATACCAAATCTGTCATATCCATCCACATTCCTTTAGCATGCCTGTAATCTGTATGGTCTGTCCAGATGTATTGGGTGCTGTACGGTGTCCCCCTGTATCTTCCAATACCACGTCCGTACATTCTGGTCAATGGAATCTCTGCAGTTACCGCATCTGTTATAGCGGTCCCTCCGTAAGGTGTTTTCAAATTCGCAAAATGCCAGGCTGGTACAGTATTGCGCATCAGCTGTGATCCATTAGGGGTAAATCCTTGAAACGCTTCTCTGTCAATCACCAGAAATAAAGCTTCGCGGTTGGAGGATATAGCTTTATTATCCATTCGGTGTAAATCCCAAACCACATTTTTAGTTGCATCCGAAGCTGTGCTTCCAAAACGTGCGGTCATCAAACCATACTTACTTCCATTGATCACGCTGGTTGCCGCAGCTATAGCCTCATCAAATTTTCCCAAGGCAAGATCTACTTTGGTCAGCAGATGACTTACAGCACCTTTTGTGACCTCACCCTTATTTACATTATCAGTTACCCAGGTCTGTGCAAATTCCAGATCTGATTTCATCTTAGCCAGGATAACCTCTCGTTTAGTGGAATAGAAATCTGTTCGTGGTGCATCCAGATCTTTTAATTGCAGGGGCACATCGCCAAACTGATGAACCAAACGGTAATAATAATAAGCGCGAAAGAAATAAGCTGAGCCGAGAATTGCATTCTTCTCAGCGTCCGAACTGTAAGTTGGTTTGTCGATATTGCTAATCACACTGTTCGCCTGCCGAATAGCTATAAATGAGTTGTCCCAGTACCAGCCTACTTTATTAAAGTCATCACTGTTCAAGTTTGCATCTGGAGTAATCCGGGTAACCAGGTCCTGGGCAGGTGTGCTTTTATCAGTTGTACCTTCAACAGCAACATCTGAAAAAATCGATTCTGTTAACATG
>NZ_DATMRL010000122.1:0-15895 GCF_035566355.1 Pedobacter sp.
TATCAGGCGGCTGAAGAAGCCGCAGATCTCTGAGGTCTTTCCGCAGCGTACGAGAATTTTTCGTAGCAAATTGCAGAGGAAGGAGGTAATCCGAGCAAAGGGTTAAGTACAGGCCTAATGCAGGAACCAATTTCCATAAACTTATCTATGCCATGTACGCCCCCCCCTTTGCTAAACGCCATATAAACCAAACTATAAGTAACTTTACGAGTAAAAAATAAACACTATCAAATAAACTCATCTGCTCCATGCCCGGATTCACCCCCTTGCTTAAGCGCCATATAAAACCGAGCTTGCGAGCTCTTGAGAACAAATAAAAACATTAACACTTCGAAAAAATCAATATTACTCCGAGAGGACCTCAGGGCGCCTTGCCACAAGAGCGAAGCAAGGCAAGGAGTCCAGTCCTCGAAGAGTAATTTGATTTTTCCTTTAGCTTACCTAACATTTTTTCTTATATTGGTCTCCGAAACTTTAGGGGTGCCTTAGTGCTGAGAAATACCCTTTGAACCTGATGCGGTTAGTACCGCCGAAGGGAAAAGTAAGATGGATCTGCATGTGTTTAATCAAACACATCTATTTCATTCCTAAAGTAGTAATCTGAACAGGAATGAAAATAAAAATCAACAACCAGGAAAAAGAAATTGCAGAGCATACTACTTTGCAAAACATTGTTTTCGGCCATCTCGGCGATAAACAAAACGGTACAGCTGTCGCGGTGAACAACTCCGTGATCCAAAAATCGCTGTACGAAAGCTATCAACTCAAAGCCAACGACGACATTCTGATCATTAAAGCAACACAAGGAGGTTAAAAAATGAACAATTCCAAGAAAATTTATGTTCATGGGCAACGCCATGACATTAAAGTGGCCATGCGCCAGATTACCCTTACCGAAACCAAACTTCATAGTGGAGGTATAGAATTAAATGCGCCGGTTACAGTCTATGATACGAGTGGTGCCTATACTGATGATGAGATTGAAATTGACATCAAAAAAGGACTTCCCCGTTTAAGAGAAGCGTGGATCCTTCAAAGAAATGATGTAGAACAACTCGGTACAGTAAGTTCAGTTTATGGCAAAGAGAGAAAAGAAAATCCAGCACTTGACCATCTGAGATTTGAGCATATACAAAAACCCATGCGTGCTAAAGAAGGCTGTAATGTTACCCAGCTTCACTATGCAAAGAAAGGTATGATTACCCCGGAAATGGAATACATTGCCATCCGGGAGAATCAGCTGATCAACGAGATGGAAGGCCAGTTTGCAGAAAGTACAGAAATGCTCAGCACCCAACATCCAGGGCATAGTTTTGGCGCAAACACACCCAAAGGATTCATTACTCCTGAATTTGTAAGAGATGAAGTTGCAGCTGGAAGGGCCATTATTCCAAACAATATTAACCACCCGGAAAGTGAGCCTATGATTATTGGCCGTAATTTCCTGGTAAAAATCAATGCAAACATTGGAAACAGTGCGGTAACTTCTACCATTGATGAGGAAGTAGATAAAGCTGTTTGGGCCTGTCGATGGGGCGCAGATACCATCATGGACCTTTCCACTGGCAAAAACATTCATGAAACACGCGAATGGATCATCCGGAACTCTCCTGTTCCAATTGGTACCGTACCTATCTATCAGGCACTGGAAAAGGTCAATGGCAAAGCCGAAGACCTGACCTGGGAACTCTTTAGAGATACCCTGATTGAACAAGCGGAACAAGGGGTATCTTATTTCACCATCCACGCAGGAGTACTCCTTAGATATATTCCACTGACCGCCAAACGCGTTACAGGTATTGTATCCCGTGGAGGAAGTATCATGGCTAAATGGTGCCTGGCGCATCACAAAGAAAATTTCCTGTATACACACTTTGAAGACATCTGCAAGATCATGCAACAATATGATGTTGCCTTTTCATTAGGCGATGGTCTTCGCCCCGGCTCCATCGCGGATGCGAATGATGCTGCTCAATTTGCAGAATTGGAAACCCTCGGCGAATTGACAAAAATAGCCTGGAAGTATGACGTACAAGTAATGGTAGAAGGACCTGGGCATGTGCCAATGCACATGATCAAAGAAAACATGGACAAACAACTCAAAGAATGTCATGACGCCCCATTCTATACTTTAGGCCCTCTAACTACAGATATTGCACCCGGCTATGACCACATTACTTCGGCAATCGGAGCAGCGATGATTGGTTGGTTTGGTACAGCCATGTTGTGTTATGTAACGCCAAAAGAGCACTTGGGCTTGCCTAATAAAAAAGACGTTAAAGACGGGGTAATCACCTATAAACTGGCTGCCCATGCCGCAGACCTTGCCAAAGGCCATCCAGGTGCCCAGTACAGAGACAATGCCCTAAGCAAAGCCCGATTTGAGTTCCGCTGGGAAGATCAGTTCAATCTTTCCCTTGATCCGGATACCGCGCGTGAGTTTCATGATGAAACACTACCTGCCGAAGGCGCAAAGATTGCACACTTTTGTTCTATGTGCGGGCCCAAATTCTGCTCGATGAAGATTACCCAGGAAATCAGGGATTCTGCTGCCAGCGGACTGTTTGAAAAGTCGGAAGAGTTTAGAATGCAGGGGAGTCAAATCTATTCCTAATGGAAATGATTGTGGTTTCCAATCCGGTTCCTTTTAAAAAGGAACCGGAAATTTTAAATGAGCTTTTTGATCAGGGACTTTTGGTATTTCATTTACGAAAACCAGAATACACAGAAACAGAGTACAGAAAACTATTGAAAGAAATCAAACCGGAACACCATCAAAAAATTGCCTTGCACCAGTATCATTCACTAGCTGCTGAGTTTGGAATCCACAGGTTTCATTACCCGGAAAAACAGAGAACAGAACGTGTTATCCCACCCAAATTAAAAGGACAAACCTACTCCACTTCCGTGCATTACCTCGAGGATTTCGGCCAGAATCTATCCTGTTTTGATTATCTGCTGATGGGACCAGTATTTAACAGCATCAGCAAAACCGAATATAAAGCAATGAATCATAAAAACCACCCTAACCAATTGAATAATAATACAATTAAAATATTTGGAATTGGCGGTATAACTCCAGGTAATGGGTTAAAAATACAAAAATATGGCTTTTACGGGGCAGCAATAATGGGTTATTTATGGCAGCAAAAAGATCCGGTAACCGCTTATCAATTATTAAAAAAAGAATGGAATACAGCAGACCAATTGTCATGAGCATTGCAGGCCTCGATCCTTCTGGCGGAGCAGGAATCCTGGCTGATATAAAAACCTTTGAACAGCACAAATGTCTTGGCTTTGGGGTAGCTTCTGCCCTGACCTATCAGACGGAGAACAGGTTTGCCGGAATGAATTGGATACCACTGATCCAGATACAGCAGCAGATCACGCCACTATTGGAGCAGTATACAATCGAAGTGATCAAGATCGGAATTATAAAGGATCTCACCCTTCTTCGTAACCTTGTCAACTGGTTAAGATTACAGTTACCAAACGTTAAACTGATCTGGGATCCTGTTGCATCAGCATCCAGCGGTTTTTCTTTTATGAGTAATCCTGATGACATTCTATTGCAGGAAGTTCTCCATCAGATATACCTGCTCTGTCCAAATACAGCTGAAGTACAGTTTCTAACTGGAATGACCGATGAGCAGGAAGCAGCGACCCAATTGAGCAATTACTGTAATGTCCTCCTTAAAGGCGGACACTCCATGACTCACAAAGGGACTGACCTGCTGTATACTTCAAAAGATGTTATCCCACTTCATTCAGCAAAGCAAGATCTGCCTCAGAAGCATGGATCAGGCTGCATATTATCTGCAGCAGTAGCAGCCAATACCGCCTGTAAATTAAACCTTTACCTGGCATGTTCTGAAGCAAAAACTTATATCGAAAAAGCACTAAACAGCAACCTTAATTTACTAGCCTACCATGCTTAAAAAACTCATGTACATTTCCCAGGGAGAAAACCAGGAGACACAATTGCTCAACATCAGTAAAGCTTTAGATTCCGGCTGTAACTGTATACAGATCAGATATAAAAACAGATCAGAATCAGAAGTATTGCAACTCACTGAACAGGCAAAAAAAATGATTTCCAACTTCCCGGACGTGACGCTGATCATTAACGATCACCCCAGAGTAGCGCTCCTAACCGACGCCCATGGCGTACACCTTGGGCTAGCTGACAGCCCTGTTAAAGAAGCCCGGGCTTTGTTAGGCGCGCATAAAATTATTGGCGGCACAGCGAATACCATTGACAACTTACTGCAGCGCATTGCCGAAGGTTGTGACTATATCGGCCTAGGCCCTTACAGGTATACACCCACTAAAGAGAAACTCAGCCCCATTCTCGGATTGACTGGCTACCAAAACCTTTTCAGGCAGCTCAAGGAGTTGAACATGACACCCCCTGCGGTCTATGCCATTGGTGGCATCCTTCCGGAGGATCTAGAAGCTTTAATGCAAACCGGCATTTATGGAATTGCATTTTCAGGTCTGCTCAGCCAACACCCCAACCCAACAGAATTAATGGACATACTTAGAAAAAAAACACATGAAACACTTGAATATAGCAGGTAAAGAATTCAAATCCAGGTTATTTCTGGGTACAGGAAAATTTGGTTCACCTGAAGAAATGGAGGCTGCAGTACTGGCTTCTCAAAGTGAATTGGTTACGGTAGCGCTAAAAAGAGTAGATCTTAATACCGAAACAGACACTTTAATTAATTCAATTAAACATCAACATATCAATATATTACCAAATACATCTGGAGCAAGAAATGCAAAAGAAGCCGTTTTTGCAGCACAGTTGGCCCGCGAAGCGCTGGAGACCAACTGGCTTAAACTGGAGATTCACCCAGACCCCAAATATCTCCTTCCAGACGCGGTTGAAACCTTAAAGGCCACGGAAGAACTGGCTAAGCTCGGGTTCATTATTCTTCCTTATATACACGCGGATCCGGTACTTTGCAAACAATTGGAAGACGCTGGCACAGCTGCTGTAATGCCATTAGGTTCTCCAATAGGCACAAATAAGGGTTTAAGAACTCAGGATTTTCTGGAGATTATTATAGAACAAAGCAAAGTACCGGTTGTGATCGATGCAGGCATCGGAGCACCCTCAGATGCGGCAAAAGCGATGGAACTCGGTGCAGATGCTGTATTGGTAAATACGGCTATTGCCAGCTCCAGAAATCCGGTAGCAATGGCCCTTGCCTTCAAACTGGCTGTAGAAGCTGGTAGAACTGCCTTTGAAGCACAGCTGGCAACGACCCGGCAACATGCAGAGGCCAGTAGTCCACTTACCTCCTTTTTAAATTTTTAGATCATGTTTACAGCACTATTTGACACATTTGATTGGGAAGAGGTTAAACAAAGCATACTCTCCAAGACAGAACAGGATGTTACCGAAGCCTTAAATAAACACAGACGCAATCTAGAGGATTTTAAAGCACTGATCTCCCCTGCAGCCGCACCTTACCTCGAACAGATGGCTTTGATTAGCCAGAACCTCACCAGAAAGCGTTTTGGAAAAACCATTCAGATGTATATTCCACTTTATCTTAGTAACGAGTGTCAAAACATATGTACATACTGCGCCTTTAGTCTGGACAATAAGATCAGACGAAAAACGCTGAGTGATGCCGAGATATTACAGGAAATAGCAGTACTCAAAAAGATGGGTTATGACCATGTACTACTGGTAACCGGCGAAGCCAATCTGACCGTTGGTGTAGCTTATCTCAAAAATGCCATCCGGATCATCAAACCTCACTTTACTCATGTATCACTAGAAGTACAACCACTTGACACTAATGACTATCAAGAACTTATTAAAGAAGGATTGAGCACAGTTCTGGTTTATCAGGAAACCTATCATAAGGAGAATTACAAGCTGTATCACCCGAAGGGGAAAAAGTCTAATTTCAATTACCGCCTGGAAACACCAGACCGGCTTGGCCAGGCCAACATCCATAAAATTGGCTTAGGCACACTCATTGGCCTGGAAGACTGGCGGACAGATTGCTTCTTTACAGCCCTTCATTTAGATTACCTGGAGAAAACTTACTGGCAAACAAAATACTCTGTTTCTTTTCCAAGATTAAGACCAATAGAGCTTGCAGGGTCTGATGAGACCGTACTCAAGGAATACAACAACTACATGAGCGACCGGGAACTGGTGCAACTGATCTGCGCCTGGCGTTTGTTTAACACAGAACTGGAGATTTCCATTTCCACGCGCGAAGAAGAACATTTTAGAAACCACCTGATCCAGCTGGGCATTACCAGTATCAGTGCAGGTTCTAAAACGAATCCGGGAGGTTATATTGTAGAACCGGAATCCCTGGAGCAATTCGAGATCTCTGACGAAAGAAGTTCAGCTGAGATCGCCGATATGATCAGAGCACAGGGCTACGAACCTGTATGGAAAGACTGGGATAAAACTTTTGGACATTAATATGCTGGCTAAAGAAGAATTTCAAAGATATCTCAAGCAAATCCTGCTGGACGATATCGGCCTGTATGGGCAAAACAAATTAAAGGAAGCTAAAGTAGCGGTAATTGGAGCTGGTGGATTAGGCTGTCCTGTTTTACAGTACCTTTGCGCCGCCGGTATAGGGCATTTGGGCATCATTGATTTTGACGTGGTGGAGGAATCGAATCTGCACCGGCAGATTTTATACGGACAAGCTGACATTGGCCTTAAAAAAGTTCAGGCTGCGTATAAAAGACTATCGGAACAGAACCCCAATACCATTTTTACCACCCATGATCATGTGGTTACAGAAGACAATGCTTTACAGTTGCTGGAAAATTATGATTTTGTTGTGGATGGCTGTGATAATTTCGCCACCCGTTATGCGGTAAACGATGCTTGCGTTTCCCTTGGCAAACCATTGGTTTATGGAAGTATTTTAGGTTATATGGGGCAACTGGCAGGTTTTAATATAGAAGGTTCAAAAAACCTGAGAGATTTATTTCCTGAACCTCCAAACCCCGAAGATGTTCCCTCCTGTTCCGAAAATGGTGTTTTAGGCACAGTACCGGGCATCATAGGCACAATAATGGCCCAGATGACCATTGATGTGGTTCTGGGCCGTTTTGAGTTCAGAGATCAGTTTATCCTGCTCCATACAAGAACATTGGAAAGGACAGTACTCCATATAACCTAAACCGGGAATTAATCCACCCGGTTTAAAATTGTGTGTATACGCTGAAGTTCATCTTCCGTAAAAAGAATATTGTCCAGGCATTTCAAGGAATCAGCCAACTGCTCAGGTTTACTTGCACCTACAAGCACAGAAGTAACCCTTGGATCTTTTAGAAGCCAGGATAAAGCCATATGTGCCAGCTTTTGTCCACGTTCTGCAGCAATTGAATTGAGTTCATTTATTTGCTGCAATTTACCTTCGGTAATTTGGCTGCTTTGAAGAAATCCATGCGACTTGGCCGCTCTGGAATCTGCCGGAATCCCGCCAAGGTATTTATCCGTCAACATGCCCTGAGCCAAAGGAGAAAAAGGAATACAACCTACACCTTCCTTTTGAAGTACATCCAGAAGGCCACCTTCCACCCAGCGTTCGAACATCGAGTATTTAGGCTGATGGATCACACATGGTGTGCCCAGCTGTTTTAGAATCCGGATCGCTTTTTCAGCCTCTTCCGCCTTGTAATTGGAAATACCAGCATACAAAGCTTTTCCCTGACGCACCAAAAGATCCAGTGCCATCATTGTTTCCTCTAAAGGTGTTTCCGGATCCGGGCGATGGTGATAAAAAATATCCACATAATCCAGATCCATTCTTTTAAGGCTCTGGTCAAGACTGGATACCAGGTATTTCTTAGATCCCCAGTCTCCATAGGGGCCCGCCCACATGGTATAACCGGCTTTGGTCGAGATCACCATCTCGTCTCTGAAACCTTTAAAATCATCTTTTAAGATCTTACCGAAATTTTCTTCTGCAGATCCAGGAGGCGGGCCGTAATTATTCGCCAGGTCAAAATGTGTAATTCCATGATCAAAGGCGAGTTTCAATATACTTCTGGAATTCTCCAGGACATCTACATGTCCGAAATTATGCCATAAACCAAGGGATAAAGCCGGGAGCTTTAACCCGCTATGGCCACAGCGACGATACTGCATTTTCTCATACCGGTCTTCTGCAGGGATATAACTCATATAATCTTGTTTTAGATAAAGTCCTAAATTAACGAAGTAATTTTGTTTTGAAACAAAAAAGCCTCCAATAAATCGGAGGCTT
The DNA here is from genome assembly GCF_035566355.1 of Pedobacter sp. Classification (GTDB taxonomy): domain Bacteria; phylum Bacteroidota; class Bacteroidia; order Sphingobacteriales; family Sphingobacteriaceae; genus Pedobacter. The sequence goes on from NZ_DATMRL010000122.1 coordinate 8,265, forward strand.
TAAAAGGAAACAGTATAGTATTAATTTTTAATAATCGTCATTCAAGGCAAAGACTGCATTTCTGTTCATCCATTTTCCACTCGTGAAATCTGGAAAATCAATGGTCTCATTGCCCAGTTCAATAGATTGCTCGCTCAGTGGAGTGATTGCACTCCAGGCGGCGGCGTCATAAACATCGAGTGGCGTTGGTGTTCCGCGTTTTGCAGACTCGATAAAAGCATGAATCACAAAGAAATCCATTCCACCGTGACCTGCTCCTGTTGCGTCATTACCATATTTCTTCCAAAGCGGGTGATCATATTTATCAAGCCATTCTTTTGCACTATCCCACTGATGTGGTTTGCTCTTGCCCTCTACATAAATACTGTTATTTACATCCATCCAAAGACCATCTGTTCCTTGCACCCTAAAGCCCAGGGAATAAGGTCTTGGTGAATTGGTGTCGTGCTGAAGGATAATCGTTTCTCCATTGGCACATTGAATAGTCGTGGTAACAATATCTCCAAGTCTGAATTTAACTTTCGCATTAGGATGATTTTCACCACCATGATCTACAATATATTTATGCAGACCACGGGATTGAGTAGCAAAAGAGCTCAATTTCAAAAATCTGTTGCCGCGGTTGATATTGATACATTGAGCTACAGGGCCAATACCATGGGTAGGATAAAGATCACCATTACGGTGTACGGAATGATTTGTTCTCCACTTAGCCTCAGAAAAACCTTTTTCATTAAATTCAACACCTCCGCCATAAGGTTTTACACCATCATTGAATTTTACTTCCCGCAGATCATGCTGATACCCGCCCTGAAGGTGGGTAATTTCGCCAAAAAGCCCTTGTCTTACCATATTCAAAACAGCAAGAACATCTCTTCTGTAGCAAACATTCTCCAGCATCATGACTTGTGCATCATGTTTTTCGGCAGCCTGAACCACATCCCAATGGTCCTGAAGGGTAATACCCAGCATAACCTCTGTGGCCACATATTTTACACCGGCTTCCAGTGAACCAATGATCATTGGTTTATGCCACTCCCATGGTGTTGCGATCAATACAGATTTAAGATCTTTGGTTTGCTGAAGCATCTTCTTCCAGGCATAGTTGTCGCCTGTATATATCTTTGGCATAGGTTTGCCACTTTTGGTGATCATGGCTTTTGCCATCTCCAGCATTCTAGGTTCGACATCACAAATGGCAACCAGTTCGACATCATCTCTTTTTAAGATAAGCGCAAGATGGTTCTGGCCACGTAAGCCCACACCCATCATAGCTATTTTAAGTTTTTCGCCTGCATAATTGGCAAAAAGAGTTTTTTCCGGAAGGACGGTCAGGGCAGCTGCCGTCAAACTGGTCGTTCTTACAAATTCACGTCTGTTCATAATTGTGTTCTGGTTGTTTTAATATTCAGATATATTTGTGGTTAGCAATTGATTTTCTTCCGGAGCACATCTTCCTTCGAGCTGCAAAAAGTGAAATTGACCCAGATCTAAACGGAATACCCCCACCCAATTTTCTTGCGAAAACTGTTCTGACTTCACAACAGCAAGGGTAAGTCCGATCTGATCAACCAATTTGAGCTTCGCGAAACTTTTTCCATTGGGCTGAGGTTTTACTTCAAGAATAAATTGAAGGTCTGCAATCAGCTTGTCATAATGGATTTTACTCTTTGATTGCAGATCACCAATAAACAGGTAACCTGCCGCATTTACGCCTAAGGTAATTTCATTTAATGCAGGCATTCCGGCATCTTTAATCCCGAGACGAAGACTTACTCCACTCAGTCCCTCCGGCGTTTCCAAACTGCCTGCGCCAAGCTTAAGGGCAAATTCATGATTGGTCAATCGAGGTAATAAACTTGCCTCAACATCTTCAGAGATTGATTTCCACACCTGGAAAAATGGAATTGTACCCTCGTTAATCAAATAGACCGGTGCTTTGATAACCGGCTCTGATTCTGCAGTATTCAGCTCGCTGGGTGGGCTGCCTTTAAAAAGAATATTAAAGATATCTCTTCTTTGCATGAGGTTGTGGTTCGCTTGGATTTAGTGAATCCAAATTAGACAATAGACAGGCAAGACAGAAAGCCAAAATCAAGAATAATCACGCAAACGTTTGATAATTATAAATGCAAACGTTTGTTTTATTTTCAGCCGATCTGGCCTGGTACGGTTTTCTCCAGAAGAATAGGTATTCAAGAAAAAAGAAGAGGCATTTAGCTACCTGGATTAAGGTATGTACTTCTATTGTATTAAAATCCGATCAAAATCAACTCTTTTTGATGGATTTCAACCATTAATCAATACAATATTGACAAAAGAGATCAAACGTTTGTGTGGTTTTAATGCAAAACTTGCCCACTTTAGATATCATTTGAGCCCTACATTCAATAAAGCTTAACATCAAACAAACATTTTAACCAACCTAAACCTAATCATTCATGACAAAGACCCTATTTCCAGCTTTGCTCCTGCTATTTACAACCTTTGGAGCCTCTGCACAACGCGCTTCTGTGCCACTGGCCGGTAACGCCTGGATCACGCGCAGATCAGCAGAAAATTCAGAAAAAATCTCGAAGAATGGTTTAACAGGCTGGAAAGATGCTCAGACGGTAACCACTATTTACTTTCGTGTTGAACAACCCGGCGTCTTAAAACTTTCACTGGTGATGACATCACCTTCAGAAAAGAGCACCTTTAAAGTTATACTCGGAAATCAATCTGTTTCCAAAACAACTACCGGAACAACAGATACACTTCTGATCGGTGATTTTAAAGTTACAGAAAAGGGTTACCAGCAGGTAAAGCTCCAAGGCATATCTAAAACAGGATACGATTTCGGAAAAGTGAACAGTCTAATCGTTGAAGGTACTTCTGCAGCCACTTTAAGCTATGTTAAAGACAATCAGGACAACCGGTATTATTGGGGCCGGCGAGGCTCCTCTGTCCATCTGGCTTATACGGTTCCGGAGAACATAAAAGATCAGGTCGAATGGTTCTACAATGAGGTTACAGTTCCAAAAAATATGGATCCTGTAGGTTCCTACTTTATGTCAAATGGATTTGAACAAGGGTATTTTGGGATGCAGGTAAACGGTCCAAAAGAACGCCGCATCTTATTCTCTGTCTGGAGTCCTTTTCAGACAGACAACCCCGCCAGCATTCCTGAGGACCAAAAGATCAGACTTTTGAAAAAAGGTGATGGTGTAAAAACGGGAGAATTTGGATCTGAAGGATCAGGCGGTCAAAGTTACCTGATCTATCCATGGGTAGCGGGAAAAACCTATTCATTTTTAATCCGCGCACAACCCAATGCAGCTAGCAAAAAGACTATCTTCACATCATGGTTTAAGCCGGAGAACGGAAAATGGATGCTTATTGCCAGTTTCGAGCGGCCTAATACCAATTCCAATCTAAAACACCTGCACTCCTTTCTTGAAAACTTCCAACCGGAAATGGGTAATTTATCCCGTACTGCAAATTACGGAAATCAATGGGTGTCCGATGCCAAAGGCAGCTGGACTGAAATCACAAAAATGACATTTACAGGAGATGATATAGCCAACAGGAACTATAGGAAAGATTTTAGTGGCGGAGTTAAAAACACTGGTTTCTTTCTTAAGAACGGAGGTTTTTTTAATGAATTTACACCTTTGCGAACCTCCTTTAGCCGACCGGTGAACCAGGGTAAAGCACCCCTGGTAGATTTTAATGCCCTTCCTTAGTCTAAGGATCCATTTTTAAAGGCCCCGATAATATAATTGGGGCCTTTTTTATATATAATCACAATAATTGCCTAATATTAAAAGATAATTATAATCTTTGATCCCGATGTCTGATAAACCAACTACTATAAAAGAAATAGCGAAGCTTCTCAACATCTCGGTTTCTACCGTTTCGAGAGCTTTAAACGACCATTCCAGCATTGGTCTGATCACTAAAATGCGGGTAAAAAAACTTGCCCAGGAACTCAATTACGAACCTAATCAAAGAGCTATTCAATTTCTTCAGGGAAAATCACATACTATAGGTGTTATTTTACCAGAACTTTCCGAATCCTTTTTTTCAGCAGCAATTACTGGAATTGAAGACATCGCCTACAAAAGAAATTATACCGTACTTCTTGCCCAGTCTCACGATGACGCTGAACGGGAAAAGTTACTGGTAGAAAAAATGAAAACCCAGCGTGTGGATGGTTTACTTATTTCGGTAGCTAAAACCACCAGCACATATGAGCATTTTGAAGCGCTAAGAAAGCTGAATATTCCTATTGTTTTTTTTGACCGCATCCCCCCTATTAAAAACATACATTTTGTAGGTTCTAATCTGGAGACAGGTACGTTTGAAGCCGTAAACTTTTTACTCAAAAAAGGTCACCGCACCATCGGTATGATTAATGGTCCGGCAACACTTATAGCCTGTGCAGAAAGAAAAAATGGTTATGTTAGGGCAATGACTTCCCAACGCCTCAAGTTTGATCCATCCCTGGTGATGAGCTGTGATCTTTCTGAATCCGGAACGATAGAGGCGATGGAAACTTTACTTAATCATAAGCGCAAGCCAACAGCAATTGTGACATTTAACGACTATGTTGCCCTATTTGCAATGCGTTACGCACGTAACCTAGGATTAAAGATAAACGAAGACCTTGATTTTGTAAGTTACGCAAACCTGCCCATCATTAACTACATGGACCATACCCCGATTGCTTCTGTAGAACAATTCCCTTATAAGCAAGGTAAGAAAGCCGCTAATATTTTACTAGACTTGTTGAACAAACCTAAAAGCGAATCTGCAGCAGAACAGGCTTATTTTAATATTGTTGTAGAATCTGAATTGATCATAGGCACCGACAAATAAATTAAACACAACCGTTTGCGCAATAAACTCAAGACGAAATTGTTTAGGTTTGAATCTACCAAAACTAAAAAAAACTCGCCTAGTGCTATGCTCAATCAGATTTTACCATTATACGGAATCCTGCCTGTTAAAAGCAACATACAATTATTTGGAGATGGTTTAATCAATCATACCTGGAAAATCACTACAGAAAACTCTGGATACATCCTCCAGAAGGTGAACCAGGCTGTATTTAAAAAACCCCAGGACATCGACCAAAATATATCCAGGCTCAAAGCCTTTTTAAATCAGAAACATCCGGAGTATTTATTTGTAAGTCCAATTACTGGTACAACGGGGAAATCACTGATGGAAACTTCGGAAGGCTATTTCAGGCTCTTTCCTTTTGTGGAGGATTCGCATTCTCTAAATGTACTTAGCAAAAAGGAAGAGGCCTATGAAGCCGCCAGACAGTTTGGAAGATTCTCCATGTTCCTGAATGAATTTGATGTTAATCAACTCTACATTACACTTCCGGATTTCCATAATTTAACCTTGCGGTATGCGCAGTTCGAAAATGCAGTTTTACATGCATCTCCGGAAAGAAAGGAACAGTCTAAAGAATTGATTTCATTTATTGAAGACAACTATAGCATCGTTGAAACTTACAACCGGATCATCGCCAATCATGAAATTCCATTACGGGTTATTCATCATGATACAAAGATCAATAATGTTCTTTTTGATCGTCATGGCAAAGGTATATGCGTAATTGATCTGGATACTGTAATGCCCGGATATTTTATTAGTGATGTTGGTGATATGATGAGAACTTATCTTTCTGCAGCAAACGAAGAAGAAACCGATTTCTCTAAAATCAACATCAGGACAGATTTCTTTAAGGCTATTTATGATGGTTATATGTTGGAAATGGGCAGTGTACTGACAGAAAAAGAAAAGAGCTATTTCATTTACTCGGGTAAATTTCTTATCTATATGCAGGCCATCCGTTTTCTTGCCGATTACCTGGAGAACGATGTTTATTATGGTGCTAAATATGAAGGGCACAATTTTATACGTGCGGAGAATCAAATTACTTTGCTGAAAAGATATCAGGAAGCAGAGCCTCAGTTAAGATCACTGATCAGCTAAGGCAGCTCCCCTTTAGCCCGTTTTCGGAATGGCCATAAAAATTAGAATAGTATTTCCTATTTCAATATCTTTATGGCCATTCACGATATACGATCTCCATTTTAATGATAAAAGAAGTACCTGGCCGAAGCGAACAATTTTACAATCATTTTAAAAATTACAGAGGCTTGCTTCATGTACTTTTTTGGGGGATTGCCGCCTGGGCTTTCTATTATCTTTACACAGCAAAATCCACCTCTGATACAAACATCCACCCCATTGCTTATCTTCAGTTTTTTTACACTCTTAGATTAGGTATTGGGTTTGGATTGTCGTATTCATTTTTATATTTCATCATGCCACTAGGCAAACAGAAGAAGATATTCTGGATTAGCCTGCTGATTCTTATTTCCTTCTGGTATGCTGTTTTCATTGTCCTGCTGAAGATCAAAACTGATCATTTCCCACTATTGTCGCTCCGGCCGGAAAACACCTGGCTACATCTTATCCTGGGGCAATTCTATTATTTCTTTTTTTTATTTGGTTTTTTCATCGCATTCTGTTATTTCGTAGACATTAATGATCGCCAGAAAGAGCTTCGAAACCTGGAGAAGTTTAAAACTGAAAAAATCAGATTGGAGAGTACTTTCCTGAAATCGCAGGTCAATCCTCATTTTCTTTTCAATACCTTAAACAATATTTATGCTTTAAGTTTAAAGAAGTCTGAGCAGACTGCAGTAATTATAGAAAGGCTGGAGTCTTTATTGCACTATATGCTTTATGAGTGTAAAGAAGACCAGGTCCCTTTGGAAAATGAATTTCTCTTCACCAATAGCTATATTGAACTCGAAAAATTAAGACACCGCAGCGACCGCTGTCAGGTAACCGTCAATGTACAGGGTAACCCGGCTCAAAAAAAAATAGCTCCGCTGCTGCTGATCAATTTCCTTGAAAATGCTTTTAAACATGGAACTAAAACAAGTTTTGGAAAATCATGGATTGATCTGGACATCAAAGTAGAAGCAAAATCCATGAAGTTTATTCTTAGAAACAGCAAACCCACCCAACCTGCGTTTTTACAGGGTATTTCTGAGTATAAAGGTGGCATAGGACTGAAAAATGTAAAGAGACGTTTAGAAATCCTATATCCCAAAAAGCATGAATTGATTGTTACAGATGGTGAAAATGATTTTGAAATCCAGCTTAGCCTTATTTTTTAGAAATGAACAGTTTTGTACAGATAGAAATTCACAATAAAAACCGCTGGATATATTTCACTAAATACAGGTGGATTGCCCATATGCTATTTTGGCTATGGGTACTTTTAGAAAATCTTAGAAATGCTGGTGCTTCCGATACCTTCCTATCTACTTTTATTGAATTTTTCATAAGAAATCTTCCAATCGCCATTTTTTTCTATTTCTATTGCCTGTTTCTAATCCCTTATCTGTTTAAGAAAAATAGAGTACGCCTGTTCTGGTTGGCTTTGCTGGCTTGCCTGGTTATTTTTCCAGTGCTAAACTTGTTTTATGATAAGCTCTTTCCCGAGAAAAGCATGCCGGAAGTCATCAAGAATTCAAGTTTCATTGAGGGCTATTTTCAGCTGTTTGTAAACTACGTTCTGAATTTTTTACTTTTTTCTATGATGTTATTTTTTATGG
>NZ_DATMRL010000123.1:0-4768 GCF_035566355.1 Pedobacter sp.
CCTTTAAGATCCTGACAAACAGATAAGGCTTTAAATAAAGATTGGTATGGGGATTGTATTGTGCCAGAATTATGGTCACTTCCATTGACTGAAACAAACACTTCCTTAAGCTGTTTTGGAGCTTCAGATTTCGCCCATGCAGCAGACAAAATAAAAACGAATACTAAAAAATAACGAACCATAAATTATAAATATATCCTATAGGCGTGAAGGTCTGCAATTCGGGTGAATTTAAACTACCATATTTTGGCAAAACAGTATGCGATATAAAGAGTAAGGCTGGGAAGCTATGCTTTAAGGTATTTAAAACAGAAAGTCAGTATAAGAAAAGTAAACGTTATTGCAATTACTGCAGTTACCGTAATGGCATGCAATATGGCATTATCACCGCCTATTGCCATTGCACCGAAAGATGCTACTCCTATTGCACCAGCTGTCTGGCGCACCGTGTTTAGTGCTGCCGACGCGGTACCAGAAAGAGATTTATCTACACTGGCCAGAATACCTGTTGTCATAGATGGAACCGCCAGCCCCATCCCCATTGGGATAACTAAAAAAGGGACAAATAACTGCCAGTAAGGTGTATCCGCTTTGGCAATAAAAAGGCCACAAAAACCTATAGCAAACATTGCCAATCCGATCAGAATAGGACGACGTATGCCAAATTTATTAATGATTCTTCCGCTCAAAAGATTAGAGATAACGAAACCTGCAGTTAAAGGTAGAAAAGCAAGCCCAGCCCTAAGTGATGGATAATGCAATACATTCTGCAGGTAAAGGCTCAGTATGAAAATGGATCCATAATAGGCACCATTCAATACGGCTCCCACAGAAAGAAGCAGGTTGAAATTAGCCGATTGGAAGAGATGCAACGGCAACATTGGAAATTTCACTTTCTTTTCAAGAATCAAAAAGACAACCAGCATAACAGCACTAAACAACAAGCCACCAAATATTAAGGGATCCTTAAATCCCAGTTTTGGCCATTCTATAATTACAGCAATCAATGCTGTAACAGACAACATCCATGTTATCTGCCCTGGCATATCAAAACTTCTCTTAGAGGGGGAGCTCTTTTGTGGCAACCGGAAACTAAGTAAAATTCCAGCCGCGCAAAGCGGTACATTAACATAGAAAATGAAGCGCCAATCACTAATCTGCATGATCAATCCTCCAACAACCGGCCCGGCGGCAATAGCCGCACTTCCGGCAGCGGTCCATAATCCAACCGCACGTGCACGTTTAGGCGGATCATGGGCAAAGGTCTGATTAAGTATGGCTAAGGAACTGGGAATCATTGTAGCAGCACCGATGCCCTGCAATACTCTAAATCCAATTAAAACTGTAGAGGTGGCAGCAAAGCCACAGCCCACTGATGCTATTCCAAAAATAAGCATCCCTAACTGGAATATTCGTTTTGCCCCTAAAAGATCACTCAAATTTCCAGCAGACAACATCAAAACAGCAAAGGCTAAGGTATAAGCATCAATTACCCATTGTAAAGTACTGACACTCGCTTTATAGGTAAGGGCTATTTGCGGCAACGCGATATTCACAATAGAAACATCAAGCTGGGCAATTACAAAAGCCAGGCTTGTTATGGCTACTGTCCATCCAAAAGAACTTTCATGATCCATTTAAATCGCCGCCATAATTTCACCATAAAGCAATCCACTACCGCCTCCATAATGCTGAATAATCTTCAGAGATGGATGGATTTGAAGTAAGCGTTTTCGGAGTTCCTGTTCCTCACCATACAAAATACCATTTCCCAGTAACACGAGATCGATCATCTGTTCTGAACAAATGGCCAAAGCCTCTTCATCAGAACAAGCAGTTAAACCTGTCCACTCTTCTCTTGCATTCAGCAGTCGGTCCACGGTCGCAGTAATTTGAGCATCTCTGCCAATATAAAGAATTGTAAGCATCATCATCCAAAATAAAAAGCCCCCACAGCTTTTAACTGCGGGGGCTAAATCTACACATTATATATTCATCGGGATATCCATGAGCAATACTTCAGCACCAGCTGTGTTTGCTTTAAATTGAATGGATTCTGTATCCCAAACACCCAATCCATCTCTTTTATTCAAAACCTGACCATCTATAGTGACCTCACCATTGATTACAAAGGCGTAAACACCGTTCCCACTTTTTTTAATCTTATAAGTAGTTTCAAACCCCTCATCAAATTTACCCAAAGAGAACCAGGCATCCTGGTGGATCCATACTCCTGCATCATCCGGATCAGGCGATAGAATTTGCTGAAAATTATTGTGTCTTTCCTCTACGTTCAATGTAATCTGGCCATAACGAGGCTGTACATTTTTTGCATTTGGAAACAACCAGATCTGCAACAAGTTAACCGCTTCACCTTTATTTGCATTATACTCACTATGATATACACCTGTACCAGCACTCATCACCTGCACATCTCCATGCTGGATCGTAGATGAGCTGCCTAAACTGTCTTCATGTGCCAGTGCTCCAGTTAAAGGAATAGTAATGATCTCCATGTTATCATGAGGATGTGTACCGAAACCTCTCCCTCCATCAATAATATCATCATTCAGCACCCTTAAAACCCCAAAGTTCATCCTTTCAGGATTATAATAATTAGCAAAACTAAATGTATGATGCGCATCTAACCATCCATGATTGGCATGGCCTCTGGTATCAGTTCTGTGCAAAACAAATTGTGACATAAATTTCCTTTCTTTTATATAGTACAAATGTACCGTAGCAATTGTTCTGGCACATTGATCTAGGGTAAGAAATCAATCACGTCAGGATTTGATATTTTTCAGGCGGAATACCTTCGTCTCATGACTGTTTACCTGTCCTTTCCATTTTTTTCCTTTTGCAACTGTTTTATGAGCCCATAGATCTCTTACTGTATAAGCTTCGTTCAGCCCCAGATCAGCAAACTTCAGCTCGGCAGTTTGAGCAGCATCACTTCGGTTCAAAACAGCTACAGCATAATCGCCGTTAGAAAGAGGCTTAACTAAAATTGTCCAAACAGCATCATTCACTTTCCGGGCAGCTTGTTTTCCCAGAGGATCCTGATTAAGCTGGATCACTTCTTTATTGAGTAAAATCCGTTTGGTCTGTTCATCCATGGTACGAAGATCATTTGTAGCCGCCAAAGGAGAAGCTAACATGCTCCACAAACTCATTTGACTCTGGTACTCTGCAATAGTGCATCCAGTACCGCCTAAATCGCCTGATGGTCCTTTTTTACCATTCAGACCAACAACCAGCATATCCATATCATTCCAGTGCCCTATACCAGCGTACTGATCCAGCCCGGCATTTACATCTATAATGTCCAATATTCCCTCTCCTCCTTCTTTCTCCGATCTTCTTTTCCATTTATCCCTTACATCTCCCGTAGTTCTCCACAATTGCCCACCGGCTTCTGCAGCCCATAACCAGGGTTTACGGTCTCCCCATTCACAAATCCCAAAAGCTATCTCCCTACCGCTTTTCCTTAGTGCATCTGCCATTGTTTTATATCGGTGTTTTGCAGTCTTCGCATCCGAAGGTGCACCGCAATAATCATATTTCAGGTAATCAATGCCCCAGGAAGCAAATGTTCTGGCATCCTGTTCTTCAAAGCCTAAACTTGCCGTATAACCAGCGCAAGTTAAAGGTGCAGCATCAGAATAGATACCTAATTTTAAACCTTTGCTGTGTACGTAATCTGAAAGCGCTTTAATCCCCGAAGGAAATTTCTGAGGATCAGCTATGATATTGTTCCGGTTGTCTCTACCGCCCTGCCATCCATCATCAATAAATATGTAATGATATCCCGCATCATGCATGCCCGTTTTAACCAGAGCATCTGCCATTTCCATAATCTCTTTTTCATGGATCTGGTCAGCAAAATAATTCCAGGTCATCCAGCCCATTGGTGGTGTAGCAGCAAGAATACTTCCGTTAGCAGATTTAACTTGCGCAAACGTTTGTTTCTGCGATAAAACAAGCAATAGCAGTAAATACAATATTTTTTTTCTCATTTCTTTGTAAGTTAAAGCACTGAAGTTAATATTTCCTGAATTTTTCCATTTAATTTGATCCTGATTTTTTCTGGTTTTGGTGAAGAAATCTTGTAAGAAACCACCTTCCCTTCTTTCCATTTGAAATCCACAGTGAAATTTCCTCTCGCCTTTAAACCCTTGATATCACCTTGCTTTTTCCAGGCATCCGGAAGAGCAGGTAACAATTCAATATAACCATCATGGCTTTGCAAAAGCATTTCAGCAAAACCTGCTGCAGCCCCGAAGTTTCCATCAATTTGAAAAGGTGGGCCGGCAGAAAGCATATTTGGATAGACTCCTCCCCCGGCACCATAGTTGATATCTGTTCCAAATTTCGGCTTCAATATTTCTCTGAACAATTTAAAAGCCCGGTTGCCGTCATGAAGTCTGGCCCAAAACAAAAGTTTATAGGCAATACTCCAGCTGGGCCCATCGTCTCCCCTTACTTCGAGTGTTTTCTTTGCCGCCTCTGCAAGCTCCGGTGTCGATGATGGCGTAATTAAAGAGGCTGGGTAAAGTCCATACAAATGAGAAATGTGACGATGCTGTGGTTCAGTTTCCTTATAATCTTCCAGCCATTCCTGGATCCTTCCGTCTTTACTAATAACACCCGGGGGAGGTACAGATTTTAGTTTCTCTTCCAACTCCTGTCTGAATTCCGCGTCAACATTTAATCGTTTAGATGCTGTAATCACATTGCCAAACAATTCCCTTACAATCTGATTGTC
>NZ_DATMRL010000124.1:0-6244 GCF_035566355.1 Pedobacter sp.
TAAATATAGTTATAAGGCGTATTCCATTCACTGTCATCATCTGTAGCCAGCAAAAGATCTCTCTGCCAGGCATAAGACCTTGACTGCCGGTTTGCAGCAACTGTAGTTATCGTGCTGTTCAGCATATCATCAGTCATAAACTCCGGATAGACATAACCAGACTGAGAAAGGATGATATCGTTTAGAAATTCCTCGTAATCGGCAAGTGTTTTAGGAACCACCTTTCCTTTGACAGGATTAGCGTCCAGATATTTTTTGCAGGATCCAAAGCCTATAAGGATCAGTGCTGCAAGTATCATTAATTTTATCTTCATCAGAATATCATTTAATTTTTATCACTTAGAAACCTGCACGCAGGCTAATCGTTGTCACTTTAGGCGTAGGCAAATAATAAGCACCGGTCTGCGCATCAACAGCTTCCGGATCTATACCGTATTTATTCTTTGTCCAGATGGCAATATTGTTCATTTGAACAGATATGGTTAAACTTTTAATGGGCGTTTTCTTTAAAGCAGTACCCGGTATCTTATAACCAAGCTGTATTTCCCTTAAACGGATAAAACTGCTGCTTTCCACACTATTACTGGAATACATCTCTGCACGGTCACGGCTATCATACGACAAGTCTGGAGAAGATTGATATGCCGCAATATCTGTATGAGATTCATCTCCCGGAGACTTCCACCGGTTGGCCACCTGATAGTTGATCACAGGACTCCAGTCGTAACCGTTCATCGATGGCATTTCCCGGCGAAAAACACCCCCAAAATTGTACACCAGGATCACACTGGCAAAAGCACCTTTATAATTAAAGATATTAGTAAAACCGCCTGTATATTTAGGTCTGTAAGAACCGCTGTATTCCAGAGAACCCATAACTGGCACCAGGATTTTATTGCCATTTCCATCATAAACTTGCGGATCACCGGTATTGCTTAAACCTGCCCATTTATAACTCCAAAGTGCTTCACGCGGGTAACCTTCCACATAATAGGGTACGGTTCCTGTAACACGTCCGATCACCGGGCTGCTTTCTGCAATTTTATTCTCCGTAATTTTGTTCGTGTTGTAGGCAAAATTGAAGATACTTGTCCAGTTGAAATCACCAAGTTGTAAAACCCTTCCGGTCAAGGCAGCTTCCAATCCGGTATTGACCATCTTAGCGCCGTTTAACTTGGTCGAAGTAAATCCAATGGTCGGATCCAGTAATTGAGTACCCAGCAGATCATAGCCATATTTTTTGTAAACATCTACACTTAACTGGAACCTGTTCCTCAAAAAAGCAATGTCGGTACCTAAGTTATAGGTTTTCGTTCTTTCCCACCTCAATTTTGGATTGTAGGGATTACTCGCATCAACCCTGGACCGGTAATCGCCTGTTGTAACCTGGAAAGCTCTGCTCGCAACAAGCAAAGGAGTAGTGGAGGGATCATAGTTCCCAGTTAATCCGACAGTTGCCCTTAGCTTTAATAAATTAATAAAATCGACATGGAAGAATTTTTCTTTGGTAATGTCCCATGATGTACCAACAGACCACAACGGCGTCCGTCTGTATTTAGGATCTACACCAAATAGGTTGGACTCATCATAACGTAAACTTCCTTGTAAAGTATATTTATCATCATAAGTATAAGTACCTGTTGAATAATAAGAAACTTCTCTTGTATTGATATAGCTAAACCTATCGTATGCAGTAGCATCGTAAATAGTATTGGTCCCGTTTTGGCCAATTACCCCGTTTAAAAGCACAATCTGGTTAATTGGCGACCAGGATTGCAGCTCATCTATATAATTGAACTTTCGGTTGGTAAGTCCCTTGGTTAAATATTGTTTAACCTCTGCACCTCCGCTAAAGCTCACAAAGTGTTTACCAGCAAATAAATTGGTGTAATTAAATTGCGAACGGACAGAAGTATTGTCATTGGTGGTTTCTGACAGATCAAGATAATTTCCTTTTGGCAGGTTAAACAGGGCCTTGCCATTTCCATCTAAGCTGGCATACTGATTTAGCAAAGACCGGGCTGTATAGGAGTTTTCATTAACCAGGTTATTACCCGAGGTTTTCATTTTGTCATACAGGAAATAAGTATTAAAAGTTAATCCCTTAGCCAAAGTCGCCTCCAATCCCACTTTAGTCCTCAAGCCAAAAATGCTGTTCTGGTTATCAGCCAGTCTTGCGTCCTGTAATAAATTCCGTCCATTATTGTAATAGCCCTTTGCCATCAACGCTGCATTGGTATTTTTATTAAATGCATTGTAGCTGTACACATAGTTCCCATTAGCATCCAGTTGCATTTGGTAAGGTGCAAGGCCATACAGCTGATACCTTAAATCTGTTCCTATATCCTGATGATTAAAAACAGCATTCAGATCCGCAACCGCATGTAGCCATGGAGTGATCTCATAATCATTACGCATGTTTAACTGTACAGAACTGGAATTATCCCCGATAAAATTGGATTTACTGTTGTCGTAAGAACCCGAAAGCAGAAAACGATATTTATTTGCACCACCAGACATAGAAAGGTAATAGTTTTGACGGACACCGGTACGCATCAAAAGGTCCTTATTCTGTTGAAGATTAGATAAGCCCGACAGCGAATCTTGTTTTTGAGCCAGTTGCGCAGCAGAAATTAAGCCCTGCTCCTTTTGCAGGATATAGTCAAATGAAGGAGAAAAACCACCTACACCATTTTGAAAATAGGCCGAAGTAAAATATCCCTTTTTATAGATCTCATTATCCACACTGATCATATCTGCCGAGCTTGCACGTCTGAGTGTACCAAAATCATTTTTTTCGGTCAAATAAAGATTAGAAGAAAAGTTAATGCTAAACGAACCTTGTTTTCCTCGTTTGGTGGTGATCACAATCACACCATTTGCTGCCCTTGCACCCCAGATGGCCGAGGCAGAAGCATCTTTCAGTACATCAATTTTCTCTACATCATTAAAGTTATCCGGCAACTGGTTCACCGGAAAACCGTCCACAATGATCAAAGGTGTATTTCTTTCACTCTGAATCGCACTTCCACCCCTAACCTGGATATCCGGCCCTGTCTGAGTTCTAACACCCTTTACAGACCTGAAACCATTATAAACGGACAGGCCCGGAACCGATCCTTCGAGAATACGATCTAAGGACTGACTACTCCTGCGTTCAATGTCTTCAGTTGAAAGCGTAGAGTAACTACCGGTTGCATTTTTTTTGGCCAGAGTCTGATAACCATTGGATACCACTGTAACTTCTTTTAAAGTATTGTTATCTTCCCTCAAATTGATATTCAGCTGCGTATTTCCGCTAACTTCAATTTCGCTGGTCTGATAACCTACATAACTGATCAATAGCTTAGGATTTGCAGAAGTGGTGGTGATTCTAAAATTACCCTTGCTGTCTGTAATTGCTGAATTATTTGAGCCTCTTTCGTAAACAGTGATTCCGGCAACATACACCACGTCATTGCCTTCAAACAATCCTGCGCGTCCTTTCACTTCACCAGAACTCTTAGGTGTTTTACCGCCTGGCGGCACCTCTCTTGATTTCTTGCTCACGGCAATCATATTGCCGTTTGATTTAAATAGAAAACCATAATTAGCATCCAGGTAGGCCAGAATCTCATTCAATGTACGTGGCTTGGCAGACATACTGATCAGTTCCTTTTTATCGACGATTTCTGAAGAGTAATAAAAACGAATGTTAAACGCCTTTTCCAGCTTCGAAAAAGCCACAGTTACCGATTCCTGGTTAAACAGGATTTGCTTTTTCTCCTGGGCAGATGTGTTCATAGAAAACATCAGAAATAAACAGCTCACCAGTAATGGCCTGACCAATGCTGTTTTAAAATGTGTAGTCCATTTTAATCTTTTTAGATTCATAAATGTTTGGTTGTTGGTTTGGTTTAGTAAATAATTATATGGTTGGAGTCGATAAATTTAAATTGCTTGTTTAGAGAGAAACAGACCATTTCCATAACAGATGGCAGTGCATCATGCCTAAATTTCCCATTAAAGGTTTCTCGCATAACAACACTGTCTTCTACAGTAATCTTAACGTTATAGTAAATTTCCAGCTGCAGGAGCACTTCTTTCATTGGTGCGTTCTGGAAAACTACCTCTTGTATTTTCCATTGGCTAAAGTCTTTATCGTAAAACTTTTGATGAAGGGGCAGATGAACCTGGTCATCCAGGCTGATGGACTCTTTAGGATGTAAAGTGGCCACCAGATTCCAGGAATTGCCAATCTTTTTCTCGACAATAACTTTTCCTTCTTCCAATTCTACCTGGAGTTTTTTAAGGGTCTGATCAGTTTGTAACTTAAATGCGGTACCTACAGCTGTGGTGACATATTTACCGGTATACACTTTAAAGGGATGCTGTCTATCTTTCGCTACCTTAAAATAGGCTATACCAGACAGGTACATTTTCCTGTCAGATTGACCAAAAGAAGAATCAATCACCAGTTTTGCGCCCTTATCCAGGATCACAAAACTACCATCCCATAAATTAATCGATTTTCTTTCATTTGCTCCAGCTTCATACACATATTGATGTGTAGAATATCTGGCCAGCTCAGGTGGATTCGGAATAGGATGAGATGGATAAAACAGGAAAACGGCGCTAGCCAGCAGAAAGAGAACCGCTGCCGCAGCTGCAGTATATTTCCAGGAAAAAATAGTATACTCCCTTCTTTTCGGTCTTAAATGCACCCTTAAATTCGAAACAGCCTCAGGTTTTAATTTCTCCGCCAGCAACAGCAGTTGCAAATCTTTGAGCAAATCTGCAGCCTCATTCATCAGTCCCAATTGTTCTGGATGTTGAACAGCATAGTTCTTCCAGAAATCAATATCCTGCTCGTCTATTCCAAGGCAATAATTAACAAAAGACTCGTTTTTAAGAAAATCGTCACTTGATTTAAACTCCATATTGGTTTGCTCTTTTTAATACAAAGGACAAACCCCATTGAATTTACCACAGCCAAAGAAACTTTTTTTCATTTATTTCCACCCGGAGCCGGCTGATCCCCCGATGGAGCAAATTATAGGTGGTACGAATACTGGTGTTTTTTAAATCAGCTATTTCCTGTAAAGACTTATTCTGCAAAAACCGGAGCTCCACCACCTCTCTTTGAGCAGGGCTGAGTAAGGTCAGGGCTTTTTCCAGTTTGGAAAACTGTTCTGTGACCAATTCAGCTTCCAGGAGTTCCGACTCATCCGTTTCAGTAAAATCAGCAAATTCCGAAGCAGATTCCATCTTTTTATGTTTTTTCCACTGGTAAAACAACTGCCTTCGGAAAGAGGTTAATAAATAAGCCTTAACATGTATATCAAGGGAAAGCTTGTCTCTTCGTTCCCATATATAAATAAAAAAATCATGAAGCTGATCTTTTACAAAGTCGTGCTCATTTCCCAGCCATTTACAACCCCAAACAAAAAATGTACTGTAATATTGTTCATACAATTTAATAAAGGACTCCTCATTACCCGCGCAAAATGATTTCCAAAGTTCAGCGTCGGTATGGCTTCTGTTCATTTATTTGTTTAAATTATAAACAAATATAAATATTCATTTCAATCAATAACGCAAATTACAGATTCAGAGCCCTTTCTTCTAACAGCTCCAACGCAAACTGCCGACAATAAACATAGAACAGCGATCACCATAAAAATGCTATTGGTATTGCCCGTAACATCAATCGTATAACCCAGCAGGGGCTCTCCAAATGCAGCAAACAGGTAACCTGTCATATTCATTAGGCCAACGCCTGTTCCGGTAAGGCTGCTTCCCAGTAAGTCTGGACTTAAGGGCCAGAAACAGGCTTGCGGACCATATACAAAAAATCCAGCCAGCAGCATTAAGCTTCCACCCAGTAACAAATTATGTACAGGTGCAATGTAGATCAATACTGCGATTAATGCACTAACAGACATTCCAAAAGCAATAGCCTTGACCCTGTTCTTTTTGAACAGACTGTCTGAGAGCAGACCAAATGACAGCGCACCTGCGGCCATACCCACCGGCAATAAAAAAGTAACCCATAGATTTCCCGGATTGTCCTTCCAGTTGTTTCCAAGATAATGAACAGGAACCCAGAAGATCAGCCCGTAACGCGCCATGCTTTCAAATCCGAATCCCAGAGAAACGACCATAAACTTCCTGTTCCGCAACACCATACGATAACGCTCTATCCAGCTCACAGATGGTACTACCGGCGCAGATGCATCTGTTTTGGCAGCCGGTTTATCGCGGG
>NZ_DATMRL010000125.1:0-18428 GCF_035566355.1 Pedobacter sp.
GCGCCTATTTATCCCCCGTATTCTTGGAATTAACTTTTTGCGTTAATTCCAATCACTGGTTAGCCTGCCCGAGTTTACACTGCATAAATATTAGATACTTATCCAAATATTCATTCCCATTGATTGTCAGCATATAGACAGCAAATCTTCCATTTGCCCCCCTCCCAACTTGTTCTAAGGCATTCATAGCTATAAGCTTCTTAACTGTCCTTGCAATTCGTTGGGGGTTTATATTTGGAAAGTATTTTCTAACCTGGTACGCATTAAACATATCCCGCGTACTAGCATATGATAAGATTTCAATATCAACTCGAGTTAGAGCCATTGACTTTCCAACCTCATAAAAAACAGCATTTTGAGATAATGTTATAAGTCTGATAAGATTTTGGTAGTCATTATTCATATTTCTACTACGTCAGAGAGGTTATCCCCTATATATGCCCCCCATCATTCTACTTTTTAAAACCGTTTATGTTCAACCGGGTGGGCCAATATTTAATTAATCCCCGTCCTAAGATACGTAAGAGAGATCATCTTTTTCAAGAAATAGATATGTACAACTTGATTACAGAATACACTTAACCACTTAGAAATCATCAACCAAGCTCAATACAAGCCCCACAACCAACAAAATCAAAAGACATAGCCATTGAACAAATAAAAAGGAGACGCTTTATTTAACGCCTCCTTTTAGGTTTTGTACAATAGCGACAAAGTACAGGCTCAAATATAGCTACAGAATTTTAAATTTCACAGTCAAATCTACTACCTAATCTACTACCCATTGAAATTAAAAGCAACAAAAAAGCCCCTAGCTATTTGCTAGAGGCTAAATCCCGTTTAGGATGGCGGAGAGTGAGAGATTCGAACTCTCGATACCCTTTTGGAGTATACACACTTTCCAGGCGTGCTCCTTCGACCACTCGGACAACTCTCCTTTTCAGGATTGCAAAAGTATAAAAAATTTTGAATCCTGCGAATAATTAATCAATAACTGTGATTTTTACCATATTCGTCTTTCCTTTACGCTCCATCGGGATCGCAGCAGTGTTGATCACCACGTCGCCTTTCTTAATCAGCTTATTCTTTTTAAGGATGCTGTTCACGTCCAGGATGGTTTCGTCAGTACTTTCAAATTTATCATAATAAAAGCCTTGAACACCCCAAACCAGGCTCAATGTGTTTAAAAGGTTCTCATTGCTGGTAAAAATATAGGTCAAAGCTTTTGGCCTGTGGCTTGAAATTTCAAATGCAGTATACCCGCTTACCGTCATGGAAACAATTCCTACTGCGTTGGTTTGTTTAGAAAGTGCGCTTGCAGTTTCACAAATGGCATCGCTCAGGAACGTATCTGAATTTTGCTTAATGAATTTATCTGAGTGGAAAGGATAATTATTTTGCTCGATGTTCTGAACGATCTTTTGCATCGTCTCGATAACGATCAGAGGAAACTCTCCAACAGAGGTTTCTCCGCTTAACATCACCGCATCAGCACCATCCAGTACAGAATTCGCCACATCATTCACCTCCGCACGTGTTGGTCTTGGGGTGGTGATCATGCTTTCCAGCATTTGTGTCGCAATGATCACTGGTTTAGAGGCTGCACGGCATTTTTTAACGATCATTTTTTGCAGCAAAGGAACTTCTTCCATTGGCATTTCTACTCCAAGATCTCCACGGGCAACCATAATACCGTCTGAAACAGCAATGATCTCATCAATATTTGCAATGGCTTCAGGCTTCTCAATTTTAGCAATCACCCGGGCCGATTTACCTCTTTCCTTAATGATTTCTTTAAGTTCTATGATGTCTGCTGCATTACGGACAAATGAAAGTCCGATCCATTCTACATCATTTTGAAGAACAAATTCAAGATTACTGCGGTCTTCAACCGTCAGTGAAGGGATGGATACTTTTGTGTTTGGAAGGTTTACCCCTTTTCTTGAAGTCAGGATACCTCCGTGAACAACTTCACAGATCACCTCGTCTTCAAAATTGGTCTCTATAACACGCATTTGCAGCTTTCCATCGTCTAAAAGGATGATTTCGCCTGCTTTAACATCCTTTGGAAAGGACTCATAAGTAATATAAATACGCTCTTCGTTACCAATACATTCTTTAGTTGTAATAATGGTCTTGCTTCCGTTAACCAGATGAATACCACCGTCTTTTACCATTCCAATCCGGATTTTAGGCCCTTGCAGGTCGGCTAAAATGCCCACGTTGTATTTGTGTTTTTTGTTCAGGTCGCGGATGGTATCCAATACTTCCTGGTGGTCTGCCTGAGAACCGTGGGAAAAGTTAAGCCTGCATACATCTAAGCCGGCATTGAACATGCTAAATAAAACGTCTGGTTTGGCTGATGCCGGTCCTAGCGTGGCAACTATTTTTGTTCTGGAATGAAAAGGTTTCATCAATTTTACATTTATTTATAACCAACCTTATATGCTGTGGAATGAAAAAAATCCAAGGATATATTCGGTTAATTTTGTTATTAAAAAAATATTGTAACACCAAATATAGTGTATTTAATACACCTTCAATATAAAATTTACATTATCAAATTTTCTTTCGACTTGAGCTTATAGGGATCTATTTGCGCAGCAACCTGAATATCAGGCAGTTTGTTCAATCCAGACAAAATATAATTCAGGTCTTCTTTATCTAAAAACTGATGAATAATCAGAAAATAATCGACCTTATTCATTTCCGGAATTAAAAATCCGTCGCTATGACGGTTGCTTACGATAAAATATTCATTCTCTCCTTGTTCCACATAAAAATAATATTTTGAGAAGGATAAAGGTGCCTGATCAACGTTGAAATAGACCTCGTGTTCCTCTATCCTTTCAAAGTCAAAACCCAACTGGGTATTGATCTTATGACAAAGGACGTAATCCTTTAAGGATGCGGTGATTGCAATCAGAATGAAGTCCAGATCCAGTGATAATTTCAGGTAGGTTTTGTTCAAAACAGCTGCTTTATTTTAGGTTACGAAATTATAAAAGTAATTTTACTTTCCGGTTTGAAATAAAAACATTAAAATTGGTACTGAAATAAAAACATTTGAAATGTGTTAGAATTTATTTTTCTTTGCACTGAATTATTTAACCATTAAATTATAACATTATGTCTGATATTGCTTCAAGAGTTAAGGCTATTATCGTTGAAAAATTAGGTGTGGATGAGAGCGAGGTTACCCCGGAAGCTTCTTTCACAAACGACTTGGGTGCGGATTCTTTGGATACTGTGGAACTTATCATGGAATTCGAAAAAGAATTCAATGTAGCAATTCCTGATGATCAAGCTGAAACCATTGGTACAGTTGGTCAAGCAGTTGCTTATCTAGAGAAAAACGTAAAGTAAAACATACGGTCTCCGTATAATCCGTATAAATGGAATTAAAAAGAGTAGTAGTTACAGGTTTAGGTGCGCTCACTCCAATTGGCAATAACGTCCCGGATTTCTGGGATAATTTGTTAAATGGTGTGAGCGGCGCTGCGCCTATTACAGGATTTGACACAGAAAAGTTCAAAACCAAATTTGCGTGCGAGGTCAAAAATTTCAATCCTGAAGATTTTATGGATAGAAAAGAGGCCCGCAAGTTAGATCCATTTGTTCAATATGCCATTGCTTCTACGGCAGAAGCTGTGCTGGATGGTAATTTTGATTTTTCCCAGCTGGATACCAATCGTATTGGTGTGATCTGGGGCTCTGGTATCGGTGGTATTAAAACCTTTCTGGAGGAAATGAGGAATTTCTTTGCTGGTGATGGTACTCCACGTATCAATCCTTTCTTCATTCCAAAAATGATCATAGACATTGTGCCCGGTCACATTTCTATAAAATATGGTCTGAGAGGACCAAACTTCGCGACGGTATCTGCCTGTGCTTCTTCTACTAACGCCATGATCGATGCTTATAATTATATCCGTCTGGGAATGTCGGATGTAATCATCAGCGGCGGATCTGAGGCGATTATTAATGAAGCTGGTATTGGCGGGTTCAACGCAATGCATGCCCTTTCTACACGTAATGATGATCCAACAACAGCATCCCGACCATTTGACAAAGACCGCGACGGCTTTGTTGCAGGTGAAGGTGCAGGAACGATCATTCTGGAAGAACTGGAACATGCAAAGAAACGCGGAGCGAAGATCTATGCTGAGATTATTGGTGGCGGAATGAGTGCTGATGCCAATCATATCACGGCTCCTCATCCACAAGGATTGGGTGCCAAAATGGTAATGACAAATGCGTTGAACGATGCAAAATTGTCTACCAGCGATATTGATTACATCAATGTTCATGGAACCTCTACCCCTCTTGGAGATATTTCTGAAACTCAGGCTATTGTAGACCTTTTTGGTGAGGATGCTTATAAATTAAATATCAGCTCAACAAAATCTATGACGGGACACCTGCTGGGTGCTGCCGGTGCTGTTGAAGCTATCGCTGCAATACTTGCAGTAAAAAATGATGTTGTGCCTCCAACTATAAATCACTTTACGGATGACCCACAGTTCGATTCGAAACTGAATTTCACATTTAATAAAGCTGAAAAACGTAAAGTTCGCGCTGCATTAAGTAATACTTTCGGTTTTGGAGGGCATAACGCATCTGTAATTTTTAAAAAATACGAGGAATAAGACCAAATAGTGATATTTGCTACAATCAATGCCTTTATTTAACCTATATAAACTCCATTTATCTCCAGATAGGGAGTTTATAAGAAAGCTAAAGAATATTTTAGGCTTTGTGCCTGGTAATGCCATTTTATACAAAATGGCATTCAGGCATCGGTCTGTAGCAAAAACACTTAAAAACGGCAGTAAAAGTAGTAATGAGCGTCTCGAATTTTTAGGGGACGCTATACTTGGCTCGGTCATTGCAGAACTGCTGTTTAAAAGTTATCCTTATAAAGAGGAAGGTTTTCTGACGGAGATGCGTTCGAAAATTGTAAACCGCGCCAATTTAAATCAGCTTGCCCGAAAAATGGGCTTTGACCAGCTGATTGTTTTTGACCAGAAAATGGTCAATATGCAAACCAAACATCATTCCATGCTTGGAGATGCCTTTGAAGCACTGGTTGGGGCCGTTTATCTGGATAAAGGCTACAATTTCACCAAAGACTTTCTTCTGAAACGTATTGTCAAACCTTATATTGACATTCATACCCTCGAGCTTACTGAAACCAATTTCAAAAGCAAACTGATTGAATGGTGCCAGCGCCACGGCAAGGACATTACCTTCGATATGATTGATAATGGAGAAGGCGAAAGTGCCAAACTCTTTACCATACAAGCTGTCATCGACGGAGAGAGCTATGGTGTTGGAAGGGACTATAACAAAAAGAATGCAGAGAAACTGGCTGCAGAAAAAACCTGCGAAGCCTTATCCATCTAATTATTTCTTTCTCAGGGTATCTGTATATTTCTTGTAAGAATCCCGGATGTATTTGATGGCATCGTATTCAGTCCACTTGCTGGCCACACTATAATCCGGCCTGTAATTCAGCATAAAATTTTCCAGGTCCTTATCTTTCAGGTCGGTATGCTTTTTAATAATAGACTCATTAAAAAAGCCATCAATCTCGGTTTGCTGCAACTCATTGGAATAAAATTTCCCAAAATGACGTGCATTTTTGGGGGTACGACCAAACAGTTCATACATTGCTGTAAGCGGAGTAAAAAGATAGGATAATAACGGCGGCTTGCCCGCGTAGAAGGATCCCTTGTTCCTGTACTCCTGTCGCATTCCGTCCAGTTCCTGTTTCTTTGACTCTCCATAGATATTCACTTCCCTAAGATTAGTTGATCTGTTGAGATAGATCACCAGATCTTTATTGGACTGTACAACAACTTCTGCATTCGCAAATTCATTTTTGAAAACAAACAAGGTATCGCCCAAATTGACTTTTATCTGGAATAAACCAAGGTCATTGGTATTTACACTTCCCTCTGTTCTTTTATTGACCACCTCTCCGGAAGTAATGCGGTTTGTTGTTCCCCGCTCCATAACGACACCTTTAAGGATAAATCCTTGCTGGGCAGACACGTTAAAAGCCATGAATAACAATAGCGTAGCGGGTATACAGAAGGGCTTTAATTTCATAGGGCAGGTTTAATTTACACAAATTTAGCCAATGTTTTTCTTCCATAACGTTAAAAAAACGTTAAAAAAGTTAAATGGACTACTTTTCAACCATTTCACAATAAATTATATCTTTGCACATGATAAAATCAATGACAGGCTACGGCCTGGCCTCTACGGATCATCAGAATGTGAAATTTGCGGTAGAGATCAAATCTCTGAACAGTAAGTTTTTAGAGCTCAGCCTGAAGTTGCCCCGGGCTTTTTCAGAAAAAGAACTCTTTTTACGCAATGTTTGCAGTAAGGATATTGAACGGGGGAAAGTAAATGTTTCTGTCAATATTGAACGCAGTGATGAGCAATTGAAAGGTGCACAGATCAACGCAGCGCTGCTGAGCAGATACTATAAGCAGTTAGAGGCCATTAACCGGGACTTAGGTGCCAATTCCAGCAATTTATTGCAAGCTGCGCTGAATTTTCCGGATGTGGTAAACTATAGCGACGAAGAGGTTAATGAAGCGGACTGGGATATTCTATACAGCACGTTTAACAAGGCTCTTCAGGAATTTAACCGTTTCAGGGAAGATGAAGGCCGGGTGCTTAAAACAGATCTGGAGCTCCGCATCAAAAATATCCTGAGCTTCTTTGCTCAGGTTGAAGTCCTTGAACCTTTAAGAATTCCGCAGATCCGGGCAAGGTTAAACCAGTTTCTGGAAGATAACGTAGGCAAAATGAGTGTTGACCAAAACCGTCTGGAACAGGAGCTGATTTATTACATTGATAAACTAGACATTACAGAAGAGAAGATCCGCTTAAAAAGTCATTGTGATTATTTCATTGAAACGTTAAAAAGCAAGGATGCCAATGGCAAAAAATTAGGTTTTATTTCACAGGAGATTGGGAGAGAGATCAATACCATGGGCGCAAAAGCAAATGACGCTCAAATCCAGCAATTGGTTGTGGGTATGAAGGAAGAATTAGAAAAAATCAAGGAACAATTGCTAAACGTACTTTAGTATTTGAATAAACATCAATGAAACAAGGTAAACTCATTATATTTTCAGCACCTTCCGGAGCTGGTAAAACAACCATCGTAAAACATCTGCTTAAAAAGTTTCCCTCTTTAAGCTTCTCTATTTCAGCCACCACCCGAGAAGCCAGAGGCGATGAGCAACATGAAAAAGATTATTATTTTATCTCCAAAGAAGCATTTCTTCATAAAGTTGCTCACCAGGAGTTCGTAGAATTTGAAGAAGTCTATAACGGTACTTTCTATGGCACCCTGCGTTCTGAGATCCAGAGGATCTGGGATGAAGGCAAACATGTGATCTTTGATATTGACGTAGAGGGTGGACTCCGTTTAAAAAGAAAGTACGAAGCACACGCACTGGCTATTTTTGTACAACCACCGTCATTGGAGATTTTAAAGGAGCGTTTAAGCGGAAGAGGAACAGACAGTGAAGAAAAGCTACAGGAACGCTTTATAAAGGCAGAAAAAGAGCTTAAATACGCAGATAAGTTTGACGTTGTCCTGAAAAATTTTGATCTGGACACCGCCTGTGCAGAAGCTGAAAAACTGATTGGTGATTTCTTAAGTCAATAACCGACTATGAAGACAGGCCTTTTTTTCGGTTCTTTTAACCCTGTTCATACCGGACACCTCATTATTGCCAGTTATATGGCTGGTTTTACGGATCTGGATGAAGTATGGATGGTGGTGTCACCACACAATCCTTTAAAGAACAAAAAAGGTCTGTCCAATATGTATGACCGCCTGGAGATGGTGAGACTGGCCACAGAAAATTCAGAAAAACTGAAGGTCAGCAATATTGAATTCGGTTTGCCTCAACCCTCCTATACAGTGGATACACTGGCCTATTTGCAGGAAAAGTATCCAGGCAGATCTTTTGCATTAATTATGGGTGCAGATAACCTCGTCTCACTGAAAAAATGGAAGAACTATGAGGTAATCCTTCAAAATCACCAGATTTATGTTTATCCCAGACCTGGTGCAGATCTCTCTTCGTGGAAGGACCATCCATCTATTCAAGTTACAGAAACCCCTCAAATGGACATTTCATCTACTTTTATCCGCAAAGCCATCCAGGAAGGAAAAAATGTGCAGTATTTTCTCCCGGATAATGTTCTTGCCTTTATAGAGGGTAAAAATATGTACCGCTAAAATTGACGGTACAATAAAAAGATCGCTGGTTTCTTATGGAGATCAATCCTTTCTTTTTTCCAAAATGCCACAGATTGTGTTTTAATATATTCGTCTTCACCTGTCAGGTTGCAGGCCACGCAAAGCAAGGTTTGGGGCATTGCATTTTTTAGCACATCTTCCAGCAACTGGTTGTTTCTAAATGGGGTTTCTATAAACAATTGCGTTTGCTGATATTTTTGTGCCAGTTGCTCCAGCTCCTTAATCCGCTTTCCCCTTTGCACTTTGTCAATAGGCAAATAACCGTGGAAGGTAAAACTCTGACCATTAAAGCCAGAAGCCATCAAAGCCAGCAGAATGGAGTTTGGTCCTACCAGAGGTACCACTTTAATCCCTCTTCTGTGCGCTTCTGCCACAACGTCAGCCCCCGGGTCGGCCACCCCCGGACAACCGGCTTCACTCATTAAACCTACATCTTTCCCGCTCATCAGCTCTTTAAAAAAGGGTGCCAGAGAGGAACTCCGCTTATGTTTTCCGTAATCATGGATGATCAGTTCACTTTGCGGCCGTTTTAAGCCCGCTTCTTTAAGAAATTTACGGGCGGTCTTTTCATTTTCAACAATATAAGTGTCGATCGCATTGATGGTGTCCACCACAAAGGGCATAAAAGATTTTGAAGCAGCCTGTTCTGCTAATGGGACTGGAACAAGATAAAGGGTACCGGTTTTCATGAATTGTATCGTTTTTCTAATGCATTTTAACTTTGCGCAAAAAGCACGGTCTGCTAAAAGCGATCTGCAAAAGAATAAAATAATTACCGGTAAAGAGCCAACAGAACAAAATATTCTTTATATACTTGATTTTCAGTTCGGATGGGACTGAACCATTTTTATTTCAATATGGCAGTCATTGTATATTAATAAATACAAATTTATGCTTGCAATACTGCACACTTAAGCAATATAATTGTGCCCTTTATCATAATTTTAGTGCAATATTCCATATATAATTAAACCATTACAGTATTTGGAACTCAAATTGATACAGTTAAGTTAGGTTAACATAAACACACACACAAATGAAAAGATTGTTTAAACTACCGGTATTAGTGTTAGGACTCGTACTCCTGCTCACCGGGGCCGTACAAAAAGTGGCGGCACAAGAAGAGGATGTTTCCATGCAGACTTTTTACGATGAATTATCCCCTTACGGAACCTGGATACAGGATTCGCAATATGGTTATGTATGGAGACCCGATGTTGACCAGTCGGATTTCAGACCTTATTACACCAATGGCCGGTGGGTCATGACAGAATATGGTAATACCTGGGTTTCTGATTACAATTGGGGCTGGGCTCCTTTCCACTATGGCCGGTGGGTCTATAACCGTTATAATGAATGGCTATGGATTCCGGATACGACCTGGGGACCTGCCTGGGTAAGCTGGAGAAGTGGTGGCGGATATTATGGCTGGGCACCACTAGCCCCGGGCATAAATATCAATATTAACTTTGGGGGTGGTTACCGAATTCCAAACTCCTGGTGGTGCTTCGTACCTCAAAGTAATATCTACTATGATCGTTTTCCAAGATATGGAGGCTATAATAATGTCACCATCATTAACAACACGACCATTATCAACAACGTTTACCGTGGCGGTAGAAACACCTATTTTACCGGCCCTGGACGTGATGATATCAGACGTGCCACCAACCGGGACGTGAGGATTTATAATGTCAACAGAACCAGCAGACCTGATCGCGGGGGCGTGACGAACAATACCGTAAATATTTATAACCCAAGACCGTCAAGAGGAAATGATGGAAGGCCTGCGGCGCCAAGGAATGTAAGTTCTGAAAGCACCTATACTGCCAGCAGAGGCGACCGTGGCGGACGTCCAACCAGTATAGGTAACATAGGTAATGATAGAAACAACAACGTCAACGGAAACCGTGGAGAAAGGGTGTCAACGACTACTGTACCTAACGATGGCAACACTCGTCCTGGGGTAAGTCCAGGCAGAGATTATAATAGACCAGATAATGGCCGTCCGTCCAGGGTGGGTACTCAGCCTGTGAACGAACAAGGTAATACAGCGGGTAATGCTGCTCCTCCGTCCAGAACGGACAGAACATCTTCAACTCAGCAATGGCAAAGGCCGGAAGGTCAGACCCGTCCTGAAGGTACATCTAGGCAATACCAGCCTCAACGCTGGCAAACCAGACCCGTTCAGCCGCAGCAACCTCAACAACAACCACAGCAACCTCAGCAGCAGCCACAATATCAAAGGCCGGAAAGACAGCCACAACCTCAGGCACAACCTCAGGCACAGCCTCAACGCCCTCAGGCGCAGCCACAGCAGCCAAGACCTCAAAGGGTTCAGCAAAGTGCTCCGCCAAGAGAAACCAGGGCTCCTGAGCAACAAAACAGAGGAGATAGAGGATCCAGATCGGAGAGAAATTAATATCCCCTTTTAAAAGGGCTTTGTAAGGTATCTGTTTTCTAAAACAGATACCTTATTTTTTTCTTTATCTTTGCAGCCTCAACAAGCAAAGATGCTTAACTCTTTATGATTCACCCGGAAATAGAAAAACGAAAAACATTTGCCATTATAAGTCACCCCGATGCTGGTAAAACAACATTAACTGAAAAGTTCCTGCTTTTTGGGGGCGCTATTAATACCGCAGGTGCGGTAAAACGCAATAAAGCCAATCAAAGCAATACTTCCGATTTTATGGAAATTGAAAAACAACGCGGAATCTCCGTTGCGACTTCCGTTATGGGCTTTGAATACAGCGGCAAAAGAATCAATATCCTGGATACACCCGGACACAAGGATTTTGCGGAAGACACTTACAGAACTTTATCGGCTGTAGATAGTGTTATTCTGGTGGTCGACTGTGTAAAAGGTGTCGAAGAACAAACAGAAAAACTGATGGCGGTATGTCGCATGCGCAATACGCCTGTTATTATTTTTATCAATAAAATGGACCGGGAGGGTAAAGATGCCTTTGACCTTCTGGATGAAATAGAAAACAAACTCAACATCAGTCTGTGTCCACTCTCCTGGCCTATCGGTCAGGGACATACTTTCAAAGGCGTTTACAGTATTTACAATAAACACCTGAATCTTTTCGAACCGGATAAGACAAAAATCAGCGACCCGGTGATTGAGGTGAGTGACCTGAATGATAAAAACCTGGAGAACTTTCTGAAACCGGCCGAACTCGAAAACCTTAAAGGTGATCTGGAACTGGTGCATGGTGTCTATGGAGACCTGGACCAAAGTATGTATACCGAAGGGTTACTGGCCCCTGTTTTTTTTGGAAGTGCCATCAACAACTTTGGGATCAAAGAACTACTCGATACCTTTATCAAAATTGCACCCAGCCCGAAAAGCCGGGAAGCAGAACAGCGGGAGGTTTTGGTGAATGAAAAGAATTTCAGCGGCTTTGTATTTAAAATCCATGCCAATTTGGATCCTAAACACCGTGACCGTATTGCATTTTTAAGAATATGTTCCGGTAAATTTGAACGTAACAAATTCTATTTCCACACCCGTCAGAACAAGAAACTGAAGTTTTCCAATCCTATGGATTTCATGGCCAATGAAAAGAGTATCGTAGAAGAAGCCTGGCCAGGCGACGTAGTCGGATTATACGATAGCGGAAACTTCAAAATTGGAGATACCCTTACAGAAGGAGAACAATTGCAATTTAAGGGCATTCCCAGCTTCTCTCCTGAAATATTTAAGGAAGTAGAGAACAGAGATCCTCTCAAAACAAAACAGCTGGAAAAAGGCATACAGCAGCTTACAGAAGAAGGGGTAGCACAGCTCTTTACCCAGCAGCCAGGAAACCGTAAGATCATTGGTGCGGTTGGTGAGCTTCAGTTTGAGGTAATTGCCTTCCGTCTGGAGCATGAATATGGTGCCAAAGCTTTTTTCAGGACCTTAAGTTATGGCAGATCAAATTGGGTGACCTCTAAAGACAAAAAGAAGCTGGAAGAGTTTTTAAAACGTAAACAGCAGCATATTGGCGAAGACAAAGACGGAAATCCGGTTTATCTTGCGGATAATGATTTTATGATCAATATGACCATGAGGGATTATCCGGATATCGAATTCCATAAAACGTCTGAATTTAAATAAAAAAGGCCGGTTGATGCATTTCAACCGGCCTTTTTATAAAGATTAAAGTCTTATTTTAGTTTGCTCAAAGCGGCTTTAATCCTTGGCATCATATCTTTAATGTCTTGTAATGAGCATGCACCAACAGAAGCTCTGAACCAAGGCATATCATCATCATTACCAAAGGCAGAGAATGGGACCAGGGCAGCCTGGGCTTCTCTGATCAAATAAAAGTTCACATCAGCACTGTCTTTCAGCAACTGTCCCTCTGGCGTTGTTTTACCAATATAATCGATCTTAATTGTCAGATAAATGGCACCCATCGGCTCCACTGCGTCCACCTGGAATCCTTCGTTCTTTAAGGCATTAAATCCTTCATAAAGCGCATTTAAACTGTCTTGTATCTTCTGCTTAAAGCTTGTCAGGAAAGTATTTACCTGTGCCTTATCCTTAAAATAACCTGCCATCGCTACCTGCTCTGCTTTAGGGGCCCAGGCACCCATGTGGCCAACAATAGCTTTCATTTTATCAATAATCTCTGCAGGTCCGAATCCCCAGCCTACACGCACACCAGTTGCAGCAAGACATTTGGAACTGCCATCCACAAAAATGGTATAATCTCTCATTTCCGGACGCAGGCCAACAGGGTTTACATGCGCCTTTCCAAAAGTAAGTAAAGAATACATTTGGTCATACATGATGTATAATGCCTTCTCCCCTGGTTTTCTTGATTTATTTTCTTCCAGAACAACATCGCAGATCTCTTCCAGCTGCTCTGCAGTAAACATGGTACCTGTAGGATTTAAAGGAGAACATAAAGCCAGTAAGGTTGCTCCTTTCAAATGTGGTTTCAGCTGCGCTGCAGTGGGCATAAAATTATTTTCAGCCTGAGTTTCTACCGCAATAACCTTTGCAGAAGTCAAGTGGCCGTAATGGTTATTGTTCCAGGACGGAGCAGGGAAAACAACCGTGTCTCCCGGGTCAACCAGCGCCAGATAGGTCGCATAGATCAAAGGGCGTGAGCCGCCAGAAACCAAAATACTATTGGACGCATATTCCAGATCAAAACGATCCTTAAGCAAATCAGAAACAGTTTCTCTGAGTGACAATACGCCATCTGCAGGCGGATAATTCGTTTGATTCTGATGATAGGCTTCCACGATACCGGCTTTTAGTTCTGTCGGAATCGGATAAATGGAAGAATCAAAATCACCAATGGTTAAATTAGCGATGGACGCGCCCTTACGCTTCATCTCGTTCACCTCGTTACCAATTTTAATGATCTCAGAGCCAATAAGCGAACTTGCTAGTGCAGATACTTTCATTCTATTTTATGTATTAGGATTAAAAATTCAGGCCAGTAATTTCTCTATGGCCTCTTTAGTCTGTTCAAATTTAAACTGGGCCAGTACGGTCCCCATCATTTTTTCTATTTCTTCATTGCCAAGATTACCTATACTGCCTTCATGCGTATGGTTCACCTTTGTATTTGGCACAAAGGTGCCGTTTTCTATACTTTCTCCTACTATCTTATAGGCTTCCCTGAAAGGAACGCCTTTCAATGCGAGGTCATTCACTACCTCCACACTAAATAAGTAGGCGTATTTTTTATCAGCCAGAATATCACTTTTTATGCTGATGTTCTGCAACATATAGGTGGCAATTTCCAGGCATTCGTTCAGAGAAGTGATGGCTGGAAAAAGATTTTCTTTTAACAGCTGTAAATCCCTGTGGTATCCTGATGGCAAATTAGTGGTCATCATGGCAATCTCATTTGGCAGCGCCTGAATCTTATTGCAACGTGAACGGATCAGCTCAAATACATCTGGGTTCTTTTTATGAGGCATAATGCTCGATCCTGTAGTGAGTTCATCCGGGAAGCTGATAAATCCAAAATTCTGGTTGATAAACAGACATACATCCATAGACATTTTTGCCAGTGTAGCTGCAACAGAAGACATTGCCTGAGCCAGTATACGCTCTGTTTTCCCCCTGCCCATCTGTGCATAAACAACATTATAGTTCAGGTGTTCAAAGCCAAGAAGATTAGTGGTCATCGTTCTGTTCAATGGAAAAGAAGAGCCATAACCTGCAGCAGATCCAAGCGGATTTTTATTGCACACCTTCCAGGCGGCCAGCATCAGCTCCAGGTCATCCACCAGGCTTTCTGCATAGGCCCCAAACCACAAGCCAAAAGAAGAGGGCATAGCAATCTGCAAATGGGTATAGCCAGGTAACAATTTATCTTTATGTGTATTGCTCAGGGAGATCAACTGCTTAAAAAGCACTTCCGTATGATGTACCATTTCCTCGATCCTGTTCCTGAAAAACAATTTCAAATCGACCAGAACCTGGTCGTTACGGGAGCGCCCGCTATGAATTTTTTTGCCTGCTTCGCCTATGCGCTGTGTCAGTAACCACTCCACCTGAGAGTGTACATCTTCTACGCTTTGCTCAATGACAAAGTTTCCTGCTTCAATATCTTTGTAGATATTTTTAAGCTCTTTCTGGATGGCTGCAAGCTCTTCAGCAGTCAGCAAGCCTATACTTTCCAGCATCTCCACATGTGCAAGTGAACCCAGCACATCGAATGCTGCCATTTCCAGATCCAGTTCCCTGTCTCTGCCTACGGTGAACGTTTCAATATCCTTGTTAACCTCTATATTTTTTTGCCAGATCTTCATTTATATTCAGTTATTCCGCTGCCGTTCTTTCTCCTCTGCACTTGGGCAAAAGTAATAATAAATACCGACAGGGTGGTTAATACTCCTTATTTGCCCTTAATCACAGGCTTTAGCATCTCTATATACAATCGTATACCTTCTCCGATCTCGTCCACAAAAACATACTCGTCTGCCATATGCGACCGGGCAGAATCACCAGGCCCAACCTTTACAGAGGGTATACTCAACAGCGCCTGGTCTGAGGTCGTCGGGGAACCATAAGTGGTTCTTCCCAGAGCGATACCTGACTGTACCAGTGGATGGGCTTTATCGATAGAGGATGGTTTCAAACGAACGGACCGTGGTTTAACCTCACAATCTACATTCGTTCTGATGATCTTCAATACTTCTTCATTGGTATACGCATCGGTTACCCTGACATCTACAGTAAAAGTGCAAAGTTCAGGCACGACATTATGCTGAGACCCCGCATTTATAATGGTGACCGACATTTTAAGTGGTCCAAAAACTTCCGATACTTTCGAAAAACGGTAATTCCGGAACCATTCAATATCCTTAAGTGCTTTGTATATCGCATTATCTCCCTCTTCCCTGGCCGCATGTCCTGCCTTTCCGTGAACAGCGCAATCCAGTACCAGAAGACCACGTTCTGCAATTGCCAGATTCATGAGGGTTGGCTCACCTACAATCGCAAATTCGAGTTCACCCAGTTCTGGCAGGATGCATTCCAGCCCGTTATTCCCGGAGATCTCCTCTTCGGCTGTAGTGGCCAGGCAAAGGTTGTAGCTTAGGTCCTGCTGATCGTTGAAATATAAAAATGTAGCGATCAGGGATACCAGACAACCACCGGCATCGTTACTGCCCAGGCCATATAACTTGCCCTCAACTACATCCGGAGAAAAAGGATCTCTGGTATAACCTGAATTTGGCTTTACTGTATCATGGTGCGAATTAAGCAGCAAAGTTGGTTTGGACGCGTCAAAATATTGATTGTAGGCCCAGATATTATTCAATTTACGATGGGTTTTGATCCCTTTATCCTGCAAAAACTGCTCAATCACGTCAGCGGTTCCTTCTTCTTCTTTACTGAAAGAAGAAATACCGATCAATCTTTTCAACAATTCTAAACTATCTTTTTGCAGTTGTTCTATCATATGATCTATTCTTTTGTATATAAGTTTCCTGCTTTCAAAGCAGATAATTTGATCCCTTTAATCAGGGAAGAACTGAAACCATTATGTTCCATTTCATTTAAGCCGGCAATAGTACAGCCTTTTGGTGAGGTTACTTTATCGATTTCCTGTTCCGGATGTGACTCCATTTGCAACAACAGATCGGCAGCGCCTTTTGCTGTCTGCACCGCCATTTTAAGGGCTTCATCGGCATGAAAACCAATTTCTACCCCGCCCTGCGAAGCTGCACGGATGGCTCTTAAGAAAAAAGCGATTCCACAGGCACACAAAGCAGTAGCAGAGGTCATGAGGTCTTCATTGATCTTTACAACAGAACCTACGGTTTCCAGCATGCGGGTGACTTCGGCAATATTAGCTTCCGTGGCATTATCGCTCGCGATACAAGTCATAGACTGGCCGATGGCAATAGCCGTATTTGGCATAGCCCTGATCACCTGAACCCCATCTGTCAATTTGGCTTTGATGTCGTTACAACTTACACCTGAAGCTACAGAAATGATCAAATGCTTGTGGGTATCCACTGCTCCGACGATCTGCTCCAGCAATTGATTTAGCTGCTGAGGAAGAACAGCCAGCACCACAATATCAGCTGCTGCAACCGCAGCCGCGTTGTCATTGGTCACTTCAAATCCCTGCGCAGAGAAAGTGGAAAGGTTTGCCGTATTGCGCCTGGTCAGGCAAATCTGACCTGCTTCTACATAATTTGCTTTCACCAATCCCTTCGCCAGGGACAGTCCGATATTTCCACTGCCTAGGATAGCAATCCTGCCTGTATATTGTTTCATGTTTTAAGATATTAACCTGGTTCCAAAATCATTTGTATTTACCTGGGGTAATTCATCCGCCTTCCCAATATACACCATTTTTACCCCGTTCTTTATCGCCTCAAATGCATTGTGCAATTTAGGGATCATTCCTCCAGATACCACACCCTGCTCCTTTAATCCTTCAAAATCCCCTGCTTTGATTTCTGGCACCAGGGAAGATTCATCTTCCACATCTCTTAGTACTCCTTTTTTCTCAAAGCAATACACCAGCCTGGTGTCATAAACAGCAGACATCGCTACTGCAACGGCAGAGGCTATGGTATCCGCATTGGTATTCAGCAATTGCCCGTCTCCATCATGGGTGATGGCACAAAGCACAGGCACCAGCCCTGCTTCTAATAAACTTGTCAGTGTTTCCGATGAAACTGACGCTTCATCCAGATCTCCCACAAAGCCGTAGTCGATGGTTTTTACCGGCCGCTTAACCGCCGTGATAATGTTCCCGTCTGCTCCTGTCAAACCTATAGCATTACAGGCTTTGGACTGAAGCTGAGCCACCATATTCTTGTTGATGAGCCCCGCATAGACCATGGTAACCACCCGAAGCGTTTCTATATCAGTAATCCTCCGGCCCTCTACCATCTTCGCTTCTACACCAAGTGAAGTCCCCAGTTCGGTGGCGATTTTACCGCCACCATGAACCAATATTTTTTTCCCGGAAAGCGCCGTAAAGTCCTGTAAGAACCGGTGCAGGTTTTCCGAATTGTCAATGACATTTCCGCCAATTTTCACAATAGTTAGCTGCTCCATCTCTTCTGTGTTCTAGGTTAGATTTTGCAACAGATTTTTCAGCACAGCCTGGGCGGCCCATAAACGATTGCCAGCCTCATGGATCACCAAAGAGTTCGGTCCATCCAGGATTTCCGATGACAGTTCCAAATCTCTTCTTACCGGTAAACAATGCATCACTTTTGCATTATTGCTGAACTTCAACTTTTCATTGTTCATCATCCAGCCGTCGGGATAAGTCAATACCTTACCATATTCCTTAAAACTCGACCAATTTTTTACATAGATATAATCTGCGCCCTCTAAAGCTTCTTCCAGGTTATGGCTGATGGTCGCTCCCGGTGTAAAGTCCTCGCAAAGCTCATAACCTTCAGGATGAACGATGGTAAAATCGAGCATTCCTTCTTCCTGTGCTTTACACATCCATTCGGAGAATGAATTTGGCACCGCCTGAGGCAGAGCCTTCACATGCGGTGCCCAGGCCAGGACAACTTTCGGCTTAGCCGTTGCCTTCCAGGTCTCTTGTATGGTCACCAAATCGGCAAGGCTTTGCAATGGATGTCGTGTCGCGCTTTCCAGACTCACCACAGGTACTCCACAGTATTTTACAAA
>NZ_DATMRL010000126.1:0-8696 GCF_035566355.1 Pedobacter sp.
TTTGTTGGAAATGTTAATCCTAAATACCTGCTAAGTTTCGGTAATAACCTGCATTATAAAAACTTTAACCTGAGTTTCTTGCTGGATGGCCGTTTTGGAGGTAATGTAATGTCAAATACGGAAATGAAACTGGATAATTATGGCATGTCACAAAGAACAGCTCAAAGCCGTGACAACGGTGGCATGAAGTATAATAATAACGATATTACAAAAGATTATTATCAAACTATTTCAAGCCAATTGTCGCCAACCTATGTTTACAGTGCAACCAATATCCGGCTGCGTGAGTTAGCATTTGGTTACAGCATGCCAGCAAAGGTATTCAATAATAAAATTCAAAACATTCAATTATCAGTAATTGGAAGAAATCTATGGATGATTTATAATAAAGCTCCATTTGATCCTGAAGTAATAACCTTAACCGGAAATGGATTCCAGGGCTTTGAAAACTTTTCTTCGCCCAGTCTTCGCAGTATAGGTTTTAGCTTAAAAGTTACTTTATAATATTAAGAGATATGAAATATTTAAATAAACTCACGAAGCGTAGTGCAATTTTTGCAGTGATGCTTGTAGCGTTATTTAGCGCTTGTAGAAAGGATTATGATCTGTACAATACGAATCCAAATGCATTATCTGATGCCGATTTATTAAAAGACAATACAGGGGCCGGCACATTTATACCAACCATGCAGGTTAACGTTTTTTATAATCTTCTGGACCAGAATTATATTTATCAGATTCAACAGAATTTAAATGCAGATGCATTTTCCGGATATTTTTGCCCGGTTGGTTTCGATGGCCAATTTAATGCAAATTACAATTTAAATGTAGGTTGGAACCTTTGGCCTTTTAAAGTTGGCTATAGTGGGATTATGGGGAACTGGAAAAAACTCAAACAGTTTGCTGCTCCGCAAGTAGGTGCAGTTGGGGATATTCTAAAGGTAGAAGGTATGCACAGGGTTACCGATATTTATGGTCCTATCCCTTATAGCAAATTCGGAACAAATGCGTTAACCACACCATACGACGATCAGAAAACTGTATATAACTCATTTTTTCAAGATCTTGATAATGCAATTAAATTATTAAGTGACTATGTCGTTAAAGTACCCAATGATAAGGCTTTGAGCAAATTCGATTTGGTATACAATGGCGATTATAAGCAGTGGATCAAGTTTGCAAACTCCTTAAAGTTAAGATTAGCTATTCGCATCGCTTACATAGATCCTTCTCTCGCTAAAACAAAGGCAGAAGAGGCAGCAGCATTGAGAATTGATGGTAAAGAAGCGTTCTTAACTACGCAGGCAGACAATGCCTTAGTTATTGGAGGCAAAGGCATTACAACATCCAATGGATTATATATTGCTGATATTTCTTACAAAAACTCGCGTATGAATGCCTCTATAGAGTCTATACTAAAGGGATATAATGATGACCGGTTAACAAAATACTTTCAGTCTCCAGCAGATATAGCTGGTGATTATAAAGGTGTCAGAGCTGGGGCACCAACAAAAGGCCTGGGTTATGAAACAAAATTATCATCAGTTAATTTAACTGAATCCAGTCCTGTACAGTATATGTGTGCTGCTGAAGTTTCATTTCTACGTGCAGAAGGTGCCCTGAGAGGTTGGAATATGGGAGGCACGGCACAATCATTCTATGAACAGGGCATACGTTTATCGTTTGCACAATATGGCGCAAATGGTGTAGACGCTTATATTTCAAATGATACTGGTACGCAGGCGACTTACGCTGACCCATTAAACAAAACAGCCAATAATGTGTCTGCAGGTTCGCCATTATTAAGTAAAACAACCGTTAAATGGGATGAAGCTGCTTCTAAGCAAATAAAACTGGAGAAAATCATTACTCAAAAATGGATTGCAATTTTTCCAGATGGCCAGGAAGCCTGGTCAGAATTCAGACGTACGGGTTATCCCAAGATATTTCCTGTAGTTAACAACGCAAGCGGTGGCCTTATTGATACAGATATCCAAATCAGAAGACTACCATTTTCTGATGATGAGTACAAAAAGAATACAGCAGAGGTACAAAAAGCAGTTTCCTTACTTGGTGGAGGTGCAGATAATGGCGGTACCAGATTGTGGTGGGATATCCCGAACAAAAACCTATAATGAGACCAAAATCACATAAAAAATAAATAGGGCCCGTTGAGTTATAACTCAACGGGCCTTTTTTACTCATGCACCACAACTGGCGGCAACAACTTATACATGACCGGTGTCACCAAACGGGACAGTAAAGTAGAACTGATCAAACCGCCAATTAAGACCAGTGCAAGTGGCGAATACAATTCACTATATTCAATCACCAAAGGCAATAACCCGCCAATTGCAGTTAAAGAGGTCAGCAAAATAGGGACAAACCTAATCTCACCTGCTTCTACAATCGCATCTTCTATACTTCGTCCCTGTGCTCTGAGTTGATTGGTGAAATCTACAACAAGCAAGGAATTTTTGACCTCAATACCTACCAGGGCTATAAAGCCTATTGTGGCAGTAAACGACAACGTTTCTCCAGCAAAATAAAGCATAATCAGGCCCCCAACAATTCCCAAAGGGATTACCGAGAGCACAATCAGAATGCTCTTAAAGGTTTTAAACTCCAGGATCAGTACACCTAAGAATCCAAATACCGTAACAATAAGAATGATACCCAGGTTTCCAAAACTCTCTTCTTTACTTTCCTTCTCGCCCGCAACTTTAAAAGAAAAACCTTTAGGAAATTTAAACTGGTTTAACTGTGCTGTAATCTGCTGGTCCAGTTGCTGTACATTATAACCCGGTTTTACAAATGCGGAAATGGTTACATATCTGTCTTTATCGTAATGCCGGATCTGATTAGGAGAACTTTCAAATCCAACAGAGGCTACATTTTTAAAAGGTATGTTCAGACCCGAAGCAGATGGGACATACAAACGGTCAAATATGCTCACATCCTGAATGTCCGCATTTCTTGGAATAGAAACATTCACATTATAGTTATCTGCCTTCCCTATATCCTCCCGGTAAGTGGCTACATTTAATCCTGCAGCTCCAAGCCTCACTGTTTTGTCTATATCTGCAGAAGCAACACCAAGTATTCCCGCCTTCTCTTTATTAATAGTTACTTTAAGATCAGTTGGTTTAACTAATAAAGGATTATTCACATAGATGGTCCCATCAACCTTGCCGATCAGGGCAGCCACATCAAAAGCCGTTTTGCGCAAAGCAGCCAAGTCATCTGAATAGATGCGGTAAGCTAACGGCGCTTCTACAGGCGGCCCTTGTTCAAAGTCCTTCACCTTGATTGTAGCCCCCGGATAATCCTTGAGCTGTTGCCTTAATTTCTCTATCACTGCAACCTTTTCCCTTGTCTGCAAACCTTCAACCTGGATAAAGATTTCTGCATAGTTTTCACTCTCGTTATGCTGTCCAACATTATAATAAATCCTTGGGTTTCCCTTTCCAACGTTACTGGCAAAAGAACTGATTTCAGGTACTTTCTTTAGTACAGATTCCACATAACGGGTTACTTTATTGGTCGTCGCCAGGTTTGTACCCTCCGGGGTTTCGATCTCTACCAAAAACATCGGCTTTTCCGATTTAGGGAACAAACTACTTCCAATTACAGGTACTAAAGCCAGTGAAGCTATAAATATCCCTCCGATAATCATTAAAGTAATGGCCGGATGTTTTAGCGCCTTATTTAATACTGTTCCATAGGTGGTGTGAATTCCCTTTTTCATTGCCCTCAGCAGAAAATTCCCTTCCTCACTTTCATGCGGTTTAAGAATAATACTAGCCAAAAATGGCACTACTGTTAAAGAAACCACCATAGAAGCCAGGATAGTCGTAATAACCGAAAGTGGTAAACTCCTTATAAAATCACCCGCACCTTCAGGAAGGAACACTATTGGCAAGAAAGCAAAGATCAGCAATACTGTACATCCAACTACGGCAATACCGATCTGCGAAGTTGCCTTCACAGAAGCTTCCAGCTTACTATAGCCCATTCGCAAATAGCGTTCAATATTCTCAACCACAACGATACTATCATCCACGAGGATGCCCAGTGCAACAATCATACCTACAATACTGAGTTGGTTGATATTATAGCCCAGTAAATTCATTAAAGTTAATCCTATTGCCAAAGAAAGTGGGATGGAGATCATTACAACGACAGAGGCCCGGGTACCCAAAGGCAATAAAGTAATCAGTACCAGCAAAATAGCAATAGCAAAATCGCGGGTAAAATGTGAAAGGCGTACGTCAACACTTTTAGCCTGATCAAACACTTTAACTAAATCTATATTGGCAGGCAATTCCTTCTTAAATGCATCTATGACCGGGGCAACCTTATCCTGAACAGCGATAATGTTTTCCTTGTCCTTTAAGCTGGCATTCACAAAACTACACCTGTAACCATTTAGACGCGTAATATGGGTTTCATCCTCATAACCCAAATTCACATCGGCGATATCTTTGAGATAAACAACTTTCCCTTGTGCAGAATAGACCACTGTATTTTTTACTTCTTCCAGATTGGCAAAGTTTCCACTGGTTTTGATGTTCATTTTACTATTGCCAATACTGATGCTGCCCCCAGGTATATTGACATTCTCGCTTTGTAAAGCAGCTATTACCTGATTTTGGGTCAATTTTTCCTGAGAGATTTTCTGCAGGTTCAATTTCACATTTACCTGCTGCTCAGGAACACCTGCGTAAGCTACCTTTTTTAATGCCTTTATTTTTTCAAGTCTTTCTTTTAAGTCTTTTGCATATTTTTTCAGTGTAGTATTAGAAGCATTTTCACTCACCAGTGCATACTGGTATATACTGACATCAGAAGGCGTTTGCTTTTCTATCCGAATATCCACGATATCAGATGGAAGGCTTCCCCGCAAACTGTTGATCTCTCTCACCACCTCCTGGTATTTGTCATCCGTATTGGAGCTGTATTTGTAAATCACCTGCATTACAGCAAGTCCATCACTAATATTGGTGGTTACATGTTTAATATCGTCCAGTTCATGGATTTTCTTTTCCATTGGATCCACCACCAGTTGCTCCATATCTTTAGGGCTTGTTCCCGGATAAACCACCACCACAGTAAATTGCGGTGCATGTACTTCCGGATCCTCGCTTCTGGGCATGGTAAACAGAGAATACAGCCCAAGTGCAAATACGGCAATAAAGACAATGAGTGTAAACTGATAATTTTTTACTGCGAATTCAGGTAATTTCATCTTGTTGATCTTTAATTATTTAATGATTCTAACCAAAGAGCCTTCTGTAAGATAAGCCGATCCTTCTCTGATCACCTGATCTCCAGAAGTTAAGCCGAAGGAAATAAAGGCCTTATCTCCTTTCAAATAAGCGAGTTTAACGGCTTTCCTTTGTGCCTTTTGATTTACAGCTGTAAAGACATAAGCACTATCGTTTTTCCCTTCTATCAGCGCATCTACCGGAACAGAAAGTAGATCTGTTTTACCAGCAGGATAAATCTTCACTTTGGCAAACAGACCAGAAACCAGCTGAACATTACCTTGCTCCAGCCTAACTTCTACCTGATATAAACCAGAACCACTATCGCTTCCCTGAGCGAGGGTTTTGACCTTTCCTGAAAAGGTTTGACTGTAAGCATCAAAATGAATTTCTGCCTTCTCATTTCCACTGATCCTGGCCCGGTCTTTATCGGTAATGCCGCATTTAATCACCCAGTCTTTGCCTGCAACACTACTCACAAATAGCACAGGTGCACCACCTGCAACTTGTTCTCCCTCATTGGCCAGTTTTTTTAGTACAACACCATCTGTATTAGAGACAATACTGGATTGAGTGTTGTTAAAACGTGCAATATCTAATTGCTTCTTGGCAATAGCTAAACTGGTTTGTGTGTTTTCCAGCTGTTCCCGGGTACTTACACTGTCTTTAAAAAGATTGGCAATTCGCTGGGCATCTCTTTTTGCTTTCTGATAAGTTTCTTCTGCCTGGTTCATCTGCGCACTTACTTCAGTCATATTCAATAAGGCCAGTACCTGTCCTTTGCGAACATGGTCTCCTTCTTTTACCAGGATACGGTTAATGATACCACCTGTTTTAAAAGAAAGGTTACTCTGTTGTTCTGAAGACAACAGACCCGAAGTTTCCAAAGGTTCGCTTTCCTGCAGTTCATCTGCAGAAATAACTTTTACAGGAACTGCGTTGTCTGTTTTTTCAACTGGTTTTGGGTGTTTACAGCTGGTGAATATAGCCGTGCTGAGCATCAGCACAGCGAAATAGTTGATCTGTTTCATCTTTTAATTCTTTGTAGGTTAAAGTATATAGCTTGCTTTTGCTCTTTCTAGTTCTGTTTGTCTGGTTTGCACATTCAGGTAAGCAATGCTTTCTTTAAGCTGGTCGTTGATCAGCCTGGTTTGTGCATCCAGTAACTCCAGGTAAAGTGCCTGTCCTTCTTTGTACAGTCTTTGTTCATCTTTATAATATTGCAGTGAAAGTGCACTTTGACTAACTGCTGCTTTGTAAGATTGAAGTGCTGCTGTTAAGCGGTTCTGTGCCGTTTCTGTTTCCAACAGCAATTGTTGTTCTGCCTGGTTAAGTTCCGTTTCCGCAGTTTTCAAGTCCAACCTGGCCTGCTGTATCTTATTCTGATTTCGGTTTCCGGAGAAAATCTGCCAGGATAAGGTTACTCCAAATAGATAATAGGGTGTTTCGCGGTTCACTTTTATAAAATCGCCCTGGCTACCTAAATCCAGAAAGGTGGATAATTTTGGAAGTACGTGTGCTTTACTTAAGCCGAGGGAAAGCTGGTTAACTTGAGCCGCAGATTCTAACACCAGCAGTTCTTCTCTTTTCTGACCTTCAAGACTATCCTTAGGCATCAATAAGACAGGCCGTTCATCCACTGTTTCAATGTTGGAGTTTAGAGGCTTGTTCAATAGAAAATTAAAATAGGCGGCAGCATTGAGGGTCTGTGCTCTGGCATCCTCCTGCTGTGCACGAAGGCCGGCAACTTCATTCTCCGCACGACTGATAACTGTTCTGATGGCTTTGCCATTTTTAACCATCGCCTGGTTGATCCTCAAATTCTCCATAGCCAGGGCCAATCCGTTTTCCAATACCTTTTGGGCTTGTAAAGATTGCATATAACCATAATAAGCCAGCTTTACCTGTTTAACCAGTTCTCTTTTGTAAACCTTTAGCTGCGCTTGCTGCAAACTAATCTGTTGCTTTCTGATCCTGGAGTTAAATATGATCTCTGCATTATACAAAGGAAGTGTGGTATGAAGCTTTGCATCATAATAATTATTAGGGTTAAAGGTCTGGCTCACATTCTCCACCTGTGGAAATTTTCCCGAACTGGTCAAACTGTTTAAAGTACCGTAAACCGGATTCAATAAATCACCGATAGGGATTTCTATTTTACGT
The DNA here is from genome assembly GCF_035566355.1 of Pedobacter sp. Taxonomy (GTDB): domain Bacteria; phylum Bacteroidota; class Bacteroidia; order Sphingobacteriales; family Sphingobacteriaceae; genus Pedobacter. Next base: position 7,431 of record NZ_DATMRL010000126.1, read on the forward strand.
CCACCTCCAGATGTTAAATACGAGGTATTGAATTCCACGTCTGGCAAAAAAAGTCCTTTAGCTTCTTTTAAAGCATACAAGCTTTTTTGAAAAGCAAAATCCTGTTTATGCAAGCCAAGGTTGTTTTTTAAAGCTTCGTCCAGATAAGTTTGGAGAGGGGTTTGAGCAAAGACCTGCATGGGTATCCAATACATCAGAATAACCAGCAGGACTCTTTTTAATTTGAAAATTAACTTCATTTGAATCATTGTTTATAAAATGAACACTGTTTATTTAGAGCGGAAGGTTATTTGATTGTTACGGTTTTATTCAAAAAAATTATCATTGGTTATTTAGTGAACACTGTTTATTAAAACAGAAATTTTTTTAAGCTTTTATGTTTCTCATAAAATAATCCAGGCTTTGAAGTAATAAGTTCTCACTTAGGTCATCGTCCATATTTAAAGACTTAAATCTGTCACGGATACGTAAGGAAACCAGTCCGTGAACAAAGGACCATACGCTCATTGAAATGATATGTGGATCGCCGGTTTTGATCAGCTGCTGCTCCAGACATTCAGAGACCGTTCTAACAAGGTATTGAAAAGCATTGTCACCTGCATCCCAATTGGCATGACACTCAATTTCAGCAAGTGGAGCTCTCATAATAAACATCAGATCGTAGTAATCCGGATTTTCGACTCCAAATTTCAAATAGGTCTTTCCCATTTCGATCAGGCGATCGAAGGGATTTTGAATTTGGTTCAACAAGGTAAACTGCTGTCCCAGAAGCTCAAAGCCCTGTTCGTGGATCACATAAAAGATTTCATCTTTCTCTTTGAAATACAGATATATGGTTGCGGGACTGTATTCGATATCATCGGCAATATTACGGATAGAAGTTTTTTCATACCCCTGCTCCAGAAACAGTTTAGTAGCCGATTCAATAATCAGTTTTCTTCTGTCCAGCTTATCCCGCTCTTTTCTATCTTTTATTGCCATAATAAATAACACTGCAAATATAGTGAACACTGTTTAGTAAAACCAAACTATTCCAATAATTTTACAAAATAGGCTCCTGATTCACATCAGGAGCCTATTAACTGAAAGACAACAAATTTATTGACCAGCTATTTTCAACTGTTTACCCGCAATATCTTCCCACCTGTAATAATGAAAAGTCTTATCATCACTCATCACGACAAATAAACCATGTTTAAACGTTGCATTTAAGGGAACTGAAACTACATCAGAGCCATCACTATGGGAAGCCTGTACATTTGAGAT
>NZ_DATMRL010000127.1:0-5954 GCF_035566355.1 Pedobacter sp.
CCAGTTTTTCTACTGAAGCAAAAATGCCATCTGGCCGGTTTTTGGAAAGAAGGAGGTTTTTGATCTGCTCATAATTGCTTTCGTTACTGTCTGCACAGGTGAGCACAAGGTCGGTCTGCAATGGGATATTCTCTTTATGCAGGGCTTCCTTAAATCCTGCAAATCTTTTTTTACTGATGGACAGGGTTTCGGATACCTGGAGGTAAGCGATATTTCTACATCCGGCCTCGATAAGATGATGTGTCGCTTTATAGCCACTGTCGTAATCATCCGTAGTGATTTTTGCTGTATCGATCTGGTCACAGATGCGGTCAAAGAAAACAATTGGTATGCCTGTACTGTACAGCGTGGTCAGGTGTTCAATTTCTTCAGTCTGACTGGTGACAGAGATCAGGATGCCATCTACGCGGCCACTCAACAGGTGTTTGGCAATGGCAATTTCTTTGTTAATGTCTTCATGGGTCAGATAGATCAGCACATGATAGTTTTTCTTTTGCGCGATTTCTTCGATGCCGTTGATGGCGAGCGTGAAAAAATTATTGTCTATTTCAGGAATGACGAGCGCAATGGTCTTGCTTTTTTGTTTTCGCAGGCTGCTGGCATAGGGGTTGGGCTGGTAACTTAATTTTTCAGCCATTTCTCTCACCCGCTGTTTGGTTTCCGTGCTGATTTCATGGCTGTCATGAAGTGCACGGGATACAGTGGAGGTGGAGAGTTTAAGTTCAGCGGCAAGTTGTTTTAAATTAATACCCATATCCAAAGATAATAAACATCCTACAGGAATGTATTTAAGATTTAAAAAGTGGTCCGGATCTTTTCCTGTTGGTGTTTTATGTCGGTCTTTTTTTAGTTGTTTGATGGTATTCGTAATGTTTTGTTGTTTTTGTTGATGAATAGATAATATTATTGGTTGTTTTTTAAGGGAAATATAAAAATCAATAATAGTCTATTAAATTAGTAGATTTTATTTTATATTTGCATTGTAATGATCAGGGGATCATTTGATAATAAGAAATTGCCACAAGTGGGTGGCACAGAGCAGGTCCTCTGCTTAAAATATTAGATGTTTGGTTAGATCTAAGTTTTGTTTTGTTTGACAAAAACCAGGTAGGATTGCCTGGTTTTTTTATTTAAAGGCTATTTTTTTGATATACCGTCGCTTTGATGAAATTCTTATAGTACCGCTTCCTGAACATCTTTTTATACTTATTCTTTTTAAAGTAAATTCCGATATCCGGCAGTTCTCGGGCCTCTACGTTGGAGATCATCCTAAAAAAGAAGTACATGATTTTCAGCATGATGTACTGCCATATTTTTCCAATTTTGGGCTGATAAGAAAAATCGGAAAATAACCATACGCCCTCTGTCTTAAGCAAGTTGTGAAGTTTATGGAAGACCAGTTCTGCTTTTTCCCGGCTGAAATTGTCAAATAAAAATGCAGTCAGGATGACATCAAATTTTTTTTGGGTATGGTAATCTTCTATCGGGGTATTGATCAGTTCAATACTGTTTTCTTTAATATCTCTTTTCCTGGCCAGGGCAATCATTTCTGAGGAGATTTCTATATAGGTGATGCGGAGCCCTTTTGGCTGGAGTTCTGCAATTTTGCTGAGGATCCAGCCGGTTCCTCCTCCAGCGATCAGGATCTTGCTCCCAGGGGGAATAAAAGGGAGTTGTTCGGTCTGCGCATTGACTTGTGCTTTAAAAAAGACAGTGCGGCTTAAAAAATCATAATACTTTGCAATTCTATCGTAATTGTTGACCATAGGTTCTGTATCAGATGCTACTAATATAAGTTTTTTAGTGCTGGTTCTGTTTTTATTGGCGTTGTTATCTGTTGTTGCTTATAAATTATTTTGTTCGTATTAAATTAATATGTAACTATGTATATACAAAGTAACAGATGGTGAAGTCATCATGTACACAAACCGATAGGAATAAAATTTGGTAGTAGTACATGATCGCTTCATCACCTTAAAAAATAGGCCAATGAAGAAGATATTGTTTTTGAACTTCGCAATGTTCATCCTTTTGGGGACGTGTTCTGCGCAGCAGGGTGCTGCTGGGGAAATCAGCGCTATCAAGCCTTTAGCAGATACCGTAAAGGGAATGGCAGAGCAACTGATAAAAAAAGGTTTTACTGCCGGCGATGGCTATGGAGAGGTATGGATCAGGGATCTGAATACTTTTATTACGGTGGCCTGTAAAGTCAATGACAAGGAACAAATCAAGAAGCATTTGATTACATTTTTTCAGTTTCAGCAGCCGGATGGCGGAATTCTGGATGGTTATATACCGGCTAAAAAGGCCGGTGTTTCTTATGATTTTTATCATTCTAAACTTGCCCCGGAATATGCCGGGCATAAGAATACAGTTGAGACTGATCAGGAGACTTCTTTAGTTCAGGCTGTGGCTAAATATATAAGGGGAACAGGAGACAAGAGCATTTTGAAAGATACTGTTGGTGGACTATCTGTTCAAAAGCGACTGGAGCAGGCAATGGACTTTTTGCTGAAGCAGAGATTTGTGAAAAAATATGGGCTTGTATGGGGTGCTACAACGGTAGATTGGGGTGATGTACAGCCTGAACATAGCTGGGGGGTAGTTTTGGATTCAAATTCTCACCGGAGCATTGATATCTATGATAATGCGATGTTTGTGATTGCTATAAAGGATTTCTTGAGTATGGCAAGTTTGTCTCCAGTGGCTCAGAAGTACTGGACAGGCGTTCAGAAAAGCCTTTCGGCCAATATTCGTAAATATCTTTGGGATCAAAAAGCGCAAAAATTTATACCTCATATTTATTTAAATGGTTCTCCTTTCCCGTCTTCGTTTAAGGAGTCAGAGATTTATTATCAGGGTGGCACAGCTATTGCGATTGAGGCTGGTCTGCTGAGTAAGGAGGAAGTTAAAACTGCTTACCATAAAATGCAGGAAAATGTGAAGAAAGCGAATGCGGCAACGATAGGTTTAACTATTTATCCCGTGTACCCTAAGGGCTTTTTCAAAAACCAGGGTATGGGCCCATATTCTTATCAGAATGGAGGAGACTGGACTTGGTTTGGGGGAAGAATGGTCTCTCAGCTCATCCGTTATGACTTGCTGAAAGAGGCTTGTGAGGCGATGAAGCCCATGTTAGATCGTGTGGTTAAAAATAAAGGATTTTTTGAATGGTATACTCCAGATAATAAACCACAGGGTTCCGCCAGCTTTAGAGGCGAGGCAGGTGTGCTGTGGAGTGCAATTACGGAACTGGAAGCTAAAGAGGTAAAATAATAAGGGGGGGCTTTGCTAGCCCCTTCTGCTTTCTACCGTATATACAAAACTATCTGCACGGTAATAGCCCAGATTATATTCTATCGGGCGGTCTGCCTGGTCATAAACGAAACGTTTACGGAATAAGATTGGACTTCCGGGTTCGGTTTCCAGTTTTGCAGCGATAAATTTATCTGCGGCTTTTGCACTGATTTCTTCTTTAGACAATTCTGTAACGATATTGTAATCTGCTTCCAGGATGTCATAGAGTGGTCTTTTGAAATCTTCTTCGCCAGTTAATCCGGTGCGCGGATGGAAATAAGAAACAAAATAAACAAATGGCCCTTCCGGGCGACCTCTCAATCGTTCCAGCTTTAATATCTTTTGGTCTGTTTTTATATTAAAGAAATTAGCCAGTATCTCATCCGGATAAATCCAGCTGATGTGAAGTTCAAAGTTTTTTATTGGGATTCCGCGGGCTTTCATTTCCTGAGAGAAACTCAGCCAGTTTGTTGATTTTGAGCTGATCAAAGCATCTGCTACTTTAGTCCCAACTCCTTTTTTACGAATTAACAGCCCCTCATAGACCAGCTTGTTCAGTGCCTGGCGCAAAGTTGTGCGGGATATGGCAAGCTGGTTGGCCAGATCAATCTCATTGGGAAGTAGTTTACCATTCTGAAATTCTGGCTCCTTGATCATCCTGCGCAGTAATTCTTCTGCCTGGATGTGAAGCGGAACCGGACTCTTATGGTTAAGGGCTATTTTCATGGTTTAATGAGTTTCCTAAATCGCAAAATTAGTAAAATATATTTGCAAAGGGCTCTGGTATCTGGAATGTCAGTTTAATATCATAAAGAAACATATTGTTTAGAATGATTCTATATAGTGTATATTTGTCTCAGTTTCCCTTCTGGAATTTTTGCATGGGATGGGAAAGGTTCAATATATATTTGGTTAGATTGATAAAGTCCTGTTTAGCCATGTCGAATGGACATGGCTAAGACAGGCACAAATTAACCGGCATCAGAAATACCTTATGAGTGAAAAAGAAAATAAACCATCCATTATACAGGCTGTACTTTTTGTAAAAGATAAAGAATACGTTACGCCTCATTATATCCGGGTTACGCTGACTGGCGAGGATATTCTTAAATTTAAAGACACGACTATTGGCGTAAATAACAAAATCTTTATTCCTCCTGCTGGCATAGATCAGGTGCATTTTCCGGCTTATGATGTGCCGACAAATGAATGGATTCATCCTCCTGAGGAGGTCAAACCTTTTGTCCGGACCTACACACACCGGGCTTTTGATTTGGAAAAGAAAGAAATGGTGATCGATTTTGTGGCGCATGGTGATAGCGGACCAGCTTCTGCATGGGCAATTGCTGCAAAACCGGGTGATGCACTGGGAGTAGCCATGAAAGACAAAAACAGTACACTCTATCCAAAGGCCGACTGGTATCTTCTGGTTGCAGACGGAACTGGTATTCCGGTACTCGCTGCTATTTTAGAAAGCTTGCCGGCAGAAGCTAAAGGAATTGCTCATATAGAGGTTCAGGATAAAGCAGATCTGCAGCATCTGATTGCCCCTGAAGGTATACAGATCAATTGGCTATACAATGAGCATCCGGGAACAGGTACATTGCTTTCTGATGCAGTTAAGCATACGGTAATACCTGAGGACCATCTGACTACCCGTTTTGGATACGTAGCTGCTGAATTTACTGCAGTAAAAAATATCCGTGATTATCTGCGCAAGGATAAGGGTTGGGAAAGGGAAGAACTCTATGCTTATGCCTACTGGAAACTTGGAGTGAGTGAAGATGGCTCGGTAAAAGACAGACAGCTGGAACAGCGGGAGCAAATTTCTACACCAGGTTAAAACCCAGACTTTCTTTCTCTGTTCCGTTGATAATCACGGAGAGCTGATGGGTGCCCGCATAAAATTTCCGGGTTGTAATGAGTTTAAAGCTTTGTTTTCGGTTGATAACTATGCTTTCAGACGGTGCGTAGAGTTTTTCGCTGATCTTAAAAACTTTACGGGATGCTTTCCCGTTTTGTCTTTTGTAATAAAGGGCGTATTCCAGCCGAATGGTTTTTGCAGATCTGGATTTGTTTCTGAGCTGGAAACTGAATTCAAGATGGTCTCCAATTTTTACTTCAGGTGTAAGTATTTTGAAATCGCTGCAGTCAATGTCTTTGCTGTCGAGTGTGTAATGTTTAAGTATTTTGGAGTGCCCTTGTTTGAGCAGGGTCCGGCAGCCGTGTTTAATGATGGCATCGGTCTCTTTACTGAAGCCCTTCCAGCGGCTGGCAATATCCAGAACCACCTCCGGGTGATCTTTAGAAATATCGTTAAGATTATTGGCTACGCTTTTGCGTACAAAGTCTGAAGGGTCATTTTTGAGGTTTTCCAGGATGGGTAATATCGGGCCTGGATCTTGCTTAAGCTGAGGTACTGCAACAGCCCAGGGCAATCTTGGACGGCAACCTTCTGTAGCCAGTCTTCTTACTTTATGGTTCTCATGCAAGGACCAGCGCTGCATCTGATCCATCATTTGCATTCCATATTTTAAAAGAAAGGGGCGTACGGCAAATTCGCAGCTCACAAATTGGGTGATCTGCTCCATAGCTTCTACAGAAGCATGAAAGTGCTCCAGGCCGTGGCATTCTATATAATCCGGTAGAAATATAAA
>NZ_DATMRL010000128.1:0-8513 GCF_035566355.1 Pedobacter sp.
ACATCCTGTTACATTGGAGGCATGTTTAAGTACACCACAGTTACCTGCCATCAGGCCAGGCGCGAGAAACCGGAAGGCCTGCCAGAAGGGGAAATTCCAGGGCATAATGGCCAAGACGACACCCAGGGGCTGGAAACTGACATAGCTTTTGGAGGCCTCAGTTGTTGCTGGTTCATCTTGCAGGAATTTTGCTCCGTTTAGGGCATAATATTCACATACCTTCGCGCATTTCTCAATTTCATCCCTTCCAGGCTGCAGGGGCTTTCCCATTTCCGAAGCCATAAGCTGGGCAAGCTCTTCTTTGTACTTCCGGAGTGTACGGGCAGTTTCTTTCAGAAAGGATGCTCTTTCTTCAAAGGACGTAGTTTTCCACTTTTGCCATGTCGTATGTGCCCGATCTATTTTCTTGTTAATATTTTGTTCCGTCTCTTCTTTATAGGTTTTAACGGTTTTACCATTTACCGGATTGATCGATTGTATGCCCATGAGATAAAAATATACATTTAACTTAAAAACAACCCTTGCACGGATCAGGTTTTAAATATATTGTTAAAGTATTTTTCTATTTTTAAGGATATGATTTTATTGGAAAACGAATATGTTAAAGCATCTTTTGAACCCAAAGGTGCCGAGTTGAAAAGCCTGTTTAATAAGAAAACAAATCTTGAACATCTATGGAGCGGTGATCCTGCCTTTTGGGGCAAATCCAGCCCGGTTCTGTTTCCTATAGTGGGTGCTTTAAAGGATAACGCCTATTTTTATAAAAACAAACGTTACGAGATGTCCCGTCATGGCTTTGCCAGAGATAAAGTATTCAAAACGGAACAAATAAGTGGGCAGGAATTGCTTTTCACACTGGAAAGCGATGAGGAGACTTTACTGAATTATCCTTTCCAATTTAAGTTGTGTCTGAGATACAAATTGGAGGGTAGGTCGCTGAATTGCTCTTACGAAGTCTATAACCCGGCTACCGAAGTTTTGTTGTTTTCGGTTGGAGGCCATCCGGCTTTTGCTGTTCCTTTGCAAAAAGGAGAGGCATACAGTGAATACTTCCTGCATTTTAACAAAGATGAAAACCTGGTGTACCATAAAATTGAGCAAAACCTGATCGATGAGGAAACTAAAGAACTTCCCTTGAACGATGGAAAACTAGAACTGGAGCATTCCCTTTTTTATGATGATGCCTTGGTTTTTAAATCCCTGAAGAGCGATCGCATTTCTATAGGCAATAAGAACAATGCACATGGTTTGCAGTTTTCTTTTGAAGGTTTTCCTTTTTTTGGAATCTGGTCTGCCAAAGATGCTGATTTTGTATGTCTCGAACCCTGGTGCGGTATTGCAGACAGCATTCATCACCATCAACAATTGGAGGAGAAGGAAGGAATCGTATCATTAGGGGCAGGAGAACATTGGAAAAGGTGCTGGAAAGTAGACGTATTTTAGTACTGGCTTATTACTTTGATCAAAGGTTTCACTATATTTGACTTTAGATTAATCGCCCTTATGTTTACATCAGATCAAATAAGTTCCCAGGAAAGTGAAAGGATCGCAGCTTTAAAAAGATACGAAATCCTGGATACGCCTCCGGATGCAAATTTCGACAGGCTAACCAGATTTGCCTCAAAATTATTTAATGTTCCCATCGTATTGATCTCTCTGGTGGATACGGAACGCATATGGTTTAAATCTAAATATGGCGTCGATGTAAACCAGGTGAAGAGACATCCGGGGTTTTGCGCCACCACCATATTGAAAGATGAAGTGCATATCATACAAGATGCTCTGATGGATGAAACGACTGCATCTGATCCTTTGGTAACCGGTGATTTTGGTCTGAGGTTCTATGCTGGCGCACCTTTGAAAAATAAAGAAGGACATAATCTGGGTAGTTTTTGTCTGATGGATAAACAGCCCGGAACGTTCAGTGCCGGGCAGAAAGAATTGCTCACGGAACTGGCTGGTGTAGTGATTGATCATATTGAAATGCGGTTGAAAGCCAGGACAGCAAATGCTCAGCAGAACCAGTTGCTGCAAATTGCTGCCCATGATCTCAAGAACCCGCTCACAACGATTCCAGTACGCGCTGATCTGATCAAGCTTAAAAAACATGATCCGGATATGGTAGATAAAATGTGTGATCAGATTAAACAGGCCGGATTAAAAATGACCCGGACCATCGATGAATTGCTCACGACTTCGAGTATGGAGTCTGGTAAGATTAATCTTTATACTTTTAAACTTGATTTCGGAGAGATTGTATCCCAGATCGTAGAGTCAAACCAGGCCCTGGCAGATCATAAGAAGCAGAAAATTGAGTTAAAGATCGAAAAGGATTCACAGCTGTATGCCGATGAGCAGCGGTTAACAGAAATTATTGATAACCTGATTAGCAACGCCATTAAATACTCTCCTTTTGGAGCAGAGATTGAAGTTAAAGTGGATAACCGGGATCAAAAAGCTGTTCTAGCTGTAAAAGATAATGGGCCAGGTTTGACAGACGAGGATCAGTCTGAGTTGTTCCAGCGGTTTGCAAGGCTTAGTGCAAAGCCTACCGGGGGAGAAAACTCTTCCGGACTAGGCCTTTCCATCGTAAAACAGCTGGTGGAAGCCCACCAGGGAAAGGTATGGGCAGAAAGTAAAGGTAAAAACCAGGGCTCCACATTTTTTGTAGAGCTCCCGGCTATTAATTAGTTTCTAAACTTAAGCCTTCGGGATGAAGGTTTAAGGCGTGTGTTGTCTGTATTCTTAACTTTTCGCATAATTCACCGTCCTCAGCAAGCGATTGCCCGAAGGAAGGAACCATTTTCCTTAATTTCTGTTGCCATTCCTGTGTTTTTAGTTGTTCAGGGAAGCAACGTTCTAATAAGTTGATCATAATGGATACGGCTGTAGAAGCACCTGGTGATGCGCCAAGAAGTGCAGCAATTGAACCATCGGCAGCACTAACCACTTCAGTTCCAAATTCCAGTATCCCGCCATGTTCTGCATCCTTTTTAATCACCTGAACACGCTGACCGGCTGTTTCCAGTTTCCAGTCTTCCATTCTGGCGTTTGGAAGATATTCTCTAAGTGCATCCAGGCGCTCGTCTGAAGACTGTCTCACCTGATTGATCAGATATTTGGTGAGCGGGATATTGTCCAGTCCTGCAGAGATCATAGGTAATATATTATTCGCTTTAATAGAAAGCGGAAGATCCAGTAAAGAACCGTTTTTTAGGAAGCGGGTCGAAAAACCTGCGTACGGGCCAAATAAAAGTGCCTTTTTACCATCAATCATCCGGGTATCCAGGTGAGGTACAGACATCGGAGGCGAGCCTACAGCAGCTTTTCCATAAACTTTAGCATCATGACGTTCAATAACTTCCGGATTGGTGCATTTTAGCCATTGTCCACTTACAGGGAATCCTCCAAAACCTTTTCCTTCTGGGATGTCAGATTTTTCAAGCAATGGTAAAGAACCACCACCAGCACCAATAAATACAAATTTAGCTTTTACTACCCGGCGTTTTCCGGTTTGTTCATCCCGTACTTTTATTTCCCAAAGTCCATTGATCTTTCTTAGTTTTTTAACATCATGGTTAAAATAAAGACTTACATTTTCTTTAGTTTTCAGATTGTTGAACATCATTCGGGTTAATGCACCGAAATTGACATCTGTTCCCAGCGTCATGCGGGTGGCCGCAACTTTTTCGTTTTTGTCACGTCCTTCCATCACCAAAGGAATCCATTCATCAAGTTGAGTCCGGTCTTCAGAATAAGTCATTCCTTTAAATAAATGTGACTTTTGCAATTCCTCGTATCTTTTACGAAGGTAGTCTACATTTTCTTCTCCCCATACGAAACTCATATGAGGAATGCTTTTAATAAAAGACTCCGGCGAGTCGATCAACCGGTTTTGAATCAGGAAAGACCAGAATTGTTTGGATACTTCAAAAGACTCAGCAATAGAAATGGCTTTGCTGGTATCTACAGAACCGTCCTTTTTTTGAGGGGTATAATTTAATTCGCAAAAGGCAGAGTGACCTGTGCCTGCATTGTTCCATGCATCAGAGCTCTCTGCTGCGGCTACATCTAAACGTTCAAATATTTCTATGCTTAAATCTGGCTGGAGTTCCTTTAAAAGTACACCAAGTGTTGCGCTCATAATACCGGCGCCAATTAACACTACATCAGTTGCTTGATCAGATTTATTCGTTATGCTAGTCATGTGATTAATTAAATTGTACAAAAGTACACAAAAACTTGTTTTGACTTTGGTCTGTTTTGTTATTTTAAAGTAGTTTTTGAGGTTTTTTAGCTGAAGATATCCTAAAGTTCTGCTTAAGGCTGTTCCGCTCCTTTGCCAAGTGTGGATTTATTTAACAGATAGTTATCAGTAACTTAACATAAGTTGGCTTACTTTGGTATTGCCTGTTTTAATTTCTTAACATCAGGTTAAAAATTCCTTGTTCCGGCAGGTCAAAATGAACACATGAGAATTTTAGTTATTGAAGATGAACAGGAGCTGTTAAAAAGTATAACAGTGTATCTTGAAAGTAATGCTTTTATTTGTGAGCAGGCATCTCATATTTACGCTGCGAGAGAGAAACTGGCCGCATCCGACTATGACTGTATTGTGCTCGACATCACTTTGCCGGTAGGGAGCGGAATGGATATCCTGCGGGAGCTCAAAGAAGCACATAAATCATGTGGTGTGCTGATCATTTCAGCAAAAGGTTCTCTTGACGATAAACTTTTAGGGCTTGAACTCGGCGCGGATGATTACCTGACCAAACCTTTTCATCTTCCGGAACTGGCTGCCCGTATACATGCCATCAACCGCAGAAGGGTATTTGGAGGTAATGACCTGATGGTCCTGGATAAGCTTACGGTCAATGTTCAGGATAAATACGTCAGAACGGAGCAAGGGGCTGTAGACCTGACCAGGAAAGAATTTGAGTTGCTGATGTATTTCATCAGCAATAAAAACAGGGTGGTGACCAAGGAGGCAATTATTGACCATCTTTGGGGGGTACATTCCAATATGCCGGATAATTATGATCTGATCTATGTGCACATCAGGAACCTGAGAAAGAAGATGACAGATAGGGGGTGTCCGGATTATATCCACGCTGTATATGGTATAGGTTATCGCTTTTCCATAGCGGATTTACCAGTTGAAGCATGAAACTATTGTCAATGTACAACCGGTACAATGTATCGGTTATGGTCTTGGTCTTTATACTTTCCAGTGCGGTTTCTTTTTTCCTGATCAAACAAATCCTGAAAAATGAAGTCGATGGCAGTTTGCTGCGCGTCAAAACAAAAATACAATCCTTTGTAGAGCAGCACGACCGCTTGCCAGAGGTGAATCTGCTCAACGACGAAATCATCAGTTTTAAAAAAGTGGCCAAACCGGGGAAGGAAGACGAGTTCCGCTCTGTGAAACTGTTTATAAAAGGGATAGGCAGGGTTCATCTTTGCCGCCAGCTGATCTATACCCTAAACACCAGGGGAGCCTTATACCAGGTGAGCATCATTAACCCTTTGGAGGGGACCAGTCATTTAACCCGTTTGATTTTGTCTGTGACAATTATTACCATATTAATGCTGATCATTGCCACTTTTGTAATGAACAGGCTGATCATCTCCAAATTATGGCGTCCTTTTTACCAGTCTATTACTGAGGTGAGTAATTTTAAGATCAATGATGCGCATGTTCCTGATTTTCCGGTAACCCGAATTGCGGAGTTTAACTTTATGATCAGCAGTCTGAAAACGGCAACAACCAATGCTTCGGAAAATTACCGGATTCTGAAGGAATTTACTGAAAATGCGGCGCATGAAATTCAAACCCCTTTAGCCATTATACAGTCTAAGCTGGACCTATTGGTACAGCAGGATCTTCCCGCTGAACACATAGAGTCCTTACGCTCCGCTTATGGTGCCATCAGAAAATTGTCCAGGGTGAACCAGGACCTGTTGTTGATCACTAAAATTGAAAACAGTCAGTTTGAAAAGAAAGATCATGTTCGGATTAAGGAACATATAGAATTGAAAGTTCTGGAGTTCAAAGAGATCTGGCAGCTCAAGCATCTGGATGTAAAGGTCAGTTTGCAGGAGGTCGTCTTGTCCATCAGCCCTGAGCTTCTGGAGATTTTAATCTACAATGTTTTGGGAAATGCCACCAAACATAATCACAATGGCGGTTTTATCCATATTGAACTGGATTCCGGCCAGCTTGTGGTGGCCAATTCAGGTTCAGAAAAGGCTTTAAACAGAGAGCGTTTGTTTAGCCGGTTCTATAAAGAAATCAACAACAGCGAAAATAACGGACTTGGACTTTCTATCATTAAGCAGATTTGCGAGGTATCGGGAGTAGAAACGGCCTATTGGTATGAGGATGGAACCCATCGCTTCTGCTTTTCATTTTAAAAAAAGGCACGACGAATCGTGCCTTTTAGAAGGATGTTCGGTTATATTTTGTAAACGAGTACTTTAAACGATCCTGGTTTGATGTTTTTGCTGCCGGCCACATAGTCTGCAGTACTGAAATAAATCTTATGTGTTTTGCTGTCCAGTGCCATTGTTTTTGCACCTGCAGGCGTTTTTAGCCGCTCCAGAACCTCATACTTATTTTTGGAAAGCTGTTTGATAATGGTGGTAATACCATCACCTCCCGAGCAGAAAATCATCTTTTGCTCTGAATCAAAAGCTACAGCATCTACATGGCCGCTGATGGGCAATGCAGTTATTGTTTTTCCTGTTGCAATATCCACCACGCTGAGTTTATTGGTTTCTGCACAGGCAGAGAACAAAAGGCCTCCTTCTTTATCTAAGGCCAGACCGGTTGGTGCCGAACCTTTTTCCAGCGGAAAAGTACGGAGCGTTTTTTGAGCAGCAGCATCAATTACGGCAATGGCATTTCCTTCCTCCAGGTTGTTGTAGATCAACCCTTTTTTGTCAGAAACGGCGAATTCAGGGGCTTCTCCAATCGCCACGGTACTGGTTTGCTGGTTGGTGGCAGGGTCAATAACTGCGGCATTATTTGACTTGCCACAGAACACCCAGATTTTTTTACTGGATTTATCATAGAGGATGGCATCCGGTTTTTCTGTACTAAGCTTGATGGTGCTGATGCTGTCGAGTGTTTTGTAATTAAATACAGTTACCGTATTGTTTGCGCCGTTAGATATAAAACCTTCGTTAAACTCGGGTGCCAGGGCAATGCCATGTACTCCTGAAAGGTTTTTAATGGTACCGATCTCTTTCTCTGTCTCCAGGTCCAGTACATGGACACGGTCAAAATGCGAAACAAACAGACGGTTACTTTTTTTATCGGTCTGCAGGTAGTCCCATTTTCCATTTCCATTAAGTGATATCTTGCTGGAAAGCTGGTAGCCGCTTTGGGCAATTGCAGGTGTACTGAAGTAAAGGGCACAGATGGAGAGTGCCCATATTGTTCTTTTCATATAAAGTGGTTTTCTTATAGATGGATTCTTTGTTTTTTTAGTGTCAGTGCTTTATTAATTGTGCTGGTTGCCGTTCCCATTGCTTTGGTAAGCGCCCATATCCTTGCCTGGAGGCGTAATTTCTGTAGCACCATATTTTGTATCCAGAGGTACCAGGGCTTCTGGGCTAAAGGTGGTATTTCCCTTGCCAATACATGGTGATCCAGGTTTTAATCGAAGGTTATAAGTTCCAACCACCACTACATCTTTTAGATTGTAACCTGCAGGTAAGGGTACCGGGCCGTTAACCAGCATAGGATCATTGGCTTTAACCAGTGCAGGTGCATTGTAAACGTCTCCAACTTTCCAGCCGGCCGGTAGAAAAGCAGAGGGTTTTGGAATGTCTGTTACAGGAGCCTGGCTTAAATAGCCCGGAGGATAGAATTGATTCACCAGATCGACATCATCTGCATAGCTGTAATTGTTTCCGTAAGATAGATTTGCAATATCGGCAATAGGTGCTTTAACCACTCTTAATCCATATTTACAATTGATCATCAGGTTATTGTAAGCCATTCCGCCTGCGCCTTCTTCAAAATTAATGGATCCGCCGCGGCCAGCTTCTGAACGTCTGAAACCACAATTGATAATGGTATTGTTGTATACCCTCACATTCGTTGGAGGAACGCCAGGTGCGGCACCTGCATTAGAGAACTTTGGTCCGTTGGTGGCAATACCTATACATACATTATAGGCAAAATCTCCAATGGTGCCAGCTTTTGCATTTAAAGCCTCACCACCAGTATAGCCACATTTTTCAAAGGTATTTCTGAACATCTCGATTTTGCCTCCGAGGGTACGGATGGGATCATCTATACTACCATAGACCCAGGAATCTTCTAATACAAATACACCAGCCGGGTTCTGAAAGTAAATAGGATAAGACTTTGTTGAAATGCCGCTTACAGCTCCATTACCAACTGCACCACCTGCAAATTCGATATGCGTCCATTTGATCACCAGTAATTTACAGGTAGGAGCACAAATGATCCCCGACCATTTACCTGCAAAAGCAGGGTCTTT
>NZ_DATMRL010000129.1:0-11993 GCF_035566355.1 Pedobacter sp.
ACTAAAACCTTGTTGCAATTGCTATCTTAGTATTTATTTACTTGCTTCACCTATTATGAAAATCGCCTTCTTCAGTACCCAGTCTTATGATAAAAAATTCTTTGATGAAGTCAATGTCCATTATGGGTACGAACCGCTCTACCTGGAGGCTTCCTTAAATGCTACAACCTATATCTTAGCTGAAGGTTGTGATGCCGTCTGTATTTTTGTAAACGATAAGGCCGACGCGGAGACCTTAAGAAATTTGGCCAAACTTGGAATCCACAATATTGTACTTCGGTGTGCGGGATTTAATCAGGTTGATCTGGAAGAAGCCACCAGATTAAATATGAAGGTGCTTCGTGTGCCCGCTTATTCACCTGAATCTGTTGCAGAACATGCTGTAGCTATGATTTTAACACTCAACAGGAAAACCCACAAAGCCTATAACCGGATCAGGGAAGGAAACTTTTCCCTTGAACGCCTAACCGGTTTTAACCTTTATGGAAAAACAGTTGGAATTATTGGGTTAGGCAAGATTGGTCTGGCATTTGGGAAAATCATGGAAGGATTTGGCTGCAAGGTAATTGCCTTTGATCCCTACGAAAAAAATGTTCCTTCACATATCCGGTTAACAGATACGGATACACTCTTCCAGGAAAGTGACATCATTTCTATACATTGTCCTTTAACACCACAAACCAAGCACTTATTGAATAAAGAAAGCTTCGCCAAAATGAAAGACGGCGTGATGCTGATCAATACAAGCCGTGGGGCAGTGATTTGTACTGCTGATGCAATTGACGCTTTAAAAACAGGGAAATTAGGATACCTGGGCATAGATGTTTATGAACAGGAAGAAAAGCTGTTTTTCAGAGACCTTTCCGAAAGTGTGATTGCTGACGATCAAATCCTGAGGCTAATGAGCTTTCCTAATGTACTCATTACGGCGCATCAGGCCTTTTTAACCGTAGAAGCGTTAACTGAAATTGCCGAAACCACATTGACCAATATAAAAAGTATTGAGGAAGGAAAAAGCAGTGCAAACAGCGTGCTGCCTGTCAACTCTTAAAATCAAGTACTTTGCTAAAGCAGATTTTCAACCAGGGGGTATAATCCTCCGGGTTGATTTTAATTTCTCTAGCAAGATCTTCCAGGTTTAAATAACGGAAAGAGGCTACTTCTGAAGGATTTGGTATAGGTAGTTCATCGCTCGCCCCAAAAAACACATGGTCATACTCATGCTCGGTAAGTGCATTGCTAAAATCGGCTTTGTACAGAAAACTAAATCCATAATTTAGCGCACAACTCATACCCATTTCTTCCATCAGCCTTCTGTGAGCCGCATGAATTGTTTCTTCGCCTGGTCTTGGATGGCTGCAGCAGGTATTTGTCCATTTTCCCCCTGAATGGTATTTATCCAGGGCACGTTGTTGTAAGAGTAATTCTCCACTACTGTTAAAAATAAAGATAGAAAAGGCCCGGTGCAGCAAACCCAACTGGTGCGCCTCCATTTTTTCCATAGTACCGGTTTGCTGATCATTTTGATCGACAAGGATGACTTCTTCTAACATGAAGGACAAAGATAGGAGAATAAGCTAATTTCTCTTGATAACAACCATTAAAACATTAATACAAACGGAAAGCAGTCGGGGTCAAATCTGCCTGCTTTCTGAAAAAATTATTAAAATGAGAAGGTTCTTCGAAACCCAGGCAATAACTGATCTCTGAAATATTCCAGTTGGTGTGTTTCAGCAAAGCCTTTGCTTCACTAACAATCCTTTCCGTGATATGGCCTGTGGTAGTCTTACCTGTGGTTTCTTTGATTGCCCTGTTCAAGTGATTGACATGGACTGAAAGTTGGTCTGCAAAATCTTTAGCAGAACGCATGGCCAGGCGTTGCCCCGGAGATTCTATAGGGAACTGACGATCCAAAAGCTCATTAAATACAGCGGTGATCCTGGAGTTGGCGTCATTATGCTGGTGCAAAGTCTCCGAAGGTTCAATCTTTAATGCATAATGCACCATTTCAGTAACATAGTTACGGATCAGATCATTCTTGAAGCGGTAATCAGAATCAATCTCTTCCAGCATTTTTTCAAAGATCTGGCTCACATGCTGATCTTGCTGCTCATTTAAAACATAAGAAGGCTTGCCACCAGGGGCAAACATAGGCAGGTCGCGGATACTGCCCCGAATGTTCTCTGTGAAAAAGGCTTCTTTGAAAATGCAGAAATAACCACTTTTCTGTTCTGAAAGAATTTCAACGGTATAAGGTACACGCGGGTTAAAAAACATCAATGCTGTTCCAGACACACGAATGCTTTTGTCTGCGTAATGATAAATGGTTTCTCCACGATGCAGGCTGAACTTATAAAAATCTCTTCGTGCATACACTGGCGGACTGACTTTTTTATGAAAACAATCTTCTACCCTGAACACATTGAAGTGTCCGGTGTCCTTTTGCAGGTTAGCTGGAACCAGGTTAAACTTATTCCTGTAAAAATCTTCTAAACTCTCTGGTTTTGGCATAATGTTCTTTTCTATATTAAATTTACAAAAATAAATTAAACAGGAACACTGGTTTCAATCGCCGTAGATACAGTAAGCGCTTTCCATTGTTCCAGTTCTTCTATTACGGCATCAATCTTCGTATAAGCTAGATTATAGGCGTCTTCTCCAAGAAACAAGTGAAGAGGTGGATTCTCTTCTGTTGCCACACGTATCATCGCCTGGGCAGCCTTTACAGGATCGCCAGCCTGATTGCCATGGATGTCATTTTGATGTGCGTCCTGCAAGTCTCTTACTTGTTTGTAAGCTGTGATTGGGTTTTTTGGTACCTGAAGCGATTCGGAAGAAAGGAAATCTGTTCTGAAATAACCTGGTGCCACAATGGTCACATCAATACCAAAGGGTTTAACCTCAGCAGCAAGAGATTCCGATAAGCCCTCTATGGCAAATTTAGTTCCACAATAGATTCCGAATCCCGGGAAATTTCCGTTAAAACCTCCAATGGAAGACAAGTTAAAAATATGCCCGGATCTTTGTTCCCGTAGATAAGGCATTGCCCTTCTGATTACGTTTAAAGTTCCAAACACATTGACCTCAAAATTTTCACGCGCCTCCCAGTCACTGAGTTCTTCTACCGTTCCAACCAGACCATAGCCTGCATTGTTGACCACTACATCCAGCTGGCCAAAGTGGGTAAAGGTATTTTCTACCGCCGCCGCAACGCTGGCCTCTGTTTTCAAATCCATCGCCAATGGGAGAAATTGTTCGCTTTTAGATCCTATAGCCTCCAGCAGATCATTGCGGTTTCTGGAAGTTGCTGCAACGAGGTAACCAGCTTCCAGTAATTGTTTTACTAAGGTTAGTCCCAAGCCTTTTGAGGCACCGGTGACCAGCCAAACTTTTCTTGTCTTCATAGTTTAATATCTTTTGATAGATCAAAATTACACAGGGCGAAGTCCTTGTTCTGTACGCTAATCAAACTAATGCTTGCAAAATTCAAACAATTACCAGGGTACAATATGTTTAAGAGTTATAGTTTAGAGGTATTGAAATGGATAAGACAGAAAATTCCCATATTCCAATGATCGGGGCAGAAGTATTTATTGAACCCGGACAAAGCCCGGAGGAGATCGATTTATGGTTTCAGCAACTTCAGAAAAATGGGATGAAGATCACCCGGATCAGAATGTTCGAAAGCTATATGCATAAAGCAGATGGCAGCTGGGATTTTAGTTTATTTGACACAGCCTTCAGGGCAGGTGAGAAATATGATATAAAGATCTATGCCAATCTATTTCCAGCAACAGATTTTACCGACGTTGGAGGATTTAAGTTTCCTAAGAGCGAAGCCAACCTGGAGGAAATTTCCAGTTACATCCAGCATCTGGTGCCTCATTTCAAGCAATTTACTTCTTTATATGGATGGGTGCCAATTAACGAACCCGGTTCCGGTGTACTCCCAGAAGATGAGCATAGTCTGAAAAGTTTTGAAGACTGGAAAGCCAGAGAAGTCAAAGAATTGTACAATAGCCAGGGCTTTACGACACTTGATTTTAGAAAGGAAAAGTTCCTGCTTTATTATAACACCTGGTTTCTGAACTGGCTCACGCAGGAGATCCATTTGTACGATCCGGATGCCCTAATTCATGTCAACAATCACGCGATCTTTCAGCATGCGGCAGAATATAACTTCCCGCAATGGAGAAGTTTTTTGAGCAGTCTTGGAGGTTCAGCGCATGCGAGCTGGCATTTTGGTTATTTTAGCCGTCACAAGTATGCTGTCGCCATGTCTGCCAATTCAGAAATGCTGCGTTCAGGTGCAGGACCTCTTCCCTGGCTGATGACTGAACTGCAGGGGGGAAATAACATCTACAGTGCTTTTAATCCACTTTGCCCTACACCCGAAGAAATTGCTCAGTGGCTGTGGATTACTATAGGTTCAGGCAGTAAGGGTTCTATATTCTGGTGCCTTAATCCCAGACGTTCCGGATTCGAAGCGGGAGAATGGGCAATGTTGAATTATTTAAATGAACCATCCTATCGGATGAGGGCTGCTTCGGAGGTGATCAAGGTGATCAATGAGCATGCTGATTTTTTTTCTGAAGCCAGTGTAGCTGAATCAGGAATCCATATCCTCTATACCAGGGAATCAATGTGGATAGAACAGGCGTTACAGGTGAAAAGCGACGTTGCTGAGCCTGGACGTGATATAGGAGGTGTGATGAAATCTGCCCTGGCCTGGTTTGAGGCCATCACTGAAATGGGCGTATCTCCCTGTTTTAATGAAATTGGAGAATTTGACTTTTTACGCGAGGATTATGCCGGTGAGGCAATTATTCTGGCTCACCAGATCAGTATTCCGTCCAGGTACTGGAATGCATTGGAAAGCTTTGTGGAAAAAGGTGGCCATCTTATTGCCGAAGGACTAACGGCTTACTACGATGAAAATGCTTTTACCCTGATGGGTAAAGACTTTCCATTTCAAAAGCTGTTTGGCGGGGTAATTAAAGAATTCATCTTAAAAGACCGGCTTTTTGAATTAGAGATTGAAAACCATACGCATATGGCGCACTTGTGGTACGGTATCATACATCCAGTTACCGGACAAGCTATTGCCATGAATGAAGAAGAAGTCCTGGCTCTGAGGAACACTTTTGGGCAAGGAAAGGTACTTTGGATACCCTCCCTGATCGGGCTGGGCTCAAGAATTACCGATGATTACCATTCCCTGGTGTCGTTGCTGAACAGGGAGCTCGGGCATATTCTGGATCAACAGTTTTTTCGCTTTAGCAAGCAACAAGCCGGCTTACTAATGAAAACTTTACAACATGGAAAAGACTATCTGAGCATACTGATCAATAAATCTCAGGAAAGTCAGGAGATTAGTATCCAGGGCCTGGAAAACCTTAGGCCGGTTCTATGGTATGCCAATAAAAAAGGAACTGTGGTTTCTAAAGAGCAGATCCAGATCAACCGAGAAGAAACGCTACTTATAAGGTGGGTGTCATACTCAGATTAAAATGTTTTAATGTCGGTTAGAATACGTAAAAACCGATTTATCTTTGAAAAAAGAAGGTTATGAACATTTTATTAATAGAGGACGAACCTAAAGTTGCCGCCTTTATAAAAAAGGGCTTAGAGGAACAACTGAATAACGTTTCTGTGGCCTATGATGGAAGTGTGGGCTGTAAAATGGCATTGGAAAATGATTATGACTTAATTATTCTGGACGTTGTTTTACCGCATATTAATGGAATGGAAGTTTGTAAACTGGTACGGCAGCTCAAAAAGGAAGTGCCTATTTTAATGCTTTCTGCCTTAGATACGGTTAATGACAAAGTCCAGGGCTTGGAAAACGGAGCCGACGATTATTTAACCAAACCTTTTCATTTTGAAGAATTACTAGCCCGGATTAAAGCCCTGAACAGAAGAAAAGATCTGGTTTTACCCGGAACAATTTACCAGGTAAATGATCTGGAAATGGACTGTTATAAAAAAACAGTTTCTAGAAAAGGGAAGATCATCCTGCTGTCTGCCAAAGAATTCACCTTGCTGGAGGTCCTGATGGCCAATAAAAACCGTGTTCTATCCCGTATTTATATTGCTGAAGCTGTATGGGGAATTTCTTTTAACAGAGGGACCAATCTCATTGATGTATATATTAATTACCTGCGATCCAAAGTAGACAAAGGCTATGAAAAACAATTGATCCATACGGTGATCGGAATGGGTTACATTATCAAAGATCAATAAAAAAAATCCGCGACATGAAATTCAAGAACTCTTTATCTCTGCAATTCACCTTCATGTTTGCATTTTTAATGCTGGTGGTTTTAAGTGGCATTTATGTGATCGTAGAGCACAATCGTTCTGTCTCTTTTTACAATAAACTTGATGAACGAGCCATTATCGCAGCGCAATTCTATTTCGCTGAAGACAACCTCTCCATCAAAATGTTCGATCAGGTGACCAAGAAGTTTCCTCAGTCTTTATCCCGGGAATCCATCAGTATTTATGACGATCAATTTGAACCCAAATTCATGCCAGAAGATTCTATAAGATGGAAATTGTCTTTTTTAAAGCAGATCGTAAGAAAGAAGACTATACATTTTGTTTCTGGCGACCGGCAGGTGGCAGGACTTTATTATCCAGATAATTCCGGAAATTTTATAGTTGTCGTTTCCGCTGTCGATGAACCGGGTTTTTACGATATGCACCAACTCAGACTGATCATGTCTGCCTTTTTTGTAGCTTCTCTTTTTATCACTTTTTTTATCGGGCGGATATTTGCCAATATTTCCCAGCGCCCCATCGTGAATATGACTGGTAATTTAAAGAGGATCCGGGCATCCAATCTTCATATGAGGCTGCCTTTGAGAAGGGCGAAATCTGACGATGTTGACCATTTGTCTCTCACCATAAACCAGCTTCTGGAACATCTGGAGCAGTCTTTTGAAAGTCAGAAATCCTTTGTAGCCAATGCCTCACATGAACTCCGGACTCCGATTACTTCTATTTTGGGAGAGGCAGAGATCACCTTAATGAAGCAACGTGAGCCCGAAGAATATCAAAAAGCACTGATAGAAATTGTAACCAGTGTGGAACGGCTGAACCACATCATTAATAGTTTGATGGAGCTAATGCAGACCAATCTCGATCATAAGGATTTTCAGAACATTCGGGTCAGTGAACTGATGTGGGAAATTGCAGATGAATTATCTGTAAAAAGAACATTGGAACATATTCCGGTAAATTACATAATTCCATCCGGTCTTGCCGATATTGAACTGACTGGAAACCGGCGCTTGCTGTTCATTGCGATTAGTAATATATTGAAAAATGCAGTTAAGTTTTCAGAAGGAAAGATGGTAACCTGCGAAGTGACTTATTTTAACCATGGTATCCTGATTACAGTTACTGATAAGGGAATTGGGATCAGCGAAGCAGACCTTCATAAAATTCTGCAACCCTTTTACCGCTCGGCAAATGCCTTGAAATACCCCGGATATGGAATAGGATTGTCATTGACCAATAATATTGTCCGCTTACATAACGGAACATTAAAGATCAGATCAAAATTGGAAGAAGGAACCAGGGTTACACTCTTTTTTCCTACCCAGTAGAACTTCTGATCGGGTTAACATTAAAGAATTCTAATCAACTTCTAATCCCTCTCTAAGCCTAAACTAAAGCCCTATTAATACCGGTCATGTAGCTTTGTTTGCAAAATAACAAAGATATGTACCTTAAAATAGTTCGTGTACTTTTGGTCTCCATGATTCCGTTGCTGATCACCTGTAACCGTGTTCATGCACAAGGAGGGGGCAGAGAAACATTGTCCCTCAGCATTCAGGAAGCTGAAGCACTTTTCCTTAAAAATAACTTAAGCCTGCTTGCCGGACAATATGCCATAGACAATGCGAAGGCCCAGATCATCACTGCAAAATTATTTGACAACCCACAGTTCAGTATCGAGAACATTCTGTATAATCCGCAAAGCAAGAAGTTTTTTGATATGAGCCATGATGGCGGACAGTTTGGCGGGAGCATTAGTCAATTGTTCCAAACTGCAGGGAAACGCAATAAGAACATCAGGCTGGCAAAAATTAGCGTCCAGGAGGCTGAATATAATTTCTTTGATCTGCTTAGAACCTTAAGATATACGTTGCGAAGTGATTTTTATAAAATCTATTTCCAGGAACAATCTGCATCCGTTTACTCTGCTGAGATTAACTCACTGTCCAAAACCTTAAATGTTTTTCGCCAGCAATACATCAAAGGAAACATTGCAGAAAAAGAAGTGCTGAGGATTCAGTCTCAACTGTATTCTCTTCAGGCCGAGCTTAATGATCTGAAGGATGCCATTGATGATGTGCAAAGTGAATTTAAACTCCTGATCCGGTCCAACCCTAAATCCGATGTAAAACCAAAGATTTCTTTTAACCTTGATGGTAAAGATGTTCTGGAGCAAGTTCCATATCAAAAACTCCTGGATTCTGCTACGGCCAACCGTTACGATCTGAAAGCTGCCCATTCTGCCCTGGAATACAGTAATCTGTACCTGAAGCTGCAAAAAGCAATGGCCGTTCCAGATGTGAATCTTTCCCTTACCTATGATAAACAAGGCAGTTTTGTCAGGAACTATAATGGTTTAGGCATTAGCATACCAATTCCACTGTTTAACCGAAATCAGGGGAATATCAGGCAGGCAAAAATTGCCATTGAAAGTAGTAAAGTTGGCCTGCAGCAACAGCAAGATCAAATAGAAAGTGACCTGGATAATGCCTATCAGGGCGCACTCCGTCTGGAAGTTTTGTACAACAGTTTTGATCCTAAGTTTAAAACTGATTTTAACCACCTGATCGAAGAGGTATCCAAAAACTATGAAAAAAGAAACATCAGCTTGCTGGAATTTCTTGATTTCTATGATTCCTATAAAACAAATACCATTCAGCTCAATAACCTTCAACTCAACAGGATCAATTCTCTGGAGCAGTTAAATTTCGTTACCGGTACCCCAATTTTTAACAAATAATTATTTATGTTATGTCTAACAGATCAACAATAACAGCGACTGTAGTCGCTTTAAGTATTTTCATCTTAAGCATCCTTCAAAGCTGTACAAAAAAAGAGAAACCACCTGCAGAGGCAGACAACAAATTCCGGATTACAGAAAAATTGCTCAATGACCTGGTGCTGGATACCGTTCAGGAAAACAGCGCAGTTTCAGAAATCGGCTTGACAGGAGTGGTAGCACCCGATGAGAATAAAATGGTTAAGATCTTTCCACTGGTGAGTGGAATTACCCAGGATGTTCATGTTCAGCTTGGCGATGTGGTACAAAAGGGACAAACCCTGGCCTCCATGCGCAGTGTAGAGATTGCAGGCTTTACAAAAGATCTGATTGCTTCTCAGGCAGACCTGAGAAATACCAAACGGATCCTGCAATCTACTCAGGATCTTTACCAAAGTGGTTTGGCCTCAGAGAAAGATCTGGAACAAGCCAGATCAGATTACGAAAAAGCAGCAGCAGAAAGTAAAAGGGCAGGTTCAGTCATGTCTATCAACAAAAGCAATGGAAGAGGATATGAAATTAAGACCCCGATAAGCGGTTACATTGTAGAGAAAAACCTGACAGACAATATGCAGGTAAGAGCAGACAATAGTCAGAATTTATTCACTATTGCCGACCTCTCCACCGTCTTTGTACTGGTCAATATTTATGAATCGGATATATCGAAGGTACAGACCGGATATCCGGTTAAAATTACAACACTGTCCTATCCGGATAAAATTTTCACAGGTAAAATAGATAAGGTATACAGCATGATCGACCCGGACAACAAGGTGATGCGGGCCCGGGTAAAAATAGACAATCCTGGAAATCTGTTGAAACCACAGATGTTTGCAAAGGTGAGTATCAGTGCCAGTTCAGGGGCGGAAATGCCTGCCGTACCCTTACGTGTACTGATCTTTGACAATGACCGCAATTATGTACTGGTGAGAGACGGAAAGGAACACGTCAGAATACAGCCCGTTACCGTAGCCAAACAGGTAGAAGACAAAGCATACATCAGTAGTGGGCTTAAAGCAGGCGATCAGCTGATCGCTTCCCGCCAGCTCTTTTTATATGAGTCTTTGAAAAACTAGAAGGTCATTTAATCTATAAAATTCACAAACATGAATAAAGTAATAAAAAATGTACTGGACTTTTCCCTTAAGAACAAGTTCTTTATATTCTTCATGACCTTCCTGCTGCTCGTTGCAGGTTATATTAGTTTTAAAAAAATAAGTATTGATGCCTTTCCAGATGTAACGAATACTTCAGTGACAATCATTTCCCAATGGCCGGGCAGGAGTGCTGAAGAGGTGGAAAAATTTGTTACCAGGCCGCTAGAGATTGCCATGAACCCAACGGAAAAAAAGAGCTCCATTCGTTCTTCTTCGTTGTTTGGTTTATCGGTGGTTAAAGTCACTTTCGATGATGATGTTGATAATGCATTCGCGAGGATGCAGATCAACAATCACATTGCCGATGCTGACCTGCCTGATGGTGTAAAACCGGACATACAGCCTCCATATGGACCCACAGGAGAGATTTTTCGCTATACCTTAACCAGTAATAAAAAATCGGTTAAAGAATTGAAGACCCTTGAGGAGTGGGTGGTAGAAAGAGAGATTCGTTCTGTTCCCGGCGTGGCCGATGTGAATAGTTTTGGAGGGCAAACCAAAGCCTATCAGATCACCATAGATCCTCAGAAAGCCGTTCAATATGGTGTTACCCCTCTGGAAATGTTTGATGCGGTTTCTAAAAGCAATGTCAATGTAGGCGGAGATGTCATTCAGCAAAGTGGTCAGGCCTATGTTGTGCGCGGAATAGGTTTATTGAACAATATCGATGAGATCAAAAATATCATCGTTGACAATATTAAAGGGACTCCAGTTTACGTCAAGAACGTCGCAGAAGTTACAGAATCCAGTTTGCCAGCACTTGGCCAGGTAGGAAGAGACAAAGATCCTGATGTGGTTGAAGGTATTGTAGTGATGCGTAAGGGGGAAAATCCAAGTGAGGTGATCAAGAATTTGAAAGTAAAGATCGAAGAACTCAATTCCAGCATCCTTCCCGATGATGTGAAGATCAATACTTTCTATGACCGGGAAGACCTGGTGGATTTTGCTACACATACGGTGATGCACAATATGCTGGAAGGGATCATTTTTGTGACCCTGATTGTTTTCCTTTTTATGGCCGACTGGCGAACAACAGTTATCGTAGCAGTGGTGATACCCCTTGCCCTTTTGTTTGCCTTCATCTGTCTAAAACTGAAGGGAATGTCGGCGAATTTGCTGTCTATGGGGGCGATAGATTTTGGGATTATTATAGATGGGGCAGTGGTGATGATGGAAGGAATCTTTGTGGTGCTGGATCACCGGGCTCAAAAGGTTGGTATGGATCGGTTCAATAAGCTGAGCAAACTGGGCATGATTAAAGAAGCCTGCCTGGTCAATGGAAAAGGAATCTTTTTTGCCAAGCTGATCATTATTACGGGGCTATTGCCCATCTTCAGCTTTGAAAAAGTAGAAGGTAAAATGTTCTCTCCGCTAGCCTGGACCTTGGGCTTCGCCTTGCTGGGGGCACTCCTTCTTACCTTTACCCTGGTGCCTGTAATGGCTAGTGTTTTATTGAAAAAGAATGTACGGGAAAAACATAACTTTTTTGTAGCCTGGCTTACCCGCAATTCCATGAAGCTCTTCGGGCTGTGCTTTAAGAACAGGAAAATTGCCTTTCCAATAGCAATCCTGGTGTTGATGGTTGGATTATTCTGCTTCCGTTTTCTGGGAACAGAGTTCCTGCCACAGTTAAATGAGGGATCTATTTATGTCAGAGCAACAGGACCTTTAAGCACTTCACTCGATGAGTCTGTGAAACTGGCTAATGATATGCGTAAAATCTTCCTGAGTTTTGAAGAAGTAAAGCAAGTCATTTCCCAAACCGGAAGACC
>NZ_DATMRL010000130.1:0-8730 GCF_035566355.1 Pedobacter sp.
GCCCTTCTTAACCATAGATATTGAGGATTTGAAGGATAACTCCATCAAAATTCTGGAAAGCTTTACTAAAAATGAATACAACTTAGAAAGCATTCTTGATTCGGCCGAAGGTTTAAAATACATTAAGGCAATCAGGAAGGAATTTGAAAAAGAGATAGATAATCCATCTGATGAAATTGTTAAGTTACTGGTCAATAGATTTTTTGACAAGCCTCTAACTGCAAATCGAATGATTGCCTTTAAGGAATATACGAAGAAGGCTTTAGCCGTTTCTATTAATGAATCTATCAGCGACAGGTTGAAATCTGCCTTGAACATCAATGAGAAGATTGAGAAAAAGGACGAGGGTAAAGCCAGTCTGCTGATTGATGAGAACAATGAGGCTGGAAAAATTGTAACAACGGAGGAAGAATTAGAGGCCTTTCAGATTGTAAAGGCCATTCTACGGGAGAAGATCCCTTCCAATCGCATTGCTCCACGGGATACACAGTCTTACTTTGGAATCTTGCTGGACGATAACAACAGGAAACCGATTTGCCGGCTGCATTTTAATACGGCAAATAAATACCTGGAGACATTTCACAAAGGGAAAGATGCTGGTGAGAAAAAGCAGCTGGCCAGCCTTGATGAGATCTATAACTACAGGAATGAATTGCACCAAACGGTAGATAATTATTAAGATTTAAAAGAATTGCTGTAGTAAATACAGGCAAGTTTATTAGCTCTCAAAAAAATGAAGGGGTTGCATCCAGATTTGCCATTTCTGGCATCGGAGCAATCTCTCATTATACAAATTCAAAATACTGTATTACAAGCATTTAATCCAAAAAAAGGATCACCAAAAACTTCTCAAAATAGTCGATAGGCTTACGGTTTCCCGTAAAAAAAACCTCCTGCAAGGGTATACTTTTGACGATACAAATGAATAAACCTTCATTCAAATTGGAAATCCTTACTCAAAAAGAAAAAAATGATAGCTCCTGCACAACCCTTTGAACAAGAAGTCCTGCACAATAACAAGGAAATTTTTGCGCGTATTGTCAAAGAACTCGAAAACGCTGAATCTGAAATTCTAATTGCAAGCTCCTGGTTTACGGATGAGGAGCTATTCGACATTCTCAAAAGAAAAGCTTCTCAAGGTATCAGCATTCAGCTCATTATTGCTGATAATCAGGAAAACTTAAAATTGGACTTTGATGAACTGGTCTCACTGGGTGTGTCGGTAACTAAAATAAAAAACGTTGGTTACGGCATTATGAACCAAAAATTCTGCATAATTGATAAACAGATTGCATTACATGGTTCCTACAATTGGTCAGTCAACGCGAAAAAAAACAACCATGAAAGCATCATTGTAACCAACCATGCTCAAACAGTGGCCAGTTTGATTTCCAACTTTGATGATATCAACCAGAAAGCTTCTTTACAACGTGGGGAAACAGTTATTGAAGTTTCTGATGAACCTTCTTCTGCTGAAGCGAAGATTGAGAATCACAGCGCTAAAGAACATGCCATTTCTGAATTCACTAAGGTGCTTGATTCCATGATCGCGGCTGAAATTGGAAATTTCGATCGCGCAATTTTGAGAGGCCAGGGATATGAACGTTCAAAATTTAATAATGGAGATCATCAGGTACTCACCAAATCACTAGACACTGTTTACTCTGTTTTTATTAATGACATTGATGTTGTAGATGATAAAAAGCGCCGATTGATTACAAAAATAGACGAACAAGAGGTTAAAAGTCTCAATGTATTTGAAGAAAACTTGAATTTACAGCTACAGACGGCGGAAATTGAGGCCGAAAATGAAACCCTAAATGCAAAAAACAAATTAATTAGCCTCAAATCAGATATCGCCAAAAATAGGCAGGAGATTGAAAGCATGAAAAGCAACAAAATTGTTTTTCATGAGAAGCTTATTTCTGAGATTAAGGAAAAGATAAGAAATGCCCAGAGAGATTTTGTTAAGCCCAAATTCAAATGGTATGAGTTCATTCCTGTACTTTTTGCTAATGTTTGTTTGTTATCTTATCTCTTTATTTTTTACTCTTCTGCTTGCTATATTTTATTATTTGCTGTTGAAGATGCTAAGTCGGCGAGAGAAGCCGGTTTAGAGGCTGCCTCAATGGAAATATTTAACCCAAAGGCCTTAAGCCTGACTTTCGAAAAGGGAGGATCAGGAATTATTTTCATTTTACTCTTTGTGAGCATTCCTATTTTTTGTGCTCTTATAAAGTTGTTTACCAAGAAACCATGGGTTGTCTACTCCATGTTTGCTGTGGGAGCGCTATTGATTGATACCTCAATTGCTTATAAAGTATCGGCTGCTATTTATCAAATGAAATATGATGCAGGAGATACCAATGAGATATGGCGAACAACTATGGCTTTCCGGGATCCAAATTTCTATCTTGTATTTCTTTTAGGGGGATTAGGTCTTTGGATGTTGAAATTTGCTTTTGAAAAATTGATGTCAATTTTTGATGAACGCAATCCGGATATCGCCACGTTAAAAAACAACTTACTCATCCAACAGCTAAATGAAGACGCGAGGTTGGAAGAAGAAAAAGTTTTATTGATTAAAGGAGAGATTTATACGATAGAGGGCTTAAATATTGGCCTGGAGGCCGAACATAAAATAACAGAGGCACAACTGGAATCTCTGCCCAATAAACTGAACTTGCTAAAGGAAATTAAGAAAACAGATTTAATTACCGGGAAACAGCACATTAAGAACATATCTACCATCTACAAAAGTCACGTGGAAAATGACCACCTTCCTATCTCAATTGATTCTCTTAATGATAGAATTAACATCTTTTTAGAGGGCTGGAATGACTATTTACATGAAGAATATGCGATACCAAAAGCAACTGAAAAATCCAAGGAAGCATTCGACACTGCTGTAAATTGGCAAAACGAAAAGCTACGGACTTCTCAACTAGATAAACGGGTAAAGATCTGATGAAAAAACACTTAATCATAGGGCTTTTAATATGTTCAGCGACGATTAAATTATATGCCCAAAAGCAAGTAATCCACTACAATATTGTATTTGCTCCAGACTTATCAAACCGCTTAAACCCTAAATTATATCCTAAGGCTGTTAATGATGCAGATATAGTAGATGGTTTTCTAAGAAGAATTTGGCCAGAGATCATAAAACTCAAAAGAACGGAAGGACAACAAGATCGGTTTAGCGTCGATTTTATAAACAAAGGACTGATAGGTATTTATAAAATTAATACTGACTTGCTAACGATCGATCTTCAGAGATTTGGCACTCACCAAAGTGATCGTATTGACTACATTATGTCCAGGCATAATGTACCCCAAACTCTTCCAGGGGATATCATTAAGTTTAATACTGAATACAGGAGGTTTAATAACCTGGCATCGGTTTCTAATAATGGAGCTGATATCTGGACTTATTTCCAATCGGGTATTGATGCAAGGGTTGTATTACCCTGCGTTCAAAAAAAGAAAGTAACCGACGTATTTAGGAATATTATGATCCTAATGACTGACGGTTATATTGAAGCGGGTATTTATCAGAAGGGTTATGATTTGAGTGCAAACAAGGTTAGTGAATTCAGGAAAGCCTTTTTAAAGTCGAAAGAAAGTAATATGGAAACTTTCCTGGCCAAGAATCCAAAATTCAGGATTAATCCGGTCAAAAATTCATTTCTAAATAATTTGGAAGTGATTGTACTGGAAATGTACGATCGATCGCTTTCAAGAACTGGTGCAGCAACGACACATCCAACGGATATGGAAATTATGAAATTGATTTGGTCGGATTGGATGAGAAGTTCGGGGGTTAAAAGGTTTGAACTTAAACCTATTGCTAGTAATAAAGATGAGGCTGTTAAATACATTCTTGACTTCGTTAAGAAATAAATATCTCTGCAACTATATTAGAGCAAACCAAATAGTTCATCAAACAGATCTTTACATCTACATATATTTATACCTATATATAAATATATAAACTAATTAAATATTAAACAATGAGACATACCTTTCTTAGAACTCTGTTTTCGGCAATTATTATATTGACATTTTCCTGTTCACAATCAGGGAAACCGATAAACGCTACAAAGGTTGAAGATAGATTGCTTCCTGGAACTGTTGTAATCAACCTAAAGAACCAGACTTTCGTTGCAAAAGTAATCCGAATTATAGATGGGGATACTATGGAGGTTCTTTATCAAAATACACCGACCAAAATACGTTTAGCCCATATTGACTGTCCGGAGAAAAGAGGTTCCCAGCCTTTTGGAAATAATGCAAAAGAAGCCTTATCTGATTTATGTTTTGGACAGGATGTTACTGTTTACGGGGAAAAATACGATCGCTACAGGAGGTTGATTGCAGTCGTTGTTAACGATAATGAGCAGGTTGTCAATCAGGAAATGGTGAGGCAAGGTATGGCCTGGCATTTCAAAAAGTATTCTACAGATCCCGTTTATGCTCAGTTAGAAATTGAAGCGAGAGAGAATAAAGTAGGGCTTTGGCAAGACCCCAATCCTACTCCACCCTGGGAGTGGCGGAATCGTAAAAAGATCAGATTACACACACCTAATTCTATATCAATAACCTCTAATTAAAGCCTCACTATGGGATTCTATTTTCGAAAATCATTCACTTCCGGAATTTTCCGCCTCAATTTGTCTAAATCAGGATTCAGTTACTCAATTGGCATTAAAGGAGCTAGAATTAACACAGGCCCACGGGGTACATATGTGAATATTGGATCAAATGGTATTTATTACCGGCAAAAAATTAGCGGTACTGATACCCGACCTCGGGTAAACGAAGTCCAGCCTGTTGTGCTTGATTATAATAATCCGCATACAATAACCTCTTCCAATATTGATAATCTAACAGATGTTGATTCTAAGGATTTTATTAATGAACTAACGGAAAAGGCGAATAAGATATCTTATGTCAACTGGTTTGGAATCTTGCCTCTTATTATTTTTCTCCTCTTCCTTTTTGGAAGCTCGTTTGAAAATCATACAACAATTGTAAAGCCTGAGGGTAATCGTGTTGTTGCGATCATAAACTCCGATGTTGGCTCAAATATCAGAGAATTCCCAAATGCAAAGTCTAAAGTTGTTAAGGTTGCAACCGATAGAGAGGAATTTGCCTTATTGGATTCAACTAAAGGAAAATGGTTAAAGATTCAATTCGGGGATACAATTGGGTATGTGAATAAAAAGCTCGCTATTATCAATCATATAAAAGATACTCAGCAGAGTAATGACGAACTGAATTTGGTTAACCCTTATTTTTATGTTGAACTTATTTTTGGCTCCGTTTTCTTTGTTTGCTTATTGTTTTGGTTGCATAAAAAAGATAAAAAGAGATTTGCAATGGAGATTTTCTATGAAATGGATAAGGACATGTCTGTAGTTTATCAGCAATTTGCACAGCATTTCTTGAATTTTAATACTTGTGCACGCAAATGGCAATACCTGCATTCTACAATAAATAATGACTGGAAGAGAAATGCTGGCGCTGGACAGTTGATTAACAGACATCCCATATTTAGAATATCCTCACATCAAATCCCAAATAAATTTCTGAAGACAAATGTGCAGATCCCCTATATTCAGCTTAGAAATACAGAGTTTTTTTTCCTTCCTGAGCGTCTGTTAATTAAACGGGGGAACAAATTTGCCGCTGTTTTTTATAATCATCTGGAAATCTCAAGTGTAAACTCTAGGTTTATCGAAGATCAAACCGTACCCAGTGATGCTAAAATTGTGGATTATACCTGGAAATATGTTAATAAAAATGGCGGCCCAGACAGGCGATTTAATGACAACAGAAGAATACCGATCTGTTTGTATTCACAGTATACTTTTAGATCTGGCACAGGGATATACGAAATCATAACAACTTCAAAAGTTGATGGCTTCCATGGCTTTACAAACTTTCTTTTACAGATTGGGTGTTTGCAATCAAAAATGAAGCAGGACCGCCCACCTGCACAGTTTAGAAATTTAGTGGAATAGGGATAGACTACTGCAAGCTCAGAATGTATCTCCTGATCAAAGCAACACCCGCTGTATCAATAACGGTAGTACCCATCTTCGGCATGTGGTATTCGCCCATTGCAGCTGTTCTTTCTACAATATTCTGCTTATTGAATGGGATACCGGTATTTTCATAGCTTGTTGAAAAATCCAGTTTTAAGGACTTCTGGCCGGCCATACCCGTCGGCTGATGGCAATGAGCGCAATTCATCGCCATATATGCCCTTGCCCTTTGTTCTGTCGGCAATGATGCATCATGGTAGTCAGGGATTGTTCCAAAATGGTTTCTGTCTTTATAATCCAGCAAGCCCTTTTCATGCAAATAGACCAGTTGGTTTTGGCGCTTCCCGTTACGGAGGACTTCTATGTTTAAATTGCTGATTTTTGGGCCAATGGGTATCAATTGGTTGTCAGACCGGTGGCAGCTGGTGCAATCCTTTTGGGAGGGGATTTGGTAATTGATCTTGCGTACAATTCCGTCCTTGCTTTGGATGTTGACTGGGACATGGCCCCCCTGTTCCAGCAATATGGCGTCTCCCTTCGCCATATCCCATTGATAAGTAGCCGCATTCCATAAGCCATTTTGAAGGATCAGCAGACGGGTTTCAATCAGCCTACGTTTCTTTCCTTCCGCTCGCGAATAGTAGAATGTTTTTGCAATAACAGTGCCTTCGGGGAATTCCGGCAGCGCATTACCGGTTGCACGCATTCGCTTGCCTTTTGGCAACTTGATCAGCCTTTGCTTTTCTGCGTAATCGGTAAAAAGTGTTGATCCCAGTTCAAGAATTTCAACACCTGCAGCAGGTTCCAGATTTGCCATTTGACCGTGGAAAAGTCCATAAGTAGATAGCCTTTCGTTAAAGCGGATCCCGTTAGCTATCGGTCGGTTTCCTGTGTCGTGCATAAATACGACATAGGCTACAATGACTGTAAAGAAAAGCAGTAGTAACAACTTATTCTTCATCCCTACCGGTCCGGTTAGCCTCCGCATTTTTCAGGATGTGCTTGTCTATATAAAAAGTCCCAAACGGTATAATACAGGCCAGTAAAACCTTCCATGTGGTGTCTTTGAATTTCCATTTCTCTTCTACACCGACGCTGAGGGTTAAGAAGATAAACAGCAGGAAAAGCGCGCCATGTACAGGCCCCAGGTTTTTGACCAGCATGGGGTTATTAAAGTAATGCTTCAGTGGCATGGCGACAAAAATAAGCACCAGAAGGGAGATGCCTTCCAGAAACCCGACCAGGCGCAATCTGCCGATCTGTGTTTTAAAAAAGTGTGTCATGGTTGTATATATTAATAATTTCTAATCAGGGGACGGTGGGCGAGCGGCGAAAACGGCCAAGGAATTGCAAGGAGGATGATCAAGAGGGCTATGGAGAACCAGATCAACATGGTCTTAAACTTTTCCTTACTGTCTTTTTTTCGCTTTGCATTCGCTGAGCCGATAGTGATCAGGACGATGGCAATAAGCATAGACGAAATATGGATAATCCCAAAGAAAAATGATTCCATGTTCTGGTTGCCGGAAAAAAAGGCTTTAACGGTCATGCTTTTTGTGTACAGCAAAATTCCTAAGATCAACTGGATATGTGCTATGGTTGCTGTCCAGTGTCTAACGCTATCGTCGCTTTTGGTGAACTGCCGCCCTTGGAAATAGGCGCGGGCTGATAAAGTGATCGAATAGATCAGGCTCAACAGGACAAGCCATCTGACCAGGGAGTGAATGGGAAGTATTGCATCATACATATTAAAAAGTACTAAGTGGTATGTTTTATATTAAATTTTTTTATTTGAGGTTGTTCAGATAAATTTTCAATTCTCTCAGGAATTGGATGTAAGATTCCTTTCCTAGTACTTTACCCATATTTCTCACTCCGGAATAGCCTGTCAGTAAGAATATGGCCACACGCCTGGGATCAACATCTTTGCGGATATCGTTGTTATTTTGTGCGTTGGTCAGCGCCAGTTCGAGTGCTTGCTGTACCCGTTGGATCAAACGGTTCAAAGCCTTTTTGATGGGTTCATTCAGGTTGTTGGTTGCTATGATATCGTCAATGCTTGTTGCCTGATACCCTTTTTTATAGATCAGTTCAAGTGACTTGGTTAAAATAAGCTTCTTTGTGTTAGCGGCTTTTGATATCATATTGCACAAACATACTAAACGGTATGTTTACTTAAATCAGAATATTGTCATTCTTGAAATGGTCTACAACTCGACGTTTGATAACTTAGAACCAAATAGAAAAAGAAGTTGCCTCAATATTGAAACAACTTCTTTTTATCAAACTAAATCTAATAAGCATTAATTACATTGAATAGATTTTATTGCAGTAAACTTTCCAGGTATTCAGGAGTTATTTCTGTAATGTCTACTTTTTCACCTTTGGCTTTTAGCTTTGCAATAGAGGCGTTCATTTCCTCCAGATTGTTACTTAGCAAAGTGAACAACTGACTCGATATCTTAATCTGATCTGCAGACTTCAAGTCTGAAACATATCTTCCGTTTTCCACACGAACAGTTTTATAGTAACGGTACACCGCAGCTTTCGCTTTTGCCAGTTCTGGTTTTTGGTATTTGTTCTTTAGTTTATTTG
Source organism: Pedobacter sp. (assembly GCF_035566355.1). Lineage (GTDB taxonomy): Bacteria > Bacteroidota > Bacteroidia > Sphingobacteriales > Sphingobacteriaceae > Pedobacter. The sequence continues at coordinate 8,646 of NZ_DATMRL010000130.1, forward strand.
CAATCTCCTGGTCAAGTTGCTTAAGATCAACATCGATAAACCCATCGTCTTTTACCAATGTTGCTGACAATCCATTTGTTTTAGT
>NZ_DATMRL010000131.1:0-18134 GCF_035566355.1 Pedobacter sp.
CGGAATGCGCTGGTGGATACTGCTGTATATCACCTGTAAAAGGTATGGTCGCCGCATGGATTTGTTCTTCCGTAATGCCTTCTATCGAAAATTCCTGATCCACAACGGTTTCCAGGTCGAAAGAAGGTGTTGTTGCACCAAGGACCATGGTGCCGGTATACTCTTTTTCCTGTGCCTGGAAAGTGTCAATTTGTTTGGTGAGTTTACCTGTGCAGATAATCAACAGACCGGTAGCAAGCGGATCCAGGGTGCCTGCGTGTCCTACTTTAATTTTGAGCGGTTTTAGAGAGTTTCTTATCTTTCCCACCACATCAAAACTTGTCCACTGATAAGGCTTATTGATGAGCAGGAGCTCACCTTCGGCAAAATTAAAATCCGGAAATTCAATCATTAAAGTTGTATAAGGCCCTGGTAATACAGGACTAAGAAAAATAAACCAAATGCGATTCTGTACCAGCCAAACAGCTTAAAGCCGTACTTCTGTACATAACCTATGAAAAATTTGATGGCAAGTAGTGCAATCACAAAAGCAATTAAATTTCCCACACCTAAAAGCATAAGATTATGTTTGTCCTTTAGGATCTCGGGAGTTTCTTTATAGGCTTTGACCAATTTTAATCCTGTTGCACCAACCATGGTGGGAACAGCGAGGAAGAAAGAGAACTCTGCAGCAACTGACCGGGTTAATTTTTGTTGCATCCCACCGATAATGCTGGCCGCACTTCTGCTGGTACCCGGAACCATAGCAAGGCATTGCCAGAAACCAATGATCAGCGCACTCTTATTAGAAATTTCCGGTTCGGATTTTATTGTTGGTTTATTGAAGAACTTGTCGATAAAAAGCAAGATGATACCCCCAACAACCAGCATTACTGCAACGGTTACGGGACTCTCCAGCAGATGGTCTATTTTTTTTTGAAGTAACATTCCAAATACTGCTGCTGGTAAACAAGCGATGACAAGCTTCAGGTAAAATTTCCAGTGATTTAAAGGGAAAAATTTCTTCCAGTAAAAAACAACAACAGAAAGGATAGCCCCGAGCTGCACTGCAATTTCAAAGAGTTTTACGAATGGATCTTTGTCAATTCCCATTACCGAAGAGGCAATGATCATATGACCAGTTGAAGATACGGGCAAAAACTCCGTTATTCCTTCTATTACAGAAAGGATAAAGGTTTGTAGAAAATCCATGAATCTATTTCTTTAAAACGGCATAAATGCCAAAAGCAAAGCCAAAAAGGACTACCATTGGAGCAAGAAGTGTTTTTCTGAAATCGTAGATATCGGTATCACCTATCATTAAGATGAATCCAAATACAACGATAGCGATGCTGATCAACAGCAGTTGATAATTCTTTTTGGTGAAAACCAATTCTGATTTGTTGTCCTGACTTGCAGGGCTGTGTTTTTTCTGTATCATTATCTGTATAGATCGTAACTTTTTAAACGTAAATATCTGCTTACTGCCATAGCAGTGCTGATGGCAGTGATAAAGATGCCCAGGCCAAGCATAAATAACAATACAAACCCAAATTCTGTGTAGTTTCTTAATATGATGATTTCAGGGATTTGTTTTTGTGCATAATACAGGATGCCCAGTAGAATAATCACAGCAATGATGGCTGAAATTAGACCATGTAAAGCAGCAAGCAGAATAAAAGGCTTGCGGATAAAGTTTTTAGTTGCACCAACCAGTTGCATACTTTTGATCAGGAAACGCTGAGAATAAATGGCCAGTCTGATGGTATTGTTGATCAAAGCAATGGAGATCACCAATAAAATGGCAGCAAAGGCCAGAATGATCAGGCTGATGGTGTTGATATTCTGGTTGACCATGTCAATTAAAGAGCTTTGATAGATCACTTCTTTAACTGCTGGATTTTTACTGATCTGGGCTTTTAAGGCGTCAATACTTTTATTGTTGGCGTAATCTGCTTTCAGATAAACATCAATCGTAGAGAGTAACGGGTTATAACCCAGGAAATTCACAAAATCTTCTCCAAGATCCTGGGTAAGGTTTTTAGCAGCGATTTCCTTGTTTACGTATTGAGTCGTTTTTATCGCCGGATTAGAATTCAGCTCTTTTTGAAATTGAAGTACATCTGCATCTTTAGCACCTTCATCAAGGATAATGTTCAGAACAATGTTTTCCTTCACATAGTTGGACAGGTTTTTTGCATGTACCAGAATTAAGCCCAGCATGCCAAGTGTTAGCAGTACGAGTGTAATACTGAATATTGTTGAAATGTATATGGTCTTTGTCTTCTTAGAAGCATCGCTTACTTCAAATTCTTCCATGTATTCGTGTTTATTGTTGTGCGAAAATAAAAAAATAAAAGCAACTAAAATAAATTATATGGCTTTAGCATTCAATTACCTCCTAATCTACAACGAAAGTTTAATTAAAATAGTTTCTTCTTTTCAGTCTTAACAATCTTTAACACTTATTAAAGCGGATTGTGCTTAGGAGTATGCTGCGAATATTTATACTATATCTGCTGCTTTTTCGTTAAAAAAGCAGCAAAAAACCATTACTATGAAGAAAAAACTAACTACAGCAGTCCTTTTTTTATTGCTGGTCACGGGTATAACTGCCTGTAAAAAACAAGATTCAAACACGACGATTGTCAAGATCGGAGGGAAATGGCAGGTAACTAAGATTGAAACCAAAGTTTATGATGCCAACGGGGGGATCGCTTCCTCAAATACGGTAGAATATAATCCGAGTTCCGATTATCTTGATTTTAAAAGCACGGAAAATAATGATTTCGAAATGAGTCTGGCGGGTACAATTTCCAGTGGTAATTACGTCACTTTTGTCGGAACGGCATTTAACATTAAATTAGCTTCAAAGCTTCTGGTGTGTTCTACCGAAGTGCTTAACGACAATACTTTCCAGTTTACAGCCACAGTAGATCAATCTAATCCTAAGGTGACCGAAACCTATTATCTTAAAAGATAGTGAGCTATGCCGCCTTATTAAAAGGCGGCATATTTACTCTGATTACCAATTGGTAAATTATTTCATTATTTTCGCGCTATATATTAAGGAATAGCCGTAATGGATTACCAATTTAAAGAAATAGAGAAAAAGTGGCAGCAGTTTTGGGCTCAGAACCAGACTTTTAAAGCAGATACCAATAGCGATAAACCTAAATTTTACGTGCTGGATATGTTTCCTTATCCATCAGGTGCGGGTTTACACGTGGGTCATCCCCTGGGCTATATCGCCTCAGATATATTTTCAAGATACAAAAGGTTGAAGGGGTTCAATGTATTGCATCCGATGGGATACGATTCTTTTGGTTTGCCGGCTGAGCAATATGCTATTCAAACCGGACAGCATCCGGCAATCACCACAGAAACCAATATCAATACTTATCGCAGGCAATTGGACCAGATTGGTTTTTCATTTGACTGGAGCAGAGAGGTGAGGACCAGCGATCCCGAGTATTATAGATGGACGCAATGGATCTTTATGCAGTTGTTCAATTCCTGGTATAACCTGGAGACAGACAGGGCAGAAGATATTACGACTTTGCTTGAAAAATTTAATGCTTCAGGAAGTGCAGATGTGAAGGCTGTTTGTGATGAAGATACCAAGACCTTCATGCCGAGCGATTGGGCAACGATGACCAGTGAGGAAAAGCAGGAAGAGTTGCTTAAATACAGGCTGACTTATTTAAAAGAAAGTACGGTGAACTGGTGTCCTGCTCTTGGAACTGTATTGGCCAATGATGAGGTTAAGGATGGATTTTCAGAGCGTGGAGGACATCCGGTAGAACAAAAGAAAATGATGCAGTGGAGTATGCGTATTTCTGCCTATGCAGAACGTTTACTTCAGGGGCTGAATACGATAGACTGGCCGGAGCCGGTCAAAGAAATGCAGCGCAACTGGATTGGTAAAAGTGTTGGGGCAAGTGTGAGGTTTGCAATTGAGAAAACACCGTCAATTACAGGAGTAGAAGAAGACTATATTGAAGTGTTCACCACACGGGCTGATACTATATTTGGGGTTTCTTATCTGGTTCTTGCACCTGAGCATGAATTGGTAGCTGCATTAACTACACCAGAACAAAAAAGCGATATTGAGCAGTATATTGCTCAAACCAAGAAGAAATCAGAACTGGACCGTATGGCAGATACAAAAACGGTTTCCGGTGCTTTTACAGGAAGTTACGTCATCAATCCGGTGAGCGGAGCACGTGTGCCGCTTTGGATTGCGGATTATGTTCTTGCAGGCTATGGTACTGGTGCGGTAATGGGTGTACCAAGTGGAGATCAGCGTGACTGGGCATTTGCTACACATTTCAATTTACCAATTGTACAGGTTCTGGACGCGCAACAAAATATAGATACACAGGCTGATCCAACAAAAGAAGGGAAATACATCAATTCAGGCTTTATTAATGGGATGAGCTACGCTGAAGCGATCCCATTTTTGAACAACTGGCTTGAAGAACAGGGCGTAGGAAAGGCAAAAATCAATTACCGTATGCGGGATGCTATTTTTGGTCGCCAGCGGTATTGGGGTGAACCTATTCCTGTTTATTTTAAGGATGGATTACCCTACCTGATCAAGGAAGAAGAATTGCCGTTATTGCTCCCTGAAATTGATAAATACCTGCCAACTGAGACAGGAGAGCCTCCTTTGGGACGGGCTGAGAACTGGAGTTATGAAGATCAGTATGAGTACGAACTGAGCACAATGCCTGGCTGGGCTGGTTCAAGCTGGTACTGGTACAGATATATGGATGCCGTTAATGGTTCTGAATTTGCTTCAAAGGAAGCAATTGAGTACTGGAAAGATGTCGATCTTTATATTGGAGGAGCGGAGCATGCTACTGGTCACCTGTTGTATAGCCGTTTCTGGAATAAGTTTCTTAAAGATCTTGGTTATGTACAGGAGGAAGAACCCTTCAAAAAACTGATTAATCAGGGCATGATCCAGGGAAGGAGTAATTTTGTTTACCGTGTTATTGATGAGCAGGGCCGTGGAACAAATACACTGGTATCTCATGGATTAAAAAATGACTATAAAACATCTGCATTGCATGTAGATGTGAATATTGTAGAAAATGAGATTCTGAATATTCCAAAATTCAAGTTGTTCAGACCTGAATTTAAGGACGCTGAGTTTATCCTGGAAAATGGTAAATACATTTGTGGGGTAGAAGTGGAGAAGATGTCTAAATCTAAGTTTAATGTAGTTAATCCGGATGTATTGATTGAAAACTATGGTGCAGATACATTAAGGATGTATGAAATGTTTCTGGGACCATTGGAACAGAGTAAGCCATGGAATACCAATGGTATAGAGGGGGTGTTTAAATTCCTTCGCAAATTCTGGAGATTGTTCCATAATGAGGCATGGGTTTTTAATGTCAGCGATTCTGTTCCAACTAAAGCAGAACTGAAGGCTTTACATAAGATCATTAAAAAGGTTCAGGATGATATTGAACGCTTCTCTTTCAATACATCAGTGTCCAGTTTCATGATCGCAGTGAATGAGCTGACAGATTTGAAATGTAAGAATCGTCAGGTATTGGAAGATCTGGTTGTGGTGCTTTCTTCCTATGCGCCGCATATCTGTGAAGAGCTTTGGTCTTTATTAGGACATGAAGAAGGAAGTTTATCTTATGCTCCGTATCCAGTATTTAATCCAGCCTATCTGGTAGAAGACGAATTCAGTTATCCTGTTTCTGTAAATGGTAAAACCCGGTTGAACCTTAATCTGAGTTTAACATTGGAAGCTAAAGAAATTGAAGAGACTGTTCTGGCTGATGAGCAGGTGCAAAAATATCTGGAGGGTAAAACACCTAAAAAGGTTATTGTTGTGAAAGGCAGAATTGTGAACATTGTGATTTAATTCTGATTTCGGAAAATTATAGGGGTTGTATCATCTGATACAACCCCTTTTTATTTAAACCTGTAGCCAATGCCAAACTGTAAAGTCTGATAGGTTGCTTTATATGAACCTAAGTCATTACTTATTTTATAGGGAGAAAGAAGCTGATATCTTCCGTTTAAATCAAATCGCCCCATGTGGAGGCTTATTCCTCCGGTAAATCCTATACTAACCTGATTAACGGTCGTTTTACTAATAGCCTGGTTGATCTCTTTACTATGATATACGGTATCGCGCATGTCAGCCATTGGAGCGACCAGGCCCTGTTTGTTTGATTGTTTAAGCAAGAGATTAAGCAATGGCCCGGCTTGCAGACTAATCGCTTTATTGATCTTGTATTCCAGTAGTAAAGGAATATTTAATGTCAGCACTTTGCGTGAATCGTTAACTTTAAAAGGTGGAAGAGAATCTGGTCTGTAGTAACTCGGATGCGAGTATTCTCCAGCCAATTGTCTTAATGTGTTGAATTGTAGTCCGGTAGAAATTAACCAATGTTTGGTCAGAGCATACGAGCCTGACAAGCCCAAATAGAAACTATTGGTATTGCTGCTCTTGTTAATTCCCGTTTCCAATCCATAGTTATACATTGGGGTGGTCATCTCTCTTTTTTGATCCGTTTTTGCTAAACGGATCTTTTTTGGATGGAAGACTTTTTCATTTTGCTTTGATTTTCGGTAGTAACTGTTGTTTTTTGAGAGAACCTGAATAGCTAAAGGCGTCCAGGTAATTATTCCATAGCCTGGAACAGATTGTGAGATCATGTGTTCGGATGCAAATATTTCTGCTGCGGAAATTTTGCTTTTTAAGAGTTGATGCAAAGGAATTTCGTCTATCTTTTCCTGATCTGAAAGCTGATCAGGATTTTGGTCAACAAGGGGAGTCGAATTGTGGTAAGCAGGAGTGACCAGCTGAGGTCTATAAAGAACAGATTTTGGAATGTTATGAAGAATAGCTTCAGTTGATGCTGAATCTTTGATTAAGACAGGTTGTTGTGCTGGCAGGTTTAAAGTGTCCTTTGTTTGTAGATGCCAAGGTTGTTTTTTTTGTTTTTTGATGGCGTTTTTCTCCGTAGGAGACTTAATTATAAAGTATCCGCAAGCAGTAATCATGGCTGCTGCAGGTAAAACATACGTAAGTATGGGAGAAATTAATTTAGAAATAGCAGATTTCAATGGAGGACTGGTGGCTGGCTGGGCAACGGGAAGTTCCTTGTCTAAAATAGATTTCATTTCTGCCCAGGCGGAATCAGCATCCCTATTCAAAGGAAATTGCTGCAGCTTTTTACGCCAGATTTTATGATACCAGGCCGAATTTCTCATTTTGACTTATCTTCTTGTTTTTCAGTTGGTTTGATTTTGTCTTTAATGGCAGGAGATAATATCTTCCTGAGCTGCTTTTTCGCTTCCGATAAATGCCATCTGGATGTCCCTTCCGTAATGTCCAGATGGTCTGCTATTTCTTTATGTGTATATTCTTCTATTACAGAAAGATTAAAAACTATTTTAGTGGCATGTGGAAGCTGATGAATGGCCTGCATTAAATCTTCTGTATATAACTTTTCAAGTATTTCAGGTAAAATAAAAATTGTATCTATCTCATCCTCACTACTGCTCTGATTACTAAATCTGGCTTCTTTTCTTCCAAGATCGATGCACGTCCTTATGATAATTGTTTTGATCCATGCACCCAATTCGCCCTTTGATTCTTCAAAACTGTTGATGTGCTGGAAAACTTTTAAAAAGCCTGAATTAAGTGCTTCTGCTACAAGATCATCAGATTTTAAATAACGATAACAAAGCCGGAGCATTTCCGGATAAAAAAGCTTATACAACTGAGCCTGCGCACTACGTTCGTTTGCTTTACATCCTTTTATAATACGAGACTCCCGTTTAGCAAACAGATTCATTCAGCAAATTAAAAGTAAATTTAGGAGGTGTCATTCCTAAAGAATACGAAGGCACCAGGCAAAACGTTGGGTAAAAATGAAATTTTTAAAATGATTTGAAGAAGTTTTTTGATTTTTTACCCAACGTTTGGCTCGGTACTCCCGTAAACTGATAAAGAAGACTAAATATAAGACCATTGTATCATCATCAAAGTTATCAGAAACACGGAAACTGGTATAACCAATATTTTCCAGGTAAAGAATCGAAGATTAATTATTACAAAGAGAAAAGATCTCTGGGGAAGAAAACAATTGCTCATTGGTTGCAGAATATTTTTTTTAAGTGCATTGATCCATTGCTTGGGGAGAATAGATACTGGCTTACCGTTGGGGATGCTTATGGGTTTGATGCACAGTATATTGAATCAAGAGGCAGTATGGCGATGGCTACAGACCTGAATGTTGATTTTTTGACCGTTGCCCGGGAAGAGGGAATTATTACCAGATATAGAGCTGAAAACGCGGAGCAACTGAATTTCCCCGATGAGAATTTTGATTACGTGCTTTGCAAAGAATCCTATCATCATTTTCCAAGACCATATGCGGCATTGTATGAAATGATCCGGGTTGCAAAAGAAGGAATTGTAATCATAGAGCCGCAAGATCCTGTAACTAAAATACCGATCTTATTATGGCTTTTTAATTTATTCAAAACGAACCCACGGATCTTAAACAGAATCTGGAAAAATCGCTTTTCTTATGAGCCGGTAGGCAATTTCGTCTATAAAGTATCCGAACGTGAATTTGAAAAATTTGCCGCTGGTTTGAATCTTCCGATGCTTGCTTTTAAAAGGATTAATCCAAATTTTTATTTTAAAGGAGCAGAAGTTTTAGACCAGAAAAAATATAGCGCTAGTTTTATAAAGATTAAAGTTAAAAAGGCATTAATGGATATTTTGCTCAGGTGCAGGTTAACTCCTGGACAAGTCTTATGTACAGTGGTTTTTAAAACCATACCTGAAGACAGTCTCCTTCAGCAAATGAAGGCAGAAGGTTATCATTTTATCCATATTCCTGTAAACCCCTACGCCGCGCGGTGAACAACCGTTAAAGGAAGACTTCTCTTTTGCCTGATATAGATGATAACAGCCAACAGGAAGCCCAGAAAGACCATTCCCATACTGAAAGGGAAAATGTATGGCATTCCAAAACGGCTGGCTATGGCACCAACTAAAGGACCTGTTATGCCCAAAGAAAGATCGATAAATAAACCATAGCCTCCAAGCGCAGCACCGTGATTGGAAGGTGGGATTAATTTTACGGCTTCTACACCGAGTGCAGGAAAAACAAGAGAGAATCCCAAACCAGCTATTCCTGCACCAACCAAGGCTGTTGCTGGCGTGTTGGCCAGCCAAAGGATCAAAAGACCAGTAGTTTCCAGGGCAAGACAAACGATAGATGTTTTTAACCCGCCATGTAAATCAATCGAACGGCCAAAAAAGATACGTCCGAGTATAAATAACAGGCTAAAGACTGATAGACATAGTACCGCATCAGACCAGTTTAAATAAGCGTAATATAGAGTGATAAATGTAGAAATTGTTCCGAATCCCAGACCTCCTAAAGCCAGGCAAATACCGAATGGTGACACCTTTTTCAGCACTTTGAGGAAAGACTCTCTGGGGCTGGTACTATTTCCTTTTAAAGGCGTCTTGCTTTTTGCATACAGTAAACCGATAATGCCAACCAAAATAATTAAAAGACCTATACTTCCTATGCCATATCCGTTGTTTAGCCATACGCCCAGGGGTGCACCAGCGGCGAGTGCACCATAACTCGCAATACCATTAAAAGATATGGCTTTAGCCGTATGCTGATTTCCTACTGCCAGAATAGCCCAGTTTACAGGGCTGGCACCAATTAATCCTTCGGAGAAGCCTGTCATCAGTCTTGTAATGACCAGCAGACCCAAACTCATGATGGGAATATGTTTTAACGTATAGGCTGCAAAAAGGAGTATACCACTTAAAACAAAGCCAGCCATGCCTAACAGAACTGCAGGTTTTGGGCCCTTCAGATCCACCATTTTACCGGCATAACCACGCATAACGAAAGTGGTTACATATTGGATGCTGATTACAATACCTGCAACCATGGCGCTATAGCCAAGTTCCTGGTGTATAAAAACTGGTAAAACAGCGAGGGCGAGGCCGATGGTAAAATATCCAAAAAAAGTAAATGCAACAAAACTGGTAATGGTTAAACGAACTTGTGATAAAGAAACATTTGAACTTGTTTCTGACTTCATAATGCTTAATATATAGTGACTTAACAGAGCGCACGCAAATTTAAGGACATTTGTATGGGGCTTTGCCATTTGAAAATAACAAAAGCCATACTTTACTTTGCATTAACAATTGCGGCGATACGCTGTTGAACTTCCTCCTTAAAATGAAACCATAAGACAAAGACCGAAAAATATTTCGGCCTTTTGTAGATTATTTGAGGATCAGAACGGGTTTATCTGCGTCTGCTGACAGGCCTTCTGTGATGCTTTGATGTGTTAGGCTATATAGAAAACTATGTCTGCCGGGCAAGGCAATAATCATTTGCTGATTATGCTCTTCTGCAAATGTCAACACCCCATGAAGAATATCGTGGTCATCAGAATAATACAGTTCATATTCATAACCATTGAGTAATTCTTTCAGTATGCCTTCAATTTCCTGACCTGGATGTTCAGGTTTTAAGTGTTTTTGCAAGGGATCAACATTTAGCAGTGCTAATTTTGGATGTGGCCAATGTTTAATAGAGTGTAGTCTTTTTAATAAGCTGATATGGTCCAGTGTTCTGAAATCACAAGCAACGAGTGCATTTTGAACAGGCTCATAGCTAGCCTTTTCTGGGATGATCAACACGGGTACAGGACTGATTTTTGCAATTTCAATCATTTGACTGCATGTTTTGTTAAGGAACAAAACATCAGGCTGTTCCATAGAAACAATTTCAAGAACTGCCCGCAACAGAGGTTTTTCAATCAAGGCAACTTTTACAGAAATTTTGCTGCGAAGTTTCTTTAACAGGTTGGCTTTTAAGTCTTCCAGTTGCTTAAGGAGTTGTTGTTTCTGTTCAAGTATTTCTCCTTCTCCTGGCTGTATAAAATCTGCAGATGGATAGATCTGCTCAAATAAAGTAACAAAAAAAGAAGAAAATAAAATGATCTGATCAATATCCTGGCTATTACTCAGCTCAGCGGTGTAATTGACCATATGGATAGAAGACTCTGAAAAATCAATGGGTATGAGAATTGTTTTCATTGCAATATAATTTATATAATGTTCCTGGTGAGTTGTTGAATAAGTTTTGTGGAGGAAATGATAGCATCAGCAGAGAGATCTGCCGAAGCAGTGGTATACATTTCCATTGCCCAGGGCAATAGTTCTTCCTGAAGATGTTTTCCCTTCCCTGTCAGATAAATTAAGTTATTTCTCCTGTCGCTTTCATCTTCTTCTCTTTTTACCAGTTCTCTTTTGCTTAGATTGTCGATCAGATACGTCATACTGGCTTTTTCTTTAATGATGCGGCTGGCAATCTCCTGTTGATTGATCCCGTCTTTTTCCCAGAGACACATTAATACCTCCAACATTTCATAAGTAATATTCAGTTGATTTTCTTTAATGCGTGCCTGGATAAATTGGCGGGAACGGCTTCTCATTTCAATGACCGCACGGCCTAGCTCAAGTGCCAGTAAGGCTTTCTCTTTATCTGCCATAAGGATGGGTTCTAATTCTCTATACAAAGTTAAGGAATAGATAGTATAGTATTTAACTATTATGTCATAATTTGTTATATTAAAACGAGACTAAGTCTACGATTCCATGATTTTTTCTTTGAGATCTTTAATGACCTCTGCAGATCTGATTATTCTTTCGTGGGTTACATGCTCATAGTCTCTGCCAGAAATGGAAGGATAGGCTTCCAGAAAATGCTTTAGATAAGGGTACGGAGCAATTTGGTCGTGCTGATCATAAGCAAGCCAGTGATTTAAACTTTCGTATTCTTTATACCATTCAGATAAGTTAAAAATGGAAGAGCTCATACCGAATCGTTGTTCGAAATCTTTTAGAAACTGCTCCTGAATGACCGGATCAATCTGTACTGTGGTCATACTCGCTTTAAAGTTCTCTTTCAGAAGAATCAAGGGGGTCAGACTGATCAGTAAATCGGGCTTTAACCTGGTTTCTTTTATGGCTATAACATTCGCCATAGCGCCCAGAGAATGACCAATAAGGATTTTTGGCGATCCAAATGCTGCAACTACAGCTTTAACGGCTTCAATATATAGGAGCAAGTTGGATAATTCTCCTTCAGAGCTTCCATTTCCAGGAGCATCGAAGGTGATGATCTCCAGATTTTTCAGTTCTTTCAGCGTATGAATAATCTCTGAAAAATCAGCGGCTTTTGAACCCCATCCATGTGTAAGAATCACTTTATCGGGTCCATTCCCCCATTTAAAACCATTAAAGATTAATTCTTCCCCGGAGAAAAATTCATCTTTGACCTTGAGACTGAATCTTTCAGATTCTTCTAATAGTTGCTCCTGATGCAGTCGTAGAGGGATTTTTGGGGAATAACAGATGTATTGCCATAGCAGGGTGGTGGTTTCATCGGAGTTTTGGAAATGAGCTTCCTTTAGTTTTTCAATGATCTGTTTTAGTCTTTTCATGCTGTTGTCGATAGTTATTTTCTTGCGGCCAGGACAGACACGGCAGTGGTATTCCCCTCTATCGATTTGATGCTCCCAAAGCGATCTGTACCATCAAATTTATTGAAGTATTTGATTTGTACATTTCCAATGGACTTCACTTTTCCCTGGGGGTCATGTATGTCGAAAGTATTGTAATAGGATAGCTGGATATCCCCAACGGATTTTAAAGATCCAAACTCTTCGTGAATGTCAAAAGTATTGTTATACTTAAACTGAATATTTCCAATAGATTTGAGTTTGCCTTTGGGGTCGTGTATATCGAAATTGTCATAATACCTGACAGGCAGATTACCAATGATTGTTTTTTCCTGACCGTAGTTTCTTTCCAAATCTGGACTTGCATGATAGTCCGATACGTTTCCGGAAACGGATTCGGTATAGTCAATCCTACCTTCTTCATTGATTCCGACAAGGATAGTGTTGTCAAGTACAAGTTCTATGGAGCGAATGCCCTTAGAGTGATCAGAGATTCTAAAACGGGCAGAGGTGATGGTTTGAGCCTGGCTATAGAAGCCATAGCACATTAGAAGTGCGCAAAGTAATGCTTTTTTAGTTTTCATAAGAGGAATCATTTGTGTTTAATAAATGTACAATAAAAAGCATATATTGAAGTTGTCCAATTGATGAAAACAATTATAAAAAAACTATTTAGAATAGTGTTCTACACCTTTGGTGGGCTTCTGGCTTTCCTGGTATTTTACGCCTTTCTGACCTGGATCCTTATCGTTATTCCAGTTAACAGAAATGCGAAAAAGGAAGGGCCGGATGAAATATCCATATATATACTGTCTAATGGGGTACATACAGATATTGTTGTGCCTGTTAGGAATGAGATGATGGACTGGACCAGTATTATCAAGTTTGAGGACACAGAATCAAAAGATACAACGTTTAAATATGTAGCTTTTGGTTGGGGAGATAAAGGTTTTTATCTGCAAACACCAGAATGGTCAGACTTAAAGTTTAGTGTTGCATTTAAGGCCATATTTCATTTGGGCAGTACAGCAATTCATGCAGACTTTTGTAGATCAATGCAGCCCGGTGAAAATTGCAAGGAAATCAAGCTGAGTAAGGACCAGTATCTAAAACTGGTGCGTTATCTTAAAGCGAGTTTTAGTTACAATGATTCCGGACAACCAATACAGATCTATATTCAAAAAGGTCAAAAAGGATATGGGGCGGACGATGCCTTTTATGAGGCTAAAGGCGCGTATGATATCTTTAATACTTGTAATACATGGGCAAACAGTGCGTTAAAAAGCTGTGATCAAAAAGCATGTTTGTGGACGCCCGTTGTGCAGGGTATATTCTATCAGTACAAATAAGATAAGCATTAGGACAATCAAAGGCTTACTGATCAGTTCTGCTCATTTGTAATTTGACCCCTCGTTTTCCGCCATTCACCGCTTATATTTGCAGCCTCATCAGAAATCTGTTTAATATCCTTGTAACAAAATCTACCTTGCGCAGACTAATTGACAAAGACGCAAAAAATTAATATGAAACGAATTCTACTCTTACTATTTATAGGTTTAACTGTATTCTCCACTGCAAAAGCACAATTTCCAATGGGAGGAATTGGGGCTGGTAAAAAAGTCACAGTAACCGGAAGGATAACTGCTTTGATCATTGACTCCGCAACTAAAAAGCCTGTAGACTATGCTACCATTGCGCTGATGAAAGTTAAAGACAATAAATCTGTTAACGGTGGGTTAACTGATGAAAAAGGAAAGGTTACCCTCCAGAATATCGCTCCTGATCAATATAAGTTGACTATTGGTTTTATGGGGTATAAGACTAAATCTATTTTAGTAAAAACTACTCCTGAAAAGCCTGACCTGAATGTAGGCACCATCTATTTGGAGCCTACTGCTGGAAACCTGAAAGAGGTAGAGATTACCGGGCAAAAAGCATTGGTGGAAAGTAAAGTTGATAAATTGGTTTACAATGCAGAGGCCGATATTACCAATGCCGGAGGAGACGCAACAGACGTGATGCGCAAAGTTCCTATGCTTTCTGTGGATATCAATGGTAACCTGCAAATGCGGGGTGCGGCAGTGAGGGTACTGATTAACGGAAAGCCCTCCGGTACGATGGCAAACAGCGTAGCTGATGCTTTAAAAATGATCCCGGCCGAACAGATTAAGAGTGTTGAAGTGATTACCAGTCCATCAGCTAAATATGATGCAGAAGGGTCAGGGGGAATTGTGAATATCATTACCAAGAAAAAGAATGCAGAAGGTATAAGCGGGAGCTTGAATGGTTCGGTAGGAACAAGGTCTAATAACGGTGCTTTTAACCTGAATGCCAAAACAGGTCGTTTATCTCTTACAACAAGTTTGGGTGTAAATCAGGCTTATCCTCAGAATTCGAAGGTGGATATGTTGAATACCTATATTGATAAGAATGGTCAAACCAATATACTTGCACAAAATGGGTTCTCGAAATGGTCAAGGGTTGGATATAATGGAAGCGCAGGCCTGGATTATGACATTAATGCCTATAATAACATCAGTACCAATATTAAGTTTAACCGATTTTCAAACGGTGGGCCGGGAAGTACAGACATCTATCTGAATAATAACTTTCTAAGTACAAATACCAGGGATATGGATATGAGCTTTAACAATATGGACTGGAATGTGGACTATAAGAAAACAACCAAAAGGGAAGGGGAGGAATTCACTTTATCAGGGCAATTGTCAAGGGGCAGGAATATCAGTAACTATAGTAACATTTTTACCAAACCAAACACGCCAGATTCTACAGTTTTAGGCGACAATACGGGTAAAAATAATGAGTATACTTTGCAGGCCGATTATACTTATCCGTTTAACAAAACGACCACTTTGGAAACAGGGGCTAAAGGCATTTTTAGAAATATAAAAAGTAATGACGGACAAGTTGGTGGATTTGATTACGATCAGAATGTAGCTGCGGCTTATGGTGTAATGGGATTTAAGCTGAGTAAAAAGATGACTGCAAAAGCAGGTTTAAGGGCTGAATATACCGCAATTGATGGAAAGGCATCTAATTTCAAGAATGACTATTTTAACTTGTTTCCAAGTATCATTGTTTCACAAACCCTTAAAGCAAATACAACTATAAAGGCCAGTTACAACAGAAGAGTACAGCGTCCAAGTTTATTCTATCTGAACCCATTTAGAAATGAAAGTGATGTATTTAACCCAAGTCAGGGTAATCCAAATCTGGCACCTGAACTAACTGATAACATGGAGTTGGGTTACTCCACTTTTATAAAAGGCTCCATCATTAATGCTTCTGTATTTTATCGCCGTACACACGATGTCATCGAAAGTGCCATAAGGCCTGTTGTTGAAGATGGTGTCAACAAGAACTTAACGACTTATATTAATGTGGGTAACAGCAAATCCTATGGATTTAACATATTTGCTTCTTACAACCCAAAACCAAAATGGACATTGATGACGAATCTGGGCTTAAATACTTATGAAGTGAATGGTTCAGCAACGGGCGTAAGTACTTCAACTTTTTTAAATTATACAGCGTTTTTGCGTTCGGCCTATGCTTTGCCGGGTGGTTGGAATACCGAATTGTGGGGTGTGCTTAATTCACCAAAACGTACATTCCAGGGAAAAACAGATGCAATGTATTTTTACGGAGCTGCCCTTAAGAAGGAAATCCTGAATAAAAAAGCTTCTGTTGGTCTGAATGTTTTGAATCCGTTTAACCGTGATCTAAGGATCAAAACGTTAAATACCACGGCAACGTCTACTCAGAGTACAGACATCCATTATCCATTGCGTTCATTTGGGGTGAACTTTAGTTACAGCTTCGGTAAGCTGAAATTTACGCAGAAGAAAAAGATCAATAATGATGATGTGAAACCTGGCGAGCAGCAAATGGGTGAACAAGGTGCCGGAGGTTTAAAAAACTAAAAATAGCTTAAACATTAAGCCCCTTATCTGACAAGATAAGGGGCTTTTTTTAGGGTTTTTTAACCCGCTTTAAAATCATCAGGTTCAATGCATTCATAGGGTAACCACTGATTCCGTTCTGTAACATAATCACAGACTGATCATAATAAAGGGGTACAATGGAGGCATATTCCATCACCATATTATCCATTTTTCTGTAAAGCACATATCTCTTTTCGGCATTGCTTTCATAATAGCTTTCTTCAAAGAGTTTGTCGAAGGTCTTGTTGAAATAGCCAGTATAATTTGGCCCATAGGGTACACGGTTTTTGGAATAGAAAACCGCCAGATAATTTTCTGCATCAGGATAGTCTGCAATCCATGACCCTCTGAAAAAGTTGACTTCATTTTTAGACATCATATCTCTTAAACTTGCATTTGGGCTTGCGTCTACCTTTACCCGGATACCCTGGGCATTGAGTTCTCCCTGTATAAATTCAATAAGGTCCTTGTAGGTTGTGGAAGTGCTTAGCGTAATCTGTGGCATTCCTTTTCCGCCAGGGTAGCCCGCTTCAGCTAGTAGGGCTGCGGCTTTCTCTGGATTGTAATGATAACCTTTCACAATGGTACTGTCAAAACCAGGCATCCCTGCGGGAACAAAGCCCGATGTAGCCGGGGTACCAATGCTGTTGCGCAGATATTTGATCAATTTTGCTTTATCAATAGCATAATTGATGGCCTGCCGTACCTTTTTATATTTTAAGGGGGAGTTTTTGGCAATAAGTTTGGAAGTATCCACCAGCATACCCAGGTATTCTGTGCAGAGATAAGCACCTTTTCTGAGTTGGAATTTACCTTTATATTTCGCCGTCATCTTTCCGCTTTTGGTTAAAATATCATCCCTGTAACTGCCGTCTACTTTATCAAAGAAATCCAGTTCTTTCTTGATGAAATTCATAAAAGCACTTTGTTTATCACTGATGAACGAAGCTTTGACGGCGTCAAGATAAGGGAGCTGTACACCCGCGTCTTTTTCCCAGTAATGCTCGTTCTTTAACAGTACGAGAATTTCGTCTTCTTTCCAGTATTTAAACTTAAAAGGCCCCGTGCCTATGGGGTGGCTTCTGAAATCTTTTCCATAATGTTCTACAACTTCAGAGGGGACTACCGAGCAATAGAGCGTAGTTAACAAATTTAAAAAAGCAGGGAAGGGTTTCAATAGCCTGATTTGAAAAGTGCTGTCGTTTATGGCTGTGAAATTGTGGATATCTTTTACTTTATCGCTAAAGATCCAACCTCCCGAAGAACCTACTTTTGGGTCAATCAGGCGGTAAAAGCTGTACACAAAGTCGGTAGCTATTACTTTTCTTCCTTTTCCGTTTTTAAAAAGTGGGCTATCGTGAAAATGCACGTCGCTGCGGAGGTTAAACGTATAAATTAGCCCGTCACCAGATACTTGCCATGTTTTTGCGATACAAGGTACCGTGTGTAGATTGCTGTCAGTCTGGATCAGGCCGTTAAAGATCTGGTTCATCATCCAGATGGCATTTTGGTTCCTGGCAAAAGCAGGGTCTAAAGAGGTCAGGTTGGCATCGAGATTAAGATTAAACACTTTTTTTGAGCTATTTGTCAAATCAGTATGACAGGAGCATATACTCAGCAGCCACAGGCCCC
>NZ_DATMRL010000132.1:0-3184 GCF_035566355.1 Pedobacter sp.
ACATTACTCATCCTCTTTTACCTGGGTACAACCAGTGGGATGACTGTGCATTTTCATTATTGCATGGGCAAATTAGCCAGCTGGGGATTTACCCAACCAGAAAGTACCATGTGCAAGATTTGCAAGGCGCCGAAAAAAAGCTCCGGTAAATCCTGCTGCAAAGACGATTACAAACAGGCAAAGGTTGACAAATCGCAAAAAGCATCAACAACGCTTTACCAGTTTCAACCGCTTCCAGCCCTTCAACCGGATAGAACAAACTGGAATTTAGCCTATATTCCTGTACCTCTGGAAACAGGTAAAGCTTCTTTAAGTCATGCACCTCCATTAATAGGTGACACGCCTGTTTTTATCCGCAACTGTACCTTCAGAATATAAAATTACTGCTCTCATTCTCTGCACGTTCGTGTACAGGCCATAGTATTCCTCTGGCCACATTTTATATAACCATTTTTTTCAAACCCAAATTTTAAAACAATGAAATCATTGAGATTTTTATCGGTGGCCCTTTTGGTCTTCCTTGGCGGTGCTGTATCTGCACAGTCTAAAACAGACAGCATCAAAGTATCTGGCAACTGTGGCATGTGCAAAAAAACCATAGAAAAGGCCTTAAAGGTACCTGGTGTAAGTTCGGCAAACTGGAATAAAGATTCCAAAATGCTTGCTGTAAGTTATGATGCTTCTAAGGTAAGTCTGGACGATGTGCAGCAAAAAGTGGCCAATGCAGGCTATGACACGCCAAAGTTCAAAGCTTCGGAAGCTGCTTATTCGGCATTGCCATCTTGCTGTCAGTATGACCGTACAGACAGCAAAACTTCGAAAAAAGCGAACAAACACTAACAGCTGAGACTGTCTGAAAGGAGTTGTTTTAAACGAGCGCAGCTTTTCAGACAGTCTCTTTTTGAAAAAACAAAAAATGGTACACAGAATTATAGAATGGTCTTTAAGAAATCGCTGGATAGTCTTGCTCCTTGCCGCAGGTCTGTTTGTGTGGGGTGCGATTTCAGTAAAAAAGAACCCCATAGATGCCATACCCGATTTGTCAGAGAACCAGGTTATCGTATTTACAGAATGGATGGGCAGGTCTCCGCAGCTTATTGAAGATCAGATTACCTATCCCCTGGTCACAAACCTTCAGGGCATCCCAAAAATCAAATATGTTCGTGGTTCTTCTATGTTTGGAATGAGCTTTATCTATGTGATCTTTGAAGACAATGTAGACATTTACTGGGCACGGGAACGTGTCCTGGAACGACTCAGCACCGTTACCCGCTCCCTCCCTACCGGTGTTGCACCGCAACTGGGCCCTGATGGCACCGGCGTTGGCCATATCTTATGGTATACCCTGGATGCTCCAAACACCGACCTTGGTGAACAGCGCGCCATCCAGGACTGGTATGTTAAATTTGCTTTACAAAACGTACCTGGCGTAAGTGAAATTGCGTCTTTTGGTGGCTTTCAGAAACAATACCAGATTGCTGTAGATCCAAATAAATTATTGTATTACAAGTTAACTGTTCCAGAGGTTATCGCCGCTGTACGAGCCAACAACAACGAATCCGGAGGCCGGAAGTTTGAGATGAGCGACATCGGTTACATCATCAAAACCTCGGGCTATCTGAAATCAATGGAGGAGATTGGCAATATCCCGATTAAAAATCAGAGAGGAATCCCGATAAAGGTTTCAGACGTGGCGGCTGTTCAAATGACAGGAGAAACCCGGCTGGGCATTTTTGATCAGGATGGAAAAGGAGAACGCGTTGGCGGTATTGTGGTGATGCGCTATGGCGAAAATGCTGCTGCAGTAATCGACAGGGTCAAAGCCAAGATGAAAGAGGTCTCTAAAGGGCTTCCTAAAGGGGTGAAATTTGATATTGTCTATGACCGTGGTCATTTGATCCAGGAATCGGTAGATTCTATCAAAAACACCCTGATTGAAGAAATGATTGTCGTTTCACTGGTGGTGATCATTTTCCTTTTCCACTGGCGCAGCGCACTGAGCATCATTATTCAGATCCCGATTACCATTGCCGCAAGTTTTATTTTATTAAATGCTTTTGGCATATCTTCCAATATCATGTCTTTAACCGGTATTGCCCTGGCGATTGGAGTGATTGTAGACAACGGCATTGTGATGAGTGAAAATGCCTATAAACACCTTTCAGAACGCTATGCACAATGGCAGAATGAACAGCAAAAAACAAAAGAATTATGATGACCTGGTTTAAAAATTTATTCAAGAAAAGTCCGGACTGGATCTCAGAAGAGGAACGGTTACAGATTATAGAGAAATCAAGCAAACAGGTTTCCAGGGGGGTATTCTTTGCCACCATCATTATCATCACTTCCTTTTTACCAGTATTTATGCTCACTGGGCAGGAAGGAAAATTGTTTCATCCCCTGGCTTATACAAAAACCTTTATTATGATTGTAGATGCCTTGCTGGTGCTTACCCTGGCTCCTGTATTGATCTCCTTTTTTATGAAAGGCAAATTCCGGCCCGATCATGCCAACCCTATTAACCGGGTACTCGAACGGTTTTATGAACCCGTGATCAGAACTGTACTGAAATGGAGAAAGACAACGATTGCCATCAATGTAATTGCTTTATTGATTACCATTCCCCTGCTGAAAAATCTGGGCAGTGAATTTATGCCACCCTTAGATGAGCAAAGTATCCTGTTTATGCCGGTTACTTTACCTGATGTTTCCAACGGAGAGGCCAAACGCATCCTCCAGGTTCAGGATAAGATTATTAAATCTGTTCCTGAAGTGGATAAAGTTTTGGGAAAAGCTGGCCGTGCCAGCACAGCCACAGATAATTCTCCGATCAGTATGATTGAAACCATCATTATGCTCAAACCAAAAGCGCAATGGCGGAAAGGGATGACCAAAAAAGACATCATTAATGAGCTGGACAAAAAATTACAGATACCGGGTGTTGTAAACGGCTGGACCCAGCCCATCATTAACCGGATCAATATGCTGGCTACCGGCATACGAACAGATGTGGGTATTAAAGTATATGGACAAAATCTGGATACCCTGGCAGCCGTTTCTGAAAGGGTAAAACTGGCGCTGGAAGGTACAAAAGGCATCAGTGACCTTTACGTAGATCCGGTTACCGGTGGTAAATACCTCTCTATTGACATACGCCGGGAAGAACTGGCCAGATATGGTTTAA
>NZ_DATMRL010000133.1:0-2919 GCF_035566355.1 Pedobacter sp.
ACCTTTGTTAGCGGCTTGAAAGCCATAATTATTCAGAACTAAATCTTTCAGATCCATTATACCGGTATCGCCTGAAATGGGAACGGAGTTACCTCGAACCATTTTCAGACCATTGTATTCTTTCGGGTTGTGCGAAGCCGAAATCATAATTCCACCGTCGTAACCATAATTCGCAACCGCAAAATAGTACATATCAGTAGTGCAAACGCCAATGTCTATGACATTCACGCCATGATCTGTAAGCCCACGGCATACTGATTCAAACAAAGCCGGTCCTGATAAGCGCACATCACGTCCTACAGCTACGACTTTTGGCTGGACAAATTTCGCGTAAGCTTGAGCAATTTTGTAAACTGTCTGTTCGTTTATAGAAACAGGATAAATTCCACGTATGTCGTAGGCTTTGAAAATTGTTGGGTCATTTTTTTCCATAACTTATAAAGTCTTTCAAAAAAAGCCAAATTTTGCTAGACTTTGCTCATGTCATTCCGCTCTCGCCCTGCTTGTCTTGAGGATAATAGACTACCGAATTTTTTAGATGGATGATCACATAATCCTTGACTTCACCGATGGTATTGTTTTCAGCTCGTTCTTCCCAACGACCTTATCGCCCTGAACTACAATTGCTCCAAATGGTAAATCTCCAGCAGATTTTGCTAATTTCGCTTGCTCTAAAGCAAGACGCATAAAATCTTCGTGGTTCATAATTCATCTAATTATTTATTATTATTATTTTAACCATCTCCATTACTTTAGGGATTGCCCGCTTCGGGTTGGGAAATTTTGACATATTATTTATGCGACCTTAAAAGACACGCCGATAGCTCTTTCAATAATCTTCAAACTCTCAATTACTGATGGGTTATTGGCTATATTTGTTAATAAAAGTTTGTCTCCAAACTGCTTCTGTAGGGGACTTAGAAATTCATCGCCCCAAGAAGGAGAAAAAGTTATAACACCAGTAAAATCTATTTCTAAATTTTCACCTTGAGGTATAGAATTTAAGGATGCTTGAAAAGCCGCAAAGGCTTCTCGCCCAGCGACCTTGATGATAATAGACTTCCAAAATTTTTTAGACTTAGATTCATCGATAGTCGATTATTTATACAATTGACTATGAGTGCCAATGGCAACAAAAAGAACAGTATCCCTATCAATGAAAGTATATACTGCTCGTAAATCGCCTGTAATACTAATGGTGCGATACCCCTCGTATTTACCAATTAAAGCATGATTACTTAGTACTGGATCAAAGGGGTTGTCTAAAAAAATATCTCTTCTTGCCTTAAATTTTTCTTTATCAGCAGGACGCAGTTTTGCATACTGCTTTTCAAATCGCTTATGAAGGATTGTCTTCATAGAGAATCAAGGTACTCATCCATCTCCTTTGCTAAAGTAAATACTGGGGAGACATTCCTGCCTGCTTTGTAATCAGATCTCGCTTGCGCGATGATTCTCTCAAGATAAGGAGTCATACGAAAAGATCTTTCAACGTGAAATACTCCAGTCTGAACAAATGTTTTAAGACTTGCTTTGACAATCGTACTCAAATCCAAACCCATATCAGCCGCAAGCTTTACTGCCGCATCTTTAGTATTTTTATCCATAGTAACGTGAAGAGTAGTATTCATGTATTAAATATATACATCTTTAATATAAATGTCAAGAGTTGAATTTAATTGCAAAACTGATAGTCATTAATCACAGACATCTTATTCTGTTCGAATTTAGCATAAACATCAGGCAATTCTGGCCAATTTGAGAAGGTTAAACAAAAATAGGCTCCTACGGCCTATTTTCTGTTTTTAGCTTTATTCTTCACGCTTTAAGAGCGTAAAATCGTTTTAATCTTCGTGACTACCCTGCTTACACCTTTTGGATTGCCAGTTTTCTTATAAAACCAAAACCAATTCATAACATCTACGATGGCATTGGCTTTAATTTGGTTGAATAAGCCATTATTTTTTGTACCATACCATTTAAGCGTATCTTTCAAGAATAGATCATTGCTATGGCTGTTGAAATCAGCGATACCAATAAAATCCATTGCTGGTATACCAAGTCCCATATCAGACCAATCCACTATGCCAGTAATCACCTTTCGTTTTTTATCCCAAAGGAAATTGTTCAAATTAAAATCGCCGTGAATAATGTTTGTAGGTTTTCTAAAATTAGAACTGTTCTGTGCAATTTTTTTTATCATCGTTTCAAGAACTTTGCATTCACTGATCTTTAGATATTTAGCGAACTCTTTGGGGTAAGTCTTGTAGTCCTTCCTCCTCATAACTAAGTATCCTGTATCAAAATTGATACTTTTATCTTTATAGTTATGAAGAGCTTTCAAAAACAATCCTATTTGTTTAGCAATTTTCAATTTACTCTTATTATTTAATTTTTCTATTTGAGTAGGTAACAATGGCTCGCCTGATATTTTTCTATAACCAATGAGGTGATTTGTGATAAATTCAGGTTTTGGAACTTGGATTGGTGATATTTCAGAAAACGATGCCAAAAAATTCCATCGCTTCTTTGTTTCTTTCTTAATTATAGAATTTTTTGGAAAACGAAAAATCCATATTTTATTAATCTCAATTATAAAATTTTTAGCCCGACTGGTTATAACTTTATAAGAATTAACCTTAAGGCCCGTAATCTTCTTTACTTCTTCAATTTTTTTCGACAGTTCTTTAGATTCTAACCCAAATTTAGGAGTTGTCATATTGCTTAGATCATACCAAAAAATCGCAAGCTAAGCGACTACTATCTTATTGTAACCCAGTGTAGAAAGGAAGTGATAATGTCACTCTTGAAGGAAGTAGAAATGTCACCCTTCAAGTAAAATGATGTCGTAATCATTAAAACAAAGAACGACATCATATATGACATTTATCACTATGTCCAAAAAGGAACTGGATCGCT
>NZ_DATMRL010000134.1:0-5144 GCF_035566355.1 Pedobacter sp.
GTACTGGTTATTAACCATTGCCTCTACAACAGAGGTGTCTTCAGTGGACTCGATCTCGATGTCGATCGTACCGCCATATACTCCGGAAGAGGGTCTTCCTTTTGCGTCTACATCGCGGTTTAGGGAATACGCACAATGAAGTACATCGTACTCCTTGCCCGAAAAGTCTAATCTTGCTTTGAAAGCCATAACTTTAGTTTTTGGGTGAAATATTATTTATCTATACTGCTAACGGCAAAAACTTTGCCAATAGTATATTATTTCTAAAGAAAGCCCTGAAGTGGAACTGAAGACTGTATTTGAAATGAATACTGATCGTCAGCATTATAGAAAATAGTACAACTGCTTAGTTTAGCTACAGCCTGGGGAAAAAGGCAGCACAAAGGATTTAAAGTTAGCTGCAGCGATCTTATTTTGCCGTTACCCGGTAAACCGCTATTTTAAATACTCCCGGATAAAAATGTACTTCAAATCCTGGCCGGGCAATATTTCTCATCAGATTTCCAGACACATTTTTTTCATTATAGTTGTGCACTTCAATACTGTTTCCCTTTTTAATATAGCCATTTCCAATCATCGTGTCTATATCGAGCGGCTTAACATGGATGCAGCCATGCGATTCAGAAAGAATAACCCGGTTGTTGAAATAGGTATTGGCTTCATCTCCGGGTGTCGTATGAATAAAATCCCCCAGAAACCCTTCCTTTCCGTCCATTTTCCAGTTGTGGTTATTATCGGCATAATACTTCACAGAGATGTGTCCAAAATCATTAAACACCCAACGATCTGGAACAATTAATTTTCCATAATACGTATTGTAAGATCTCTTTATCAAATCAGTTAACTGCTTTTCGAATCCTTTATATCGTCCCCATTGGTCATTAACCGCACTTAACCTCATCCATTTCCCGCCATGTTTTACCATTATAATTTCATTGGTTACACGCATTTCTGTACCCCAGGCTATTCCAGACCAGAACTGGTATTTTCCATGGCTCACATGTTTTTCAATGGCACCAATCACATACCTTCCAGAGCGAGTAGAGGTTTGCATATGCCCGTCATGTCCTAAAACCTCCTTGGAGGGGCCACCGTGGGCATCATATTCGTTAATCTTGACCAGTTTATAAGATGGCATACCTACTCTCCTTTCGATTTAACTATTTCAATGTATACCATCTGATTTTCTGCTTCTTCAGGGAAATGCGCTGCACTTATCTGAAGAAATAATCCTGCTGTTTTATTGCCTAAGTGCTTTTTAAGGTCTATACTTACGGGTGGAGGGCTCTTATGCGCTCTGAATAAGGGCGGCTCAGCCCCAAGTGGGCCAAAATGGTTTGTTAAAGATTTAAAAGTAAGCTGCTTTCCCATGGCTATTGGCAAGGAGATATAGATCCGGTCACTTTGCTTTGAATAATTGCGGTCGTGCAACTTTACATAAACAACAGTATCTGGAACAGCCTTACCTTGCTGGTCCAACATGATTGGAAAGTAAACAGCAAAACTGTCTGCCAGTACTTTAAGTTTTTCCTCACTAAGTCGGCCATCAGCAAAACGATTTGCTGCAGTATCAATAAAAGTAATCAGTTGATCGCTCAGCGTTTTATCTGTAGCCTGATTCCTTGATCCGACAGCAATGTTTTCTTTAGGTGTTGAAGAATGACAGGAAACAACGAGCAGAACTATTAAAGAGAATAAATAGAATATTGTTTTCTTCATGGTTTTACTATACTTTACATGATATTCCCTTGCTGAACAGGAACCTGATTCTGAACTATAAATTCTCTTAAAAAAGGATTGAAGCTGGCTAACTGCTCCGGATATCCTTTTTCCATCGCCAGGTTAATACAATTGAAGCGGTAGCCGTCTTTAAACGTAAAGTGAAAAGCAAGATGTTGTAATTTCACAAATGCCACATCTTCGGCATTGTATTTTTTAATTAAAGAATTATGTTCATCCGTAATGATCAAATAACGATCATAAAGGTTTAAAAATCCATAATTGGTGTTCTTTTTTATCAATAACCAGGCAATAATGACCCAGGGAGCAAGCAAGATTAACATCAATAATGTTAAGGGAGAATGCGCCGGATTGATCCCGGTCAAAGTTTCTATTTGGTTTTGAAAGATAAAAACCAGGACCAGAGTAACAATATAGCCAGCCAGCATGGCGAATCCTATGCCCAGCGTTGTACCCACCGGAATAGGCAGTCTCATTTTGATATTAGCACTTGGTGTATTCATATAACCTCTAAAAAAGCAGTAATAAAATATAAATTAAAACAATAATCAGGCCCACCCCTACGTAGAGTTTGCTTTCCTGATATTTTTGCAAGGCAACAATAAAAAGTACCAGGTTAACAATCAAGGTAAAAAAGATAGTCAAACCGCCTATTTTTTCTCCCAGAGTATAGGTATAAAGTTCAGTTAAATAGCCAATTTCAGAACGACCTTCATGATCTAGCTTCAAATAGATATATGGAATCGTCATCCCATCATTAATTCTTTGCTGATCTGCCCTGAATATATAAAAGGATGCCTTCCTTTCTTCAGCTGGCTTAAGCTTAGGATGTTCCCAATAGATATCAGGTATCATATTGGCAGGCGCGGGCAAATAAATATCTTTTAACTTATCCGCTTTGAACATGCTCCCCAGACCGGAAAAAGTTCTGCTTAAAGTAGCCTTGAACTCGTCAAATTTCTGAATATACTCTGCATCAGATCGGGCTCCCCTGCTGATCTTCTTGGAGACATTCATGGTAGCCGTCATTTTTATCAGTTGTTTATCTGTATCCTTTGTACGCACAATGGTATACACCAAAAATAGAACAGGCAACAACAAGGAAAGGGCAAAGCAAATGTTATATTTCATCTTCAATTACAGTTATAGATTGTCTGGCCGCAGTTTCTGCATTATTTAAAGCATCCTGTAGGCCCTTAAGATCATCAGCGATCAGCCAGTTTCCGCCTGCGCGGATCGCATCCAGCAGCATATTGGTTCCCATTCCCTTCATGATCCCAAAACCATATTTTCCGGTAAACGCTTTGAAAGAACCTTTCAGTATAGACCTGTTGTTAAACTGGGTAGAAAATTCCGTAGTGGTATTCATTCTGGAAATCTCCAGCGTATTTGGGGTACTTCTCATGGAAACAGAACTTTGACTGGAGGATATGGTTGTTCCATTGGGTCTGGCAGGGCTTGCTCCGGGAATCGCATTACTTGATGTTACGGTGGTTTGGCTTGCAGTAACCGTACCCGGAGGTAAAACAGCACCTTCTGAATTTGCAACAAAGACCCTGTTGGTGCCTAACGTCTGTGTGGTTTGCGTTGTTGTATTTAAATTTGTCGTTTGGCTCTTTGCAATATCTTCTGCACTGCCAAGGGCATCTGTAGGAGCACCAACTTTTTTATTTGTGGCAAGATCTACAACATCATCCAGTTTTTTATGATCTGGGTCACTTCCTTTATAGGCCTCCCCGGTTATATAATCATCTACGGATGAACCACCTATTTTTATCTTTTTCTTAGACCAGTCGTATCCGGCATTCAATCCATAAGAGGCCCCTCCCACACTGGTTACGCCCAGTACATGTACAAACCCAGACACTGCACCGTAGGTAACAAAGGTGCCTTTGACAGCCATAAATGCACTTCCAACAGCCGAAGCAATACCACCTGCGATGAAAGCAATTGAAGTGATAGCAGCAACACCAGCAATGGTTTTGCTTCTGTTTAAAGAGGCAAGGGCATCAGCGGCTTCCTTAGAATACATAATCTGAACGGTTCCTCCCAGGAAACATGGTACTATAGATTTATCAATAAGAGCTTTCTTATCTTCAAACGTTACTCTGGGATGAACCGGAGTCCAATCTTTGCTCATCGTTAATATAGCGCAAATGCAAGGCATCATTGCGGTATTCAATCCAACCGCCGCTCCGCCTACGGCTCCTGCAGCCAACATTGCGCCAAGACCTATAGCCAATGTTCCCCCGCTAAGTACAATTGCAGCAGCTATGATTGCGGCAACGATAACACCTATTATTGCACCAGCTATGACCATTTTTGCACAAACAAAATTTGCCCCCGTACGGTCTTTAATTGTTGCAGCCAAACGTCCTTTTGCTATTTTTATGCTACTCTGACTGCTTACTTTTAATTGCTGAGGATTCATCCCATCCGAACAGACCAAATAGGCTTTATCGGGAACATATAATTGTGACATCTTAAATCCTTTTTATAGTGAAATCCGTTTGAAAATATAAACCATCATTCGCCTTTTCTTTAAATACGGCCTGGCAATGCGTTAAGAGCCCTGTAGACAAGTCAAAACTATAATCAGCCTGGTAATCTATTTCATAAGAAAATTTTGGTCCACAAAGCTCTTTATAAGATTGATTATATAATTTTGTCAAATCTGCACCAACAGTTTTTTCAATATAAGCCTTATGACTGCACTGAAAACCCACACTATCTGTTGACTGAAGTGTTTCTTTAATTTGATAAGGAACATGGATACCCTGAAACAGCTGAGAAGAAAATGTGCCCTCTCCTATCAAATGTTCATTTTTCCCCAGTTTTTCTCCTAATACCGGACTAAAAAAAACAGAATATAAAAGGGTTTCTTTTAATGAAGGTAATAAGTCGCCGAATTGTTGATCTCCATTCTTTAAAAGTTCCTGATCTCCGGCTGTATTTTTTAGCGGTTCCAAAACATCCACTTTAATCTCTTCCCACCGTTCAACGATCTCTTCCTGGTTCAGGACCCTTTCAATGCTTCCTTGTTTATTGAGCTTAATAACCAGCTTTTGAGTTGGATAGTTAAAGGCTTTGGAAAACTCTATCATCTCCTTAAAAGCCGGATTCGCATTAAAAACCTCATGATTTTCCACTTCAATATCCACCAGATACCCGTCTTCAAAGCCATCGACAATTTTGAGTATCCAAATGATCTCCGTTTGCACGTCGGTTACCTTTTGCCCCATAGCAAAGAACTGTGTATGATAACGAATTGAAAATCTATGGTTCCGGGAAGGCAGAAGTCTCAATTGAATCCTGTCGGTCTCCCTTGTCTGTTCCACCTCTGGTGGCTCTTCAAAAAATTTAAACCTGCTCATTCATTTACAACATCTAATTAATATCTACAT
>NZ_DATMRL010000135.1:0-10533 GCF_035566355.1 Pedobacter sp.
TTCACCACAGCCTACGACGAGTATGCGATCCAGGCATTTAAATACAATAGCATAGACTATCTGCTCAAACCCATTGAAAAGGATCAGCTGGAAGCTGCCATCGCAAAACTTGAAAATTCTATACAGCGATCGTATCAGCAATCTCCTTTAATCGAAGAGTTGCTTGCACGCGTCCAGCCAAAAGAATACCGGACGCGTTTCTTTCTTCCTTACCGGGATGGCTATAGAAAAATCAATGTGGAGGACATTGCCTTTTTTCATTCCCATATGACCATTACTTATGCGCACTTATTTAATGGGGAAAAGATCGTAGTGCCCCAAACCTTGGAAATGCTGGAGCCAGAATTGGAACCCAAAAATTTCTTCAGGGTAAACCGCCAGTACATTCTACATGTAAACGCTATTGAAAAGGTCCATAACTTCTTCAATGGCAAGTTAAAGCTCCATATAAAAAATTGTACCGATCCAGATGTTGTAGTCAGCAGGACAAAAGCTCCTTTATTTAAAATGTGGCTGGATTATTAATCAGAACTGCACAGTCAATGTTCTTCTTCAAAAAACAAATAAAAAAACCTTCCGAACCCCTGTATAATTTTTCAGGAGGCCCGGAAGGCTACAAAGTCATTCCTTAATTTCAGATTTTATTTCTTGCTATAATTCGAATACTCGGTAATGGTTTCTACAGTAACCGGTTGCCCCATAAATTTTGCCTGCATGTTGAGGTTCTGGCTTAAGCAGAAGTAACGTTTCGCCTGATCATTCCAGTTGAATTTCATCACAATATCAAACTTTTCTGCATTTAGAATCTTGATTTTCACAGGCTTTTCATTGAGTACCTGTACTTGTTCCAATTTTTTGGTTTTGAGGTTGATGGTCATATATGATCTGCAATCCTTCATAAAGGCCGCATCTTTGGGAACAGCATTGGGATCTGGTTTATAACTGATCACCAGGTGGTCCGGAGATTCCTTCTCGATCTTGTAACTTGATTCATCTGTCTGGTCTGATGTGGACTGCTTAGCTTGATTTTTCCGAAAAGTATTGGTCTCTGATTTTGAAGGAGATTTTCCATCAACAGAAACTACCGTCCATTGCTCCTCCTTAGGACTTGACGGATCAAATTTAGCCACTGTGGTATTTTGTTTACCTGCCGTTATCGTTGTCTGCTTGAAGTCATAAGCATAGTCTTCTGGCTGTTGAGTAGTGCTGGCATTCAGTATACTGGCATCAATACCATATTTAGATAAGGTGCTCAATACAGTAAATTTTTGCGCAGAAGCAGTGAGTGTAGAGATCACCAGAAGGAAAAGAGCTGCTGCTGTCTTCATCATTCCCGGTTGTAATCCAAGCTTCGTTCTTTCCATATGAGCAATTTTGATTTCGGGATTGGCAGTATTTAAGCCTGTCAATGCCATTGCATTTCTTGTTTTCATTTTTTCTATATTATTTACTTTGATGGTGCAAAACTATACGCAATCAAAGCTGCATAAACGGAGTTTTTAAGTGAACCAGCAAAAACCTCAGTTGAATTGTTGAAAGGGGACATTGAATTGTTACTTGGTTGAGTAGCGGCTCAGCCGATAGCTCTGGCAGCACAATCTGTTGATAAATACTATTGGCACTTACACTACTTTTTTACTGGCTTTCCTTTCTTATCTTTGCAATAAATATTAGGTATTGCAAATGTGAACTTGAGCTATTTTTTGTTGATAAAAACAAAACATTGTCGCCATTTTCTGCCTTTTATTTAAAAACCTATCCAATACACGAAATAACAAGCATGGACGAAAAGATAATTTTTTCAATGGCCGGGGTAAATAAGATTTATCCCCCTCAGAAGCAAGTACTAAAAAACATATACCTTTCCTTTTTTTATGGAGCAAAAATAGGCGTTATCGGTCTGAACGGCTCAGGAAAATCATCTTTATTAAAGATTATAGCCGGCCTTGATAAATCTTTCCAGGGCGAGGTGGTATTCTCTCCAGGTTATTCTGTAGGTTATCTTGCACAGGAACCGGAGTTGGACGAAAACAAAACGGTACGGGAAGTTGTAGAAGAAGGCGTAGCTGAGATTACCGCCATTTTAAAAGAATATGAAGAAGTTAATGAAGCATTCGGTTTAGAAGAGAATTATTCTGATGCCGATAAGATGGATAAATTGATGGCCCGCCAAGGTGAGCTGCAAGATAAAATTGATGCCGTTAACGCCTGGGAACTGGATTCCAAACTTGAACGTGCGATGGATGCGCTTCGCTGCCCGGATCCGGAGACAAAAATAGGCGTTTTATCTGGAGGTGAGCGCAGACGTGTGGCCATGTGCCGTTTATTGCTGCAGGAACCAGATGTTCTATTGTTAGATGAGCCGACCAACCACTTGGATGCAGAAAGTATTGACTGGCTGGAGCAATTCTTAAAAGACTATAAAGGAACTGTAATTGCCGTAACCCACGATAGGTATTTCCTTGACAATGTTGCTGGCTGGATCCTGGAATTAGACCGCGGTGAAGGCATTCCATGGAAAGGAAACTATTCGTCGTGGTTAGATCAGAAGGCCAAACGCCTTGCACAGGAAGAAAAAACAGAAAGCAAGCGTCAGAAGACCCTGGAACGCGAGCTGGAATGGGTACGTATGGCACCAAAAGCCAGGCATGCAAAATCGAAAGCACGTTTATCGAACTATGATAAATTGGCCTCGGAAGATGGAAAAGAAAGAGAAGACAAATTGGAGCTGTTTATCCCGGCTGGTCCAAGATTGGGTAATGTGGTGATTGAAGCCAACAATGTAACTAAGGCTTATGGTGATAAAATTCTATTTGAAAACCTGAGTTTCTCCCTTCCTCCTGCTGGAATTGTTGGAATCATCGGACCAAATGGAGCTGGAAAGACAACTTTGTTTCGCTTAATTACAGAGCAGGAAACACCGGATACAGGAACTTTCCGGGTTGGTGAAACCGTTGCTTTAGGTTATGTGGACCAAATGCACAATGACCTGGATCCAAACAAAACGGTATACGAAAACATCACCGATGGCTTAGACAATATCCAGCTGGGCAATAAAGCAGTGAACGGACGTGCCTATGTGTCTAAATTCAATTTCAATGGCGGGGACCAGCAAAAGAAAGTAGGCATCCTTTCCGGAGGAGAAAGAAACCGGGTGCACTTGGCCATTACCCTGAAAAAAGGGGCTAATGTGCTCTTACTCGATGAGCCAACCAATGATATAGATGTCAATACGCTAAGAGCTCTGGAAGAAGCCTTAGAAAATTTTGGTGGTTGTGCGGTAGTGATCAGTCACGACAGATGGTTCCTTGACCGCATTTGTACACATATTTTAGCTTTTGAGGGCGACTCGCAGGTTTACTTCTTTGAAGGTAACTACAGTGAGTACGAAGAAAACCGCAAAAAACGATTGGGAGATATTACTCCACATCGCATTAAATATAAAAAGCTAGTTTAATTAGGTTTATTGGTATTAACCTCCAAATTGTTGGAGGTTAATGCTAAAACTCAACTGCAAATACCTGGTGATCTGGGTATTTCTACTATCTGTAATGGAGTTATCTACCACACTTCGAATCAAAGAATTCCCCTGATTAAATAGATCGTAAGCCTGGAGCTTTAAGGTAGCCTGTTGCTTTTTAAAGAATGTTTTTTGGATGCTGGTGTTAATGATCAGTGGATTTTTAGCATCTACAGCATAACCAATATTAATTCGCTTGGAACCATCCAGTCCAATAGATATGGTGGGTGTAATGAATGTTTTTAAATTGACATTAAATTCATAGATCTGAATGTCTTTTAATACACCCGTAGGCAGAGAATATCTATTGCTGCTATAGGTGTAATTTGCATCTGTACTGAGTGTAATCCCCTTCTGATTCATCCTCAACATGGCCGCCTGCGAGAAATTAAAGCCCCTGTTGTTGTTCAGTATATTATCCGTGTAGGACACGTTATTGGCAAAACCCACACTTCCCCGAAACTCTACATTAAATTTATTCTCTACAAAAGGTTTTGACCAGGAATACAAGGCATCAATTCCATAAGTTCCATTGGCATTTTCAAAATGAGTTTCCTGTTTCAGGCTGTTCAATGTGTCTGGCTTCAGGATAACATTACTCACCACCTGGTCCTGTACAAAATTAGAATTAATCCCTAACATTAGTGCCCTACCATTAACCGGATTACTGTTCTGATAGGTCAGGCTGGAATTGTGATTGAAAGTTGAACGGAGGTTTGGATTTCCAATGACTATATTTTGTAGATTTCTGGTATTAGGTACTGGTTGCAGCTGAGCAAGATTGGGAGCTACACTACTTCCATTGTACAAAAAGGTGATACTCGTTTTCTGAGAAAGAATCAGACTCAGATTAACCACTGGAGCAAGATTAAATCCAGCATGGTGGATCTGGCTAACCGGTTGCTCATTATCAACAATAAGCAGATTAGGTTGTGCTGTCATTCCCAAACTATAGGTCAGATCATCTGAACCAAATCTGTAGCTCACGCCAATTAGATGCGAAATAAATTTTGAAGTGTATTTTGTACTAAGTGAGTCTACGATCCTGCCATTTACAGTATGATTGTTAATACGTGTCAATAAATTATTGTCATTTGTTTCCATTTGAAAATTATAATAAATATCCACGTTACGGCTGGAAGAGGCATTTTGACTGCCTCCGATAGGCTCGCTAAATCTAAAACTACCACCTAAATTCTGAGATCGGTTCCTGGTATCAACCAGTCTGTTCAAAACTGAATCTTTTGCAACTGTTGGCTGCCCCGGTTCATAGTAACCTGTACGGCTGTCCAGGTTCTCTGATAAATCGCTCGTGCCATTTTTTGCTGTCATCCCTATAGAAAGATTCCTTCCTGGCTTATCAAAACGGTAAGCCCAGGCTATATTTGCGTTAAAATCGGGCGTATATTCCTTAGTCGAAGTATTGTTAAACTGATCCTGCCGGATAATACCCGTTTGATTGGAACCACCCATATATTGATTATTTGTATTCAAAAAAGTACCAATAATACCCGCCTGCAGATAGCTTTTCTCCTTAACAGATTGAATGTTCCAGTTTAAATTATGCTTGCTGCTTTTTACATTTCTTTCGTTATCATTAGTGGTAAATATGGTACCTAGAGAATTCAATGTCTGTATAAAATCCAGCTGATGCGTTTGGTTTCTAACGTTATCAAAGGAATAACTCATGCTCGCTGTCAGGTCCGGGCTTAATTTATCCCTGTAATTAGCCCCTGTACTGATCGTCCTGTTTACACCAGCAGAATTATTCGTACTGATGATATTTCCTTTTATGCCGATTTGTTTTTTCTCCCGCCACAGATTAGCATTAGTTTGCAAACCATATCTGTCATTCGTTCCTCCGTTTACTGCGGTATTCCCAAAATTCCCTTTATTGCGACCGGGTTTAGTCACCAGGTTCAACATTTTCTCTGAAGCGCCTGTCTTTACGCCAGTGAAATTCGCTTCATCCCCATAATCATTGATTACCTGCACCTTTGCTACCATATCTGCCGGAAGCTGAGCAATAAAATCCTTTACATTATTGGTGAAAAAATCTTCTCCGTTTACTCTTAACTTGGTCATTGATCTCCCCATTGCTGTCACCTTACCATCATTATCAACGTTAATGCCCGGAAGCTGCCGCAACAGGTCTTCTACCCGGTCAGTCTCCCTAACCATATAAGCTGCTGTATTATACTCCACAGTGTCTTTCATTAGACGTATTGGAATAACCTTTGCTTTGATGACCACTTCTTTAAGCGTATTGACATCCTTTTCCATAACCGCCTGTATGGCAATATTCCTTTGTTCCGGACTGAAGGTATATTTCCGGCTAAAGGGCAAATACCCCATTGCATTTATGGTTAAGTATATTTCGGATGTCACAATCCCGATGACTGTAAATTTACCTCTATAATCAGCAGTCCCCTTAAGTGTATCAGTACCAGTAATAATTTGTATACCTGCAGCCGGAACAGGATGATTCAACGAATCCCTCACAATTCCTGTTAGCTTATAGTTAGACTGGGCAATGAGATTGGAAATGAAAAACAGATGAATTGCAGTTATAAAGATGAGGCCTTTGTAACGATATAGATTTACATATGATTTTAAAAACCTGTTCATCGGCATCAGCACAATTTATGAATATAAAGTTACAATAGTTTTAGAGTCTGACGATGTTTCAGGCAATTCATACTATGCGAACATAATAAAAAACTTTAAAATTTTCAGCATCCCATAACGACACTATTTCTTACCTGAGTACTCCTATAAAGTTAAACAAAAAAGCATGATGATGTTGATCCCAACAAAACCATGCTCAATTAAAAGGAAATTAGAAGTAATATTTTAAGGAATGGTAACCGTTTTCGCCTGCAAAGTGTGCGCACTGAAAAATCCCTGCGCCCCACCAGTCAGATTAGTGATTGGATTAGCCGGAGCTGCACCATTATTGCCACCACCATATGCCCCATAGAGACTGTTCAGATAGGTGTAAACCGACGCATCAATGCATGACATTTCAACTTTTAGGCGATCTCCTCTTTTCAGGTCATTGACTTTGTCATTTGTTTCATTATCAAATGACAGTCTTTCACTTACTTCTGTACCCGGGGTAAAATCATCATTAAGCAAATCGTATCCTTTCTGATTTTTGTCATTAACATATTTCCTGAACCAATAATAGTTCTTCACATTAGGAATGTCCTTATATCTGACCGTAACAATCGTGTTTTGAGGATCGAAGTCTCCGGATTTAATATAAGCATCAATTAAAGGGACCAGCTCAGGCATCGTACTCGAGGCCGTAAAAGTCTGCCCGTCTACCTGAACATTTAAATGATAGGTTTGGCCTGGAGTTCCCTGAATGGTGCTCACTTCATAAACTCCCTTGCTTGTTTCAGGAAGCACTGTACTGGTTCCATTGTTTTCTATTTTAACAACTGCTCCGCTAATTCCCTCAAACTGATTGTTGTCGGTTAAGTTTTTTGTTCTGCTAACAAGCACTTTGCACACGCCTGGTTCATTTGTAATTCTGCCCTCAACAACATACGTTGGCTTATTTTCTTTGGGACCAATATCTATGATTTTCCGGCAAGACCAGATTAATATCGAAAACATACCTAAAAGAATAAATTTTATAACTTGTTTCATCTGTGTAAGATTTACTTTTCTTCTCATTAAAATTTAAAATTGTAAGAAACCGATGGTATAAACCTGAAAAGAGAGGTTTGTTCGGCAACGGTCTGGCTAGGGTCATTTTCATTGTCTTTGAACCTGATCTCATAAGCATTTTGCCTGCCATAGGCATTATATAAACTAAAATTCAGCTCAGAAGAGAACTTTTTGGTCTGCTTTAGCAAGCGAGTTGCACCCAGGTCCAAGCGGTGGTAGTTGGGCATACGATCTCCGTTACGGTTTGAATAATAGAAATAATTCTGATCCAGAACCTTATATTTTCCAATAGGGAAGGTAACTGCACTTCCTGTCGAAAATACCCAGTTAGCAGAAAGAGACCACTTTGGATTCAACTGATACATCATGACCACTGAAATATCATGGGTTTTATCCTGGCGGGCATTATACCAGTTGTTGTTGTTGATTCCGTCAATTTTTCTTTCAGACTTCGACAGGGTATAAGCCAGCCAACCAGTTAACCGACCGGTTTTCTTTTTTAGAGAAAATTCTATACCATAAGCTCTTCCAATACCAAAAAGAAGCTGGGTTTCAATTGGCCGGTTTGTAAAAATCTCTGCACCATTCTTATAATCCACCTGGTTTTTCAGACTCTTATAATAAGTCTCCGCTGTAAAATCAAAAATATTATCCAGTATATTTTTATAATAGCCCAATGAAAACTGATCACTGGTCTCCGGTTTAATAATATTGGTACTCGCCACCCAGCGATCTGTTGGAGATGTCGAAGTAGAGTTGGAAATCAGGTGCAGATTCTGAACATTTCTAACATAAGAAGCTTTCACAGAAGAGGATTCGTTCAATTGTAAAGCTGCAGAAGCCCTTGGCTCCAGGTTTAGATAAGTTTTTACTACTTCACCGCTTTTATAACTGGTCGTTCCGGTAACAAGGCCATCACTGTTGATCTGATAGTAATCTCCTTTTCCCAAAATACTAAATGCCGAAGCACGTAAACCATAAGTTATGCTTAATGCATCACTCGCCTTCCATGTATTACTCACATAAGCTGCACTTTCTATAGAATAACGGTTCTGAAGATCCTGGGAAACGTATCCATTATCTCCCGATGCGCGTACTTCACCAGGTTTAATCGTGTGATATATAGCATTAACCCCCACGCTAATGGTATTTCTCTCATTTGCATACCATTGCAGGTCTTCTTTAACATTAAAGTCCCTGATCTGTGAAAACAGAGACAGAGTACTGCCTTTACCATCAGATTTTATGGTATAATCGTAATTACTATAAATCAGGGAAGTATTCGAGAATAATTTACTATTAAAGATATGATTCCATCTCAGGGTTGCGGTACTGTTTCCCCATCTTATTCCGTTAACTCCTTTCGACTCCAGGACGTCCTTACCAAGGTATCCGGAAACGAAAAGCCTGTCTTTTTCACCAAGGAAATAATTGGCTTTCATATTCACATCATAAAAATAAAGCGATGAATTTTTAAGATTGGTGTCACCGGACAATTTCAGAAACATATCCAAATAGGTTCTTCTGGCAGAAATAAGAAAAGAAGATTTATCCTTTTGAATCGGACCTTCTACATTCACTCTGGCGGATATCATACCAACGCCCCCGCTTACTCCAAACTTTTGATTGTTTCCATCATTCATTTTGATATCAAGTACAGAAGATAATCTGCCTCCGTACTGCGCGGGCATACCACTTTTATATAGGGTAACATTCTTAATCGCATCAGAATTAAATGTAGAAAAGAAACCCACCAAATGCGTCGCGTTGTATACCGGAGCTTCATCCAAAAGGATCATATTCTGATCGGCTGATCCCCCGCGGACGAAAAATCCACCACCCCCTTCGCTGGAGGGTTTTACGCCTGGCAATAACTGAATAGCCTTAATAACATCGCGCTCGCCAAGCAAAACAGGGATATTATTCGTCTCGGCAATGCTTAAACGCTCCATTCCCATTTGCGGATTGTCCAAATCCCT
Organism: Pedobacter sp.; assembly: GCF_035566355.1. Classification (GTDB taxonomy): domain Bacteria; phylum Bacteroidota; class Bacteroidia; order Sphingobacteriales; family Sphingobacteriaceae; genus Pedobacter. The sequence goes on from NZ_DATMRL010000135.1 coordinate 9,178, forward strand.
TTTCGATCCGGAGGAGGTAATTTCAACGGTAGATAGTTCGTTCACATCCTCTTCCATATCTATATTAAAAATACGATTGGCCGTCAGGTCAATCTGTGCACTGTATTTTTTAAACCCTACAGCCCCTACTTCCACATAATAGCTTCCCGATGGTAAAGACAAAGAATAGAATCCATATTCGTTACTCAAGGTTGATTTTTGGGAGCCCGCCACTTTTATGGTTGCAGCAATCAGTGTTTCTCCCGTTTTTTGAGCTTTAATAGATCCACTTAAGGTAAAGGTCCCAGAACCTGAACCCCGAATAGCCGCTGGACCGGCTTCTGGCTTTTTTGACTTCGAATCGTCAGCACGTATAAAAATTTCCTTATCCAATAGCGTAAAAGAATAAGGTTTTCCAGAAAAAATCTCATTCAACACCTCCTTTATCGTTTTGCCCTGCACTTTCAGGTTTACTTTCAGATTACTCTGCGCAATCTGTTCATTATAGGTAAATTTAACACCGCCGACCTTGGATATTTTATCCAGCGCGGCCTTTAGATTTTCGTTAACAAGGTGGATAGTGATTCGCTTTTCAAGAGCACTTTGAGCATAGGACTTGATCTGAATAACAAGACCAATCAATAGAATTAAGCAAAAGAACCATTTAGGTCCAGATTTATTCATAACTTTATAATTAATGTTGATTAATAGCTGTCATCAGTTCTTCAGGCTTTGACAGTTTAGAAATTCATGATGCCCGTTTATGTCCTGTACATAACCGGGCAATTTTATTTTGAAATTACATACACTCCTCCTTTTTTCTGCCACATCGCATCCATAACCAGGCATAGCTTATCCAATGTATGGTCTACTGGATCTGTCATCTTTAGATGGCCATAAAAAGCACTTTCCTCCAGATTTCCTCCTTCCAGCTTTATTTGGATTCCGTACTGTATCTGCAGATCAGAGATCACCGCTGACAGGGTTTCTCCGTTATAATCAAACAAGCCCAAACGCTTGCTGAGGAAAGACGCGGCTGCAGGAAAGTCTCTCTTGATCATCCTGAAACCTTTTTTATCCACCAAAATCTGCTGATTAGCAACAATAGTACTTTGGATAACTCTATCGTTATTTTCCAGAGCTACAGCAACTTTACCGGTAACCAGGGTTACTTCCACATCATGGTTTAATCTATAAGCCTTTACATTAAAACTGGTTCCCAGTACGGTTGTACTTACAGCGCCGCTTTGTATCACAAAAGGATGTGTGGCGTCATGTTTAACCTCAAAAAAAGCTTCCCCTTCCAATTTAACTGTTCTTTTAACACCGCTAAACCGATCGGGATAATTAAATTTAGAACGCGGGCCTAACCATACT
>NZ_DATMRL010000136.1:0-5656 GCF_035566355.1 Pedobacter sp.
CCCTGATCTGATCATTTCAGATATCGTACTGCCCGGAATGACGGGTACCGAACTGACCAACAAACTAAAATCTGATGTCCGGACCTCTCATATTCCAATTATTCTGTTAACAGCCAAAGGAAGTGTAGAACAGCAAATTCAGGGAATGGAAAGTATGGCAGATACCTATATTGTAAAACCATTTAATTTTGATTATCTCCTTGCCAGCGTAAATAACCTGCTCAAAAATAGAAATCTACTCAAAGCGCATTACAGCAGCGACATCAGCTCTTCTTCAAAAATTCCCGTTTCTAAAGCACTGGACAAGAAATTTCTGAACGATTTTGCAGGTATTGTGGAGCAGAACCTTGGAAACGAAAGTTTTAGTGTAGATGATCTTGCCAGAGAAATTGGCGTTTCCAGGGTACAGTTGTACAGAAAAGTAAAAGCGCTCCTCGATTGCAGTATCACAGATTATATCCTGAACCGGAGATTAAAAAAGGCCAGTTATCTGCTGATCAATGAAAGTTATTCTATTTCTGAGATTACGTATATGGTGGGTTTTTCGACACCAAATTATTTTGCAACAGTATTTAAAGCTAAATATGGTTGTACACCAAGCGATTACAAGAAGAACAACCAATAAGTGCTAAAATCTTTACGATTCGATATATTTGCTATATTTTTATAAATAAATAAAATTTATTAATTTAGAACTAATGACAAACCACATAGGACAAAATATTAGAAGCTTGCGTAAGAAACAAAACTGGTCGCAGGAGAAAGTCGCAAAGGGACTTGAAATTTCAATTCCGGCATATTCTAAAATAGAAACCGGTATAACGGACATTAACATTGATCGCCTTCATCAGGTGGCCGCTTTTTTCAATGTTTCGGTCGTAGATATTCTGATTGATGAACTCGCAGGGTCAAAATCCCAGGAACAAGGCATGATTACTGAACTTAAAGCAAAGCTGGCCAAACGCGAAGAAGAATACATCCAGCTGCAGGCTAAGATCATTGATCTTTATGAAAAACTGAAAAAGATCTAAACCTGGAATTGCACCACTATAAGTACTTCTTTTCCTGATCAGAATAAAAATGCTCCTATGGGTATTTTTATTCTATTATCTTTGGGTTAACCAAACCATCATTCCAAATTTGTGACGACCTGAATGGAGCATCAACTCAAACTGTATAAGAAAGCCGCTGGAATTGCTAAAATCGGGTTATGGGAGCTCGATCTTCCGAGCCAAAAGCTCACCTGGGATCTTGTGACCAAACAAATATTTGACGTTGATGAATTTCATCAGCCAGATCTGAATGAGGCCATGGGTTACCGTATAGACGCTCCAGGACCAGATCGGCTGGAGCAACTCCTTCAGCAGCTCACCTCCAGCAAGGAGACGTTGAGTACTGAGTATAAAATAAAAACCGCAACCGGGATTATCAAATGGATAGAATCCCATACTCAGGCTGAATTCACAGACGGCATTTGTTACAAGTTAGTAGGTACAGTTCAAGACATTACGGAGCAAAAAGAGCTTATTGAAACGCTCAGAATCAACCAGGACAGGTTTCATCAAGCCTTCGATTTCGCACCGATTGGTATGGCACTGGTCTCACCCAAAGGAAAATGGATCAAAGTAAATAAAAGTCTTTGTGAACTCTTAGGGTATTCAGAAAAAGAATTGTTAAGAAGAAGTTTTCAGAAACTGACCCATCCCGAAGATTTAAATCTCGATTTGGAATACCTGCATAAGGTGCTCCGTAAGGAGATCAGTTCTTACTCTATGGAAAAGCGTTATATCCATAAAACCAAGGAGATTGTTTGGGTACAGCTTAATGTAAGCCTGGTCTGGAAGGACGACACACCTTTATATTTTGTTTCGCAGATCAAAAATATTACTGACCGCAAGCAAGCCGAACAGGAACAAAAGAAAACCATGCTGATCATTAATGATCAGAACAACAGGCTGGTGAATTTCGCTCATATTGTTTCACACAATTTGAGGTCACACTCTTCAAATTTCCAAATGATGCTGAAATTACTTGCAGAGACCAGCAATGAGGAGGAAAAAAAAGAGATCATCGCTTTACTTCTTCAAAATGCAGATCACTTGTCGGAAACCATAGATAACCTGAATGAGGTTGTAAAGGTCCAGCTGAATAGCCATCAGCAGAAAAAGGCACTAAACCTTAAGCAGGAGATCAAAAAAGTACTGCTCAGTATTAAAGCCATTGCCGAAGAACAGAAATCATCGTTTTCAATAGATGTACATCCGGACCTTTTCGTCTTTTGTAATCCTGCGTATATGGATAGCATACTGTTGAACATTTTAACAAATGCTATAAAATACCGCTCTCCATACCGGACTCCTAAAATCGGAATCAAAGTTTATTCGGTTCAGGGGGAAATGGCACTTGAAATCTCAGATAATGGCATTGGAATTGACCTGAAACGCCATGGCTCTGAGTTATTTGGGATGTATAAGACTTTTCACCAAAATAAAGATGCGAGAGGAATCGGCTTGTTCATTACCAAAAACCAGGTGGAAGCTCAAGGAGGCAGAATAGAGGTAGAAAGTCAGGTAAATACCGGTACAACATTCAGGATCTATTTACCGGGTATCGATAACTAAAACTTAGCCTCCATCAAGATTCTTTTAAATGGATACAAAACGGGTATTTTCGTGAAGCGGTTATAAATTCTGGTTTTAAACTCCTGGATAAAGTTTTCTTTTATTTCACCATCTAATCGGTCCAGGTATGGAATTAAAGCTGTCCCGGAGATCCAATTGTACAATTCTTCTTTGTTCGAAACAATCAATGGATAGATCTTTTTATAAATGCTCATATCTTTACTTCCATTTTCAAAAAGTATTTGTGCATACTCATCTATATCTAATACCGGAGAAACCCTTCTCCAATTGTTTAGTGCATGCTTATAATTTTTTTCTTGCACCAGCCCGTCCAGGATTTGATTGAGTGCATTACCTGTCTGGTCTGGAATCTGAATGGCCAGCTGTCCACCCGGCAGGAGCATACCAATAATTTCAGGTAACAGTTCTTTATGCCTATCTGACCATTGAATGGCAGCATTCGAAAAGACAAGATCATATTTCCGGTCTAATTTTACTTGTTCTTCAATACTCCTGTGTTCAAAAGTAACCTGGTCATTGCTAAAAGCCGCGGCGTGGCCGAGCATTTCGCTGGAAGAATCGATCCCCAACACCTGGCAGTTTGGCAATTGGTCAGCGAGTTTGCGCGTCAGTTCTCCCGTTCCGCAGCCCAGGTCAATCACCTTCAAATCGGGCTTGATGTCAATTAGGGTCATTAAATCATAAAAAGGAGCAAATCGTTCTGATTTGAATTTGTTGTAGGTGTCTGGGTTCCATGCCATATAACATCTACAACAATAAAGCACTCAGTTTGTTGTTAACAACCTACAATTTGACCGATCAAATTCGTTAAGATAATCAAGTATAAAAAAGTGGACATCAATTTCAAAGATTAAAGCCAGTTCTACAATGCGTTCCAGATTAATTTTGGTATTTCCATTTTCAAGTAAACAATACGAATTCTGGGATATTTCTAAAGCATCAGCCATAAAATATTGAGAATACTTTCTTTTTATCCTGATCTTTCGGATGTAATTTCCAAAGCTAACAGACGTTATTTCAGACTTATCTTTCATGAGTGTTAATTTGAAGCGAATAAAACCTCTTATTAACGATATGAAAATCGTTAATAAGAGGTGAGATGAGTTAATTATTCTTGTTTAATAATACTGTCTTTAAATGAGCTTCCATTTTGTACAGATTCTACAACATACGATGTTCCTGCAGGCAATACCATAAGCTTATTAAATTGCTTGTTGTCTTTTAAAAGCACTTGAGCAGAAAGTCCATTGATGCTTAGTACTTTGGCCCCAGTCCGTAAACTAACTTTAGGATTTTCAACAGCAGTCAGACCCTGTATCATTAGATCACCATTTAGATCAAAACCAAAAAGAAAACCTCCTATCGAAAAATCATAGGGATAACTATAAGTTTTATTGGGCGAAAAATGGATTTCTTTTTTCTGCATATTGATCGTGAAATTATAGCGGCTGATCAACCGTACGCCAATAGAGCCATCAAAACCCGGGTTCCAGCTTTCGCTCTGTCCACCTCCCGCCATCAGCGTTACCGGCATATTCTTTATGACGGGCATATTGGAAAAAGAAAATGTTGCTGCCCTGCCGCCAAAGGTAGGTGTAGTCATCCCCATACTGGTGGTGCTGCCATTGTATTCTGCCTTAAATCCACTAACCAATAACTTATTCTTTTTTACAAAAGGTCTGAAACAAATCAAACTGTAAGAGGCACCAGTGTCAAAAACAAAATCACCGGTATGCACAGGTTCAGTCGTTATACTCAAGGATCCGGGGATAATGAACAAACCAGAAGGCATTGTAAAAGGTATGGACGCTCCCTCCTTTTCATATTGATAATCACCAAAATTGTATAAAGAAAGTTCTTTCCTATCGTAGTCAACTTTGGTAATGTACCTTCTGGCAATAGTATTTCCAATAATTCCATCCAAATCTTTGTGCATTTCCTTAAAAACAGCAATGCCCTGGTTTTTTACCTCAAAATCATCTAAATGAACTGTATTTCCGTCAGAAACCTGGATCTCCATATTTCCACCTACCACAGAAGCATTTTGTTTCCGGGTTATTTTTAAGCCAATTGAATCAGCAAGCGATTGACTTATGGCCATTCCATCTGCACCGGTATCGAACAATAACCTTAAAACTTTGGGACTGTTATTGATCCTGACTTTAAGGATAACGGAGCCATGTTCTGTTTCAAATGGAACCTTAACCAGTAATTTTGAAGGTATATTTCCACTTGCACCAGTTTGTCCATAAGAAACCCCAAATCCCAACATCAGCAGAAAAACCAGATATAGATATTGTCTAGAGCCCATAAATCCTTTCTAATGCTTTATCGATATCGTCGGTTGCGCTGGAGGTAACACGCACTAAGATCTTACCATTTGAATCAATCAATATTTTAGTTGGAAAAGCACTGATATGGAACATTTTAACAATATTTTGCTTTTCTATCCCATCTTGATTTAAAATATGCACCCAATTGATCTGATCATCTTTAATGGCTTTCAACCAGCTGGCTTTCGATTCATCAAGTGTTTTACCTCGTTCTTGTGCAATCGCCACAATCTCAAAGCCCTTACTACTATATTTTTTATACAATTCTTTTAAATGCGGATGACTTGCCCGACAAGGCCCACACCAGCTTCCCCAGAAATCAAGCAAATACGTTTTTCCTTTCAACTGTTCCGTGCTTACTTTCTTTCCGTCTTTGTCCAATCTTTCGAAAGCAAATACCGGGGTACCTGCCAGGGTTGGAGTCAGCTTATCTACGGATTTCTGGATACCCTGACCCAGAATTGTATTTTTATAAGTTGGTGCCAGGTTCTTCCAGGCTTCTACATAGTGATCGGCACTATACAAGTTCTCCATACGGCTCAATAAAAAAACAGAAGCAAATGCATCCGGATGTTCGCGCACAAAATCTTTTTGTTTTTTATAGTTCTCCACCGAGATTTTATGGATCTCTTCACTTCGCGCCGCAGAATCAACGGCCGATAATTTGCTCTTGGAGCTGAT
>NZ_DATMRL010000137.1:0-2493 GCF_035566355.1 Pedobacter sp.
GACTGCGGGTGATAAAGTTTATCGACGCAAACTCAGAACCCGGGGAGTCAATAATTTTGAAAACCCTTATAAGCCTTCTGTTCCGAGGCTTTAATTAATACATTTTTTTTAGCCATTCCTGTGCAGTTTCTTTTCCTTCGAGGTCGTTCTTAACGACCTGTTTTAGCAGGAGCTTTGCATTTGCTTTATCGCCGGGTTGATCACGATCCATAAGAGTGAGAGCCTGATATAGTAATGCAGGATTTGCATAATCCTGACTATATGTTTCAAGCTCTTTGAACCAGGTCAGGGCCCTATCATATTCTTTTAATTTAAGAGCGGAGAGTCCGGCATATTTTTTTGCAGTAGAATTGGAGGAATCAGAATGAATGATCTTTTCAAAATGCAGAAGGGCCTCAGCCGGCTTTCCAGCGTTATATAAATTACGACCCATTTGAATGCTATCCGTTTTGCCACCCATAGTCACCTCAAGGGTTTGCAGGTTTTCTTTTTCATATTGACTGGCTAATTCCTGAGGAGAAGCAGTATTTGTAAATGTATTAATCCCGAAGATAATACCCGATACCACCGCCGCAGCAGAGATATAATAAATTAATTTTCTGAGTGGGCGGGCGCCAGAAATTTTCTTTACCGGAATCTTGTCTTCAATTGAATCGTCCTGATAAAGTCTTTTAAAATTTTCTTTCTTTTCAGTCTGGGCAACTTCCCTGGAAACAGTCAGGGCACTCAGATAAAAAGCTACTTCTTCAGCGAAAGCTGGGTCAGACTCAATTCTTTTTTCAAATTCTCTTGCCTGGTCGGGGACCAGTTCATTCGTGAAATAACTTTCTATATAGTCTGTGTTGTCCATCTCTTTATTCAACTTTATACAGCTTTCGCAATCTTTCCAGGCAACGAAGCCTGCTTGTTTTTACTACATCTGCAGTTTTATAATTGAGGAGGGACGCGATTTCCTTATCACTATAATTCTCTCCCCAGAACATCAGCAATTGCCGGCACTTTTCTTCCAGTTCTTTCAGTTTTTCTTTTAGCAAATTCCAGTCTGCCTTGTCGATCAGCTTTTGAACTACTGACCGTGCGGTATCGGATAAAAGCATTAATCTGTCTGAAATGGATTCGTGCCGGTGCACGCTATTCTTATTAGTCGTTCTTTTCCGGAGAAGGTCAACACATTTATTATGAAATATCTGGTAGAGGTAAGTTTTAAGGGAGGCCCGGGCTTCAAAATGAGTGTTTCTGATGTTTTCCAGTGCGGCCAGGATGGTATCTGAATAAGCATTAAATGATTCATCCTCCGATAAGGCGTGCTTAGTCATGCCTTCCCGAACGAAATAGGAGAACCGGTTGAATAATTGCTCTTCACTTCTTCTTTTGTCAATCCCACTTTGCCTTAGCTGTTCGATTATTTCCTGGTCTGTATAACGAAAAGAACCAGCGCTGTCCATTATAGTGGGTCTTTCATCCAATTTAAGAAAAATATGGACTAGTTCAACATTTTCTGTTTCCCGCATTCAAAATCTTACGATAAATCATTTACAACACATTCCGGAATCAAGCAATCGACATCCTTACCCTATTCAAGTAGCCAATTATTTAGAACCCTGTGATGAAGCCGTATGGTGAGTGCGAGGAAACTTCGCTGATCCATCCTTCAGATCAAAAATCATTAATCAATTAAACCTTACAAAAATGAAAAAAACCCTATTTGCGCTTTCACTTGGATTCACTTCCATTGTGGCGCTCAGTAACTGCGCATATGCGCAGAATTCTGAAAACCCAGTTGCTTTTAATGACACAAAAATCTTTAAGTCTTCCATTCGCAATTTGGCAGCTCTGGAAAGTCCCGCTTTTATGGGAACATATATTCCGGATGCAAAAAACATCAATGCCAAAGCCATCAAGGATTTTCAGAGCCGTTTCAACGGAGCCAGCAATACCATGTGGTTTGCTGATGATAATGGCTTTGTATCCTACTTTGTTAAGGATGGATATGGAAACAGAGCTTTTTATGATAAAAAAGGCCGTTGGCAATATTCATTGCTTTTCTATGGTGAAGACAAACTTCCCCGGGATATCAGGTCAATTATCAAATCAACTTATTTTGATTTGGCTATAACCCTGGTTGAAGAAGTACAAACTACAGAAGGCATGGCATATGTTGTTCACCTTGAAGATAAATCAAACATTAAGCTATTAAGAGTGAGCAAAGATGGTGAAATGGAAATCATGCAGGAACTAACAAAGGAATAATAATATATTAACCCTTAGCCCTCTGCAACCAGTTGCCCCCGAAAGGGGGCAACTTTTTTTCGGTCATCGGTCATCGGTCATCGGTCATCGAATAAGTATTACCTTTTCAACAAATTCTATTCAAAATGACCCTGATTATTTTAGGATTGCTGATCATTATTATTGGATTTGTGATCCGACGCCATATGACACCGTTTTCACCTTATTCAGGCTATTTACGTGCGATCGGTCTTGTACTTTTCC
>NZ_DATMRL010000138.1:0-10178 GCF_035566355.1 Pedobacter sp.
TTTTTAAAAAATCAAGTGTAAATTATGAGTAATACGAAGTATGTTGATCCACTTCTTGACCTGAGTTTCAAGAGAATTTTCAGCGTTGACCAAAACCGAGATCTGCTGATTGCCTTCTTAAATGAAGTTTTCAAGGGGAGAAAACGGATTGTAGATCTTACCTACAATAAAAACGAACACCATGGGAATAACAAAGAGGAGGGATCTGCGATATTTGATCTCCTTTGTACCGGAGATCAGGGCGAAAAAATTTTGATAGAAGTCCAAAACGGCAGGCCCGTTAATTTTAAGAAGCGAGCAATATTTTATACCTCCCGGCTGATTAGTGAGCAAGCCCCCAAAGGAGAGATGGATAAGTGGAAGTATGATATCACTGAGGTGTATTTTTTAGCCATTTTGGATGAGAAACTGAAAGTAGGTGAGGAATACTTTCAAGATATTTGCCTCTGTAACAGGAAAACACGCGAAATATTTTACGAAGGTTTAGGCTACACATTTATAGAATTGAGTAACTTTGTTAAAACTGTTGATGAATTGGAGTCTGATTTAGACAGATGGCTTTATTCATTAAAATATCTGGGAGAAATGGATAATATGCCGCTACAGTTACAGAATAACGCGGTTTTTGAAAAACTTTATAATATTGCAGAATATTCGAATATGACACCGGAAGAGCAAGAAATATACGACAGGGAATTAAAGCGTAAATGGGATAATGAAGCTGTTAAGGAGCAGCAACGCCTCGATTATGAAGAAGGGCTTAAACGTAGCCGTGTAGAAGGTGAAGAGATTGGAAAAGAGATTGGACGGGTTGAGGAAAAGATGGAGATTGCTCTAGTGATGAAGAAGAAAGGATTCGAGGTATCTGTTATCGCTGAATTAACCCAACTCACGCCTGAAGAAGTCGAAAAATTGTAATACCATATAACCAAAACCAACAAAAAAGCCCTGAAAGAATTTTTAGGGCTTTTTTTACCAATAAATTTTATAAACAATAATGGCAGCATTCACATTAGAAATACGTGTGACGGTTTGAAGCGATATATCAGTAACCTTCTACTGGGGACAATCGCCCCTAATGCATATCTGGATGGGGTACTGTTGGGAAAAAGGTACCCTTTACCCCAACAGTACCTCATCTAGATCCCAAACCAGCGTACAGGGGGCTCGGTTTCGGGGGTGAAAATGTGTTATTTTGGCATTAAAACCGTATCCACTATATGGATAACACCATTTTTCTGACAAACATCAGCTATAATTTGTAAGCTTAATGAGGATTGAATAAGCTTTCCAATACTGCGTTACGGTAATCGAAAATATTTTTTAGTTTTTTCTTTACGATAAGACTGTGCATAATCTTACCTATAAAACCAAATGGTAATTCATAATCTACGGTATTTATCATCAAAACGCCTTGCTGATTTGGGATAAATTCATGATGATGTCTCCATAACTTATAAGGCCCTTTTTTCTGAAAATCGATAAAGCTTTTTTGATAATCAACCTCTGTAATCTGGGTTTGCCATTTCAATGGAATACCTAGCAAAGGTTTAACTGAATAGTCGATGATCATTCCTTTATATATATCAGAATCAGTGAGCTTGCTCAACACAACAAATCCCATCTCTTTGGGGGTAATCCGGGAAAGATTGTTAGGGGAGGAAAAGAAGCTCCAGGCGGTGGCTATATCACAAAATAACTGCTGTTCCCTTTTTAGTGTATACATCATTTTTGCTTTAGATAAGACTGTTATTTTTGAATAACATCAAAACTCTATATTAATGCAATTATATGCTAATTTTATAATTTTTAGTATATAAATATACTAATATTGTCGTCAAATTTAGAATCAGTAATTGGAGTTAGAGTATGGAGAAGTGATTACGGACGCTTTTCGGCGGCTGAGGGAGTTAAACTAAATATTTAATATTTTAGTCAAAATTTTGCTTTAAACTATAGCTGTTGAATAATATTTTTTGTGTAGTGAAAAAATAGTAACCATTTATTGAGGTGGAATATTTACTATTGCAAAAAGTTTTTGGTAGATTTATTTAATCTTCCCATTTGTTTATTTAAAAACTGGCTTTGAAATAACTGTATCTACAAACCATGAGGATATATAATGAACTTTCTGATCAGGAGCTGATTGAGCTTTTAAAAATAAAAGATCAGGGGGCTTTTGCTGAAATTTACAGCCGCTTTTGGAATAAATTGATGGCCATTGCTTATAACCACACCAAAGATAAATCTGCTGCCCAGGAAATTGTTCAGGAGCTTTTTATAGGATTATGGAATAGGAGAGATCAGCTGGAGATTCTTAATATTGGGAATTATCTGGCCACAGCAATTAAATTCTCTATCTATAAACAAATAGATAAAGAAAAAAGACGCAGGGAGGTAGAAAATAATGGAACCGGTTTTTACAATTATTCTGAAGACGAAGAAAAGATAGAGGCTAAATTCTTACAGGAATACATTAACGGGCTTGTTGAGCAATTGCCTGAAAAATGCCGTTTGGTTTTCAATTACAGTAGGGTGCAGGGTTTAAGTATTCCGGAAATTGCTGAGGAAATGAACATTTCTGAAAAAACTGTAGAGGGACATTTAACAAAAGGTCTTAAGACTATAAAGAGCAATTTAAAAGATTCAGGCATACTCAGCCTTTTGGTTACGGAAGCCATACATGAGTTTTTAAAATAATGCTTATGAAATTTTTCAAACTTTCTTCTCTTTTATTGGGCTTTTTATCTTTAACAGGTTGTGTTGGTAGTATGAACCCTACGGGTGGGAATTCCACACCAGATTATCCCTATTTTATCACTACTGAGCCGTTGGTTGTTAAAAAAATAGCAGTCCCAAAAGGAACAAGACTAGTTTATGAAGAGATGCTTTTCAAAAAAGGAGAACAAGATAGGATATTGAATGAGGGAAAACTCAGTACAATAGCGCTTCCAGACGGTAAAACCTTAGATTGGGGTGGTGTTCCTGTCACTTCGATTACAAAATTTTTCAATTCGGAAATGCATGGATTTACGGTTTATCCAAAATTTGATCAATTGACAAAGGACAAAAGAACTAAATTCTCTGAGCTGTGGGAAAGTTGCGGTGATGGTTTAGGAATTACGGTTAAAAACACAGACGATTGGTCCTTTAATACAAAAAACATTTCCGATGTTGAAAGTTGTAGTGTAAACTATCAGCGATATTTCAAGAAAGATGTCAGTCAACAGCTTTTTTTAAATGATATGTATCAGGAATTGATAAAAAATCGGTACAAAACTCTGAGCGGGAAAATTCTTTTTAAGAGTTAACTTCAAGCTTATATCCTTTGCTACGGATAACAACGATGTTGATGTTCGGATCAAATTCCAGTTTTTTTCTAAGTTTTGAGATGAACATATCCAGACTGCGGCCCACAATAACCCCTTCATCTTCCCATATCTCTTTTTGCAGCCGGCTTCTCTCTATGATCTCGTTGGGTGACGATGCAAAAATAAGCAATACACGGCTTTCCGTTCCGGTTAGGTCTATTGTTTTTCCATTAATGATCAGTTTCCGGTTTTTTGCATCAAACAACACCGAGCCCAAAGTGAACATATTGGTATATTGACCCTCAGGTATAGCTCTTCTTGGCTTAACAGATTTAAAAAAGATAAAACCGATAAATGCTAAAAATGGCAGGCTGCCCAGAAGATATCTGTTTTTTGCTGTATTTATTCCTGCAGGTCTGAATTTAATGTTGATTAGGTAACGTGCTCTGGGTTGTTTTCTTCCAATGCATGCTATAATATCATCTTTCTTATTTTTAGATATTGCGTATCCATAAGCTACACTGGAGTTGCCATAGTTCAGAACATTAACGATATAATCACTTGCAAAGGGGGCTTTAGCTAATAAACGCCGGGTGGTATTTACCAGTGAGTCTGGTCGAAAAGTAAAATCCTTCTCAAAGCTGATCTGGTATTCATTTTCTGCGATCTTTTTTACTGGAAGTACCCGGGATGTACTGTCGCCCGATTGCAGGAGGATTTCATGTCCGATCTGGCGGAGCAACACTTCTTTTTTGGCGAAATCAAAGTCGTCAATGCCCGCCATAGTGAAAGCCAGGCAGACTAGTGAGATAAACGAGAATACGATCAATCCGTATAGGTACTTGCGTTTCCCGGTCAGGAGATTTCTGCTATCAAGCATAATGTCAAGATTTTATACGCAAAGTTCACATTTTTTATTAGTTTAATAGATCATTAATTCTTCTTTTTTGGTTTTTTCGGCTTAGGATCTGGGAGTTCATTGACTGTGACCTTTACCAGGTTGGAAACCCAGTCGTGATCTTCCAATTCTTCCTGTATTAAAAAATAGGATTTCGCTCCTGGAAAGGGTGATGCTAAATTCGGTTTTCCAATAAATACCCGGCCTGCTTCTGTGGGTTTAATCAGTAACCGGTTGTCACAAACTAAAGCAAAGATCCGGACTCCGGCATACAGGCCGTATTCGCCGAACATTTTTTTATAGGTGATTCCGGCTGGGTGGTGTATCTGGTCGATGATATAGTCTACGTATTTTTGATCAGTTGCCATGATGATGTTACAATGTTTTTAAAATCTCAATAAAACGGTCAATTTCATTTTCTGTATTATAGTAGTGTGGAGAAACGCGAACAACCCACTCAATATCTTTTTCAGCGAAATCTATTACAGCTGATACTTTAGTCATGATATAAATATTGATGCCGCTCCTGGAAAAATGGTTCTTTGTTTTTTCAGGAGTGTGTCCGGTCAGGCTAAAAGTTACGATGTTACAGCGTTGTTTTCCTCGGTCCTGCAGCGTTACGAAACTTATTTCTGCCAGTGCATTGACCAGTCTGGAGAAGAGCAGTGCATTTCTTTCCATAATAGCTTCTATGCCGATATTTAACAAATACTTCAGTGCTTCTTTGCTTCCCATCATTAAGGCGTAAGAAGTTTCCCAGTCCTCAAACCTCTTTGCATCAGCTCTGGCGATGTATTCGTTTTCCTCTTGCCATTCCGCGCCTTGCAGATCTATAAACAATGGTTCCAATCCAGCAGCAAGTGCTGTGTCTGAAACGTATAAGAGACCGGCTCCACGTGGACCTCGCAGAAACTTTCGAAATGTGCCGCTTATAAAGTCGGCGCCTGTAGCGGGGCCATCTACATCGATCTGGCCTAATGACTGGCAGGCATCCAGCAGGTAAAGCGTATCGTATTTTTTAACAATTTTTCCTATTGCCTCCACCGGTTGTACTAAGCCGGAACTGGTGGGCACATGGGAAACAGAAACCAATCTTGGCTTATGCAGCAACATTTTGTTTTCCAGATCTTCCAGATCAATTTCGCCGCTTTCGGTGTTTTTTACCTGAATTATTTCTATCCCGAGTCTCTTCTGCAGTGAAAGGAAGGCAATAAAATTGGATGGGTAATCATTTTCGGTAAGTAAAACGACATCTCCTTGTTTGAATGGTACAGCTGATAATGCCCGGTTGTAACTGTCCGTGGCATTGGTTGTAAAGGCAATATTATTCTTTTTGCAATGGAGTAGTTGTGCGGCGTAATCGTAAAAGGTATCTAATTCTTCCCGCTTTTTGTCGGCCAACTCATAACCGCCTGTAAATTCTTCTTC
The DNA here is from genome assembly GCF_035566355.1 of Pedobacter sp. GTDB lineage: Bacteria > Bacteroidota > Bacteroidia > Sphingobacteriales > Sphingobacteriaceae > Pedobacter. The sequence continues at coordinate 5,638 of NZ_DATMRL010000138.1, forward strand.
GCTGATATAATCACGAATAGCCGAGGTGACTTGTACAGGACACAGAGAAGCGCCGGCATTATTTAAATGTACCAGGTTGGTTGTGCCTGGTGTGTCTTTACGAATTTGGTTTATATCCATAGTTTTCTGCTTTTTTTCTGATGAGTTCAAGGGTTGGACCCCAGTATAGTTCGAGATGTTTGCGGATTACCAGATCAGGGAAATTGCTGATCGTAAAGTCTAGTCTGGTTCTATGATCTTCTGGTATTAGGTTAAATTCAAGAATGCAGTAACTTTCTGCTATGTCGGGTAAATTGGAGAGGGAGCTTAAAAAGCTATAACTGAGTTTGGTATCTGGGTCAAAGGCCAGGATACTACCAGAGTTACTGAACAGAATGCCATGCAGGTCTCCACTCATGATTAGAGGGCTGCCGACTTTCCAGTCGGTTTGTATTTCAACAGGGGTATCGTGTGTCCACTGCTGGATGAGCGCAGGCGTAGTAAGAGTGTCCCAAACCGCCTGTGTTGTGGTATTTATCAGAACGGTTTTTCGTATAGTTTTCATAGTTTTGCACCTGGTTAGTCCTTGAACTTTTCATTCAACAAGCTGTCGGCTAAAATTATATTTTTTGAAGGATCTCCTTTGTACAATTTGAAATCACCATCCATTATTTTATAGTTCTTTGTTTTTGCGTAATTGCTTTGCTGTATTTCCTGAATAGCTTTTGCTGCGTCTTTATTGAAAATAAGCATTTCCAGATTAAAAGTCTCCTTCATTTCTGTGGCTTTGCCTGACATGGCCGAAATTGACATGCCTTTGGAATAATCAATTTGGATATATCTGTCTTTAGTAGTCCATTCATAAAAAACATCCATAGTAGTTGATGGCCTCAGACTCGGCGTGCCATATTGTTTGGTCAGTTGTTTAATCAGATCATTGTAGACTGTATCTGATTTCATCTCTGCATTGCCTAAAACAGCCACTGTTTTATTTTTATGTGTTAGAAAAGCTATTCTATTAAAGTTTATATTTTTATAGTAAGCAATGCTGTCTGTTACTTTGCTGTAGTAAGCCTTTCCATAAAATGAATCTTTACCATTCCAGGGATCAAACTTATAGCCAACAGGATAATCAAAGGGGGCAGAATAACCCTTTTTAACATATTCTTCCTGACTATTCGCACTGCTATCTATTTTCGATTTTAAAATTTCTAAAGGATTTTCGTTGAAATCAATTTTTTCTAAATCCAGGCCCGGTTTATTTTGGAAAGCAGTTGAACGAACTTTCTTTTGGGAACAAGAAAACATCAATAGACTCAACAGCAAAAAGCAATAATTCTTCATATTATTTCCGTTAATTTTAGATTTAAGGTAACAAAAAAGGGTGTATAAATCTATAAACTTGTATATTCTCTAACATCATTGGGTTAAGATTGTTTAGGCCGATGTCTATTCAATATCTGCAAGCATTGTATGGTTAAGGGAAAGTTAGCAGATCAGTTTGTAACCAATACTTCTTAAGTTCATGATTTGGATGCCGTGTTCATCCTTTAGTAACTTTCTTAAATGTGTCATAAACACATCCATACTTCTGGTATTGTAATAATTATCATCGCCCCAGATTTTGATCAATGCTTCCTGGCGCTCCAACACATCATTCTTACGCAGGATCATCATTTCCAGTAAAGCGCATTCTTTAAAGGAAAGAGAATGCGCAGCAGAAGAGGTGGTTAGTTTTTGCTGCACTGTATCAAGCTGGCAGTTTGCAAACGAATAAATTTTATTGTTTTCGGTTTCCTGTCCGATGACCTCTTTCCCAAAGCGCTGTAATAAAGCTTCCATCCGTACCAGCAATTCGTCCATGCTGAACGGTTTCTTGAGGTAGTCATTACCCCCTGATTTAAAGCCTTTCACTACATCTTCAGGCAACAATTTTGCACTTAAAAAGATAATCGGTAAGTCTGGCTGTGCCTTTCTGAGTTCTTTAGCGAGTGTATAACCGTCTTTGGAGGGCAGCATAATGTCCAGAATGCAGATGTCGGGATGTAAAGAAAAATAGGCATCCATTACCAGGTTACCATCTGCAACAGTCTGAACGGCATAACCACTGCTTTTTAAGCCATCACTAACAATGTGTGATAAAAATGGTTCGTCCTCTACATATAATACTTTAAAACTCATAATGCTATTGGGAAAGTGATGATAAAACTGGTTCCATGTCCGGGTTCACTTTTAATTTTGATTGTCCCGTTATGTTTTTCTACGATTTGTTTTACATAATGCAATCCTAAACCTGATCCTTTGATATCATGTGTGTCACCCTGTGCCGGAACTCTGAAGAACCTTTCAAAGATCTTTTTATGATAGATTTTGTCAATGCCAGGCCCGTTGTCTTTGAAAGTCAGTATTACTTTTTCGGAATCATATTTACAATTGATTTCCAAAAATAGCTTCTTCCCGGAATATTTAAAGGCATTGTCAATGAGGTTATAAAATATATTGGTCAGATGTAAGGGGTCTGCATAAATAAAACAAGGTTCTTCTAAAAGTTGGAAAGAGATATTTGCATCGCTGTTCTGCAAGCGCAGGTGCATAGAATGAATCACCTGCTGTAATCCAGATTGGACATCATATAATTCCAGTTTAAGTGGTTGATCTGCTTCAGTTCCGCTACTGACATTTAATGCTTTTTCAACCATCAGATCTAGTCTCTGCATTTCGTGCTGACTGATGTCAAGGTAGTGCTGCAGGGTTTCCGGATGATTGATCAGTTTATATTTCTTGATAGATTCCATGGCTAATAGTACGGTTGCAATTGGCGTTTTGAGCTCATGGGTCATGTTACTGGTGAAATCAGCTTTCGCTGCTGCATATAAGTTTTGGCTGCGCAACAGTTTAAGTATAAAATAAAAAGCGGCACAGGTGAGGATCACCATGAGCATAGAAGAGGCTAAATAGTACCGCATTCTATACCATACTACTGAATTCACAGAAGCCAGGTTCAATTGATATCTGTTGATGTTCTGGATATTATAAAGATAACTTCTGGTGGTAAATGCAGGTTTAAAGCCTGCCGGAACATTGCTTTGATGCGCTTTTGTATTGTTAAGAGAATAGATGTTATAATAAGGTCTGGAATTAATCCCCATTTTTTTTAAAGCAGCGTTTACATTTTTTTTCATTTGTATCAGAGAGAGGCTATCACTTAATCTCAGTTCCTCCGGACTACTTTCTGAACCAATGACCACAGGTTTTGCGCGTTTTTTTGAAGGATTATCTTTTACGCTTAAGCCCAGGATTACTGCAGTGCTGTCATTATCTACAATGATCCTGCTCGAAGTACGTACGCCCTGGATTTTCATGTTGTCAAATGCCAGACGCAGTTGTTCCCACTGCGGGGAGAGAAAGAGTTGTTTAGCCAGCGAAAGGTTGCCTGGATCTTTAAATTTGGTGATGCTGTAATACAAATTGGCTTGTGCAGTTTTACTGACCAGACTTTCTATTTCATCTTTAAGTTGTTTCTGCTGCGCCTCAAAAAGCTGCTGAAGCCATACCACCTGGAGCCCGGTGCTCACCAACAGAGAAAGTACGATCAATACATAAGTATATTTTGCTTTGAGCCATTTCATAAGGTAAAGTTCCTCATAATTTATCTGCTATGATCAGGTTAAGATACGATTTAACTCTATTTAACTCAACTTAACTCCCGTTTAGGAAGCGGCAGGGTAGGTTTGTGGTATAATTTAAATGAGATGAAAAAGCTAGTTTATATTTTATTGATTTTCTTTCCTTTTCAACTTTCCGCTCAGCAAAAATTAAGCGGAATTGTTCGTGATGAACAGGGCAAACCACTGGATGCTGCCACAATAACGATTTCACAGCATGGACAGGTGATCAGCAGTCAGCTGGCCGATCAGGGTAAATTTATACTGACTGGTTTGAACCAGGCACCTTATCAGCTTTCTGCTTCACTGCTGGGGTATAAGTCTATAGTTCGTACTTTTAGCTTACCAAAAGATAGTCTTAGCCTGGTGATGCTGAATGAGAGCAGGCAGCTGGTTGAGGTTGAGGTTACTTTTACCAAACCTACTATTGAACGGAAAACAGATCGCGTTGTATTCAATGTAGAAAAGAGCATTATGGCCAGTGGCGGTACTGTTTGGGATGCTTTAGGTAAAGCGCCAGGAGTAAAGACCAACAGTGATGGCGGGGTCACAGCGAATAATAAAGGTGTTACGGTCTATATGGATGGTAAACCGGTAAGGTTATCCGGAGACGATCTTGCGGCTTATTTGCAAAGCATTCCTTCTGATCATATTTCAAAGATAGAGGTCATGTCTAATCCATCTTCCAAATATGAGGCACAGGGTGGTGCAGTGATTGAGATTATTTCAAAGAAAATAAAATCAGATGGATTGAATGTGGGTTTGAGTGGTGGTTACACCCGTGGACAATTAAACCGATACACGGGCAGTGGAATATTTAATTACCGCAAAAACAAGCTGAATATTTTTGGTACCTATAGTTACGGTGACCGGGACATTAAACGCGATTTAAGTCAG
>NZ_DATMRL010000139.1:0-11435 GCF_035566355.1 Pedobacter sp.
TGGTTTAAGACCTGCAGCCTTAGAGGCCGGTAAAGCCGAGAATAAAGCCCTGATATCATCCCAGGCTTTTACATAGGTAACCGGGTTAGAACGCGAAGACCTCCCGATCGGATTCTGGTCTACCATTTCCACAGCACTCACCAGATCCAGGTTTCCAAATATTCCATCATATGCCCCGGTCTGTTCTCCGGCATAATTACCAATCGCTTTTTGCAAAGCAGGGTAAAGAATCTTTTTGACTAAACTCGTTTTACCGGAACCGGATACCCCACTTACCACCGTAAAAACTCCAAGAGGAAATTTTACGTCGATATTCTTCAGGTTGTTTTCCCTCGCTCCCTTTAAGAGCACATGGTCTTTCCATTTACGTCTCTTTCCAGGTACCTCTATACGTTCCTTTCCGGCCAGATATCGGCCAGTCAGGCTATGTTTATCTTTAATGATCTCTCCATAGGTTCCGCTAAACACCAGATTACCCCCATGTGTACCTGCTTCAGGCCCAATATCTATAATATGATCTGCCGCTTTCATCATCTCTTCCTCATGTTCAACCACCAAAACGGTATTTCCTACATTTCTCAAAGATTCCAAAACACCAATCAGTTTATTGGTATCTCTGGGATGTAAACCGATACTTGGCTCATCCAGTACATATACAGATCCCACAAGGCTGCTGCCCAATGAAGTAGCCAGATTAATACGTTGTGATTCTCCCCCGGAAAGCGTATTGGACAACCTGTTTAAGGTTAAATAACCCAAACCAACATTATTCAGGTACTCCACCCTGTTAAAGATTTCGGACAGTAATCTTTTAGATATCTTCTGGTCTGTTTCTGACAGATCCAGCTTTTCAAAGAAATCAAGTATGGTAGAAAGCGGCATTAAAACTATATCAATAATAGATTTACCACCAATCTTCACATAGGAAGCATCCTTTCTGAGCCTGGACCCTTTACAGTCAGGGCACACTGTTTTTCCCCGGTACCGGGAAAGCATTACACGATATTGTATCTTATAAGTTTGTTCTTCTAAATCTTTAAAAAATGCATCCAGTCCTTCAAAATATTTATTTCCTGTCCACAGCAGTTTCTGTTGTTTATCAGTCAGTTCGCTGTAAGAACGGTGGATAGGGAAGTCAAATTTATCTGCATTTCTGATCAGTTTATTTAACCATTCCCTCATTTTCTCTCCGCGCCACGGGGCAATCGCATTGTCATAGATACTCTTGCTTTTATCAGGAATAACCAGGTCCTCATCAATGCCGATCACATTCCCATAACCTTCACATCTTTTGCAGGCCCCGTACGGATTATTAAAACTAAAAAAGTTAGGTGTAGGCTCTTCGAATTTGATCCCGTCAAGTTCAAAACGGTCACAGAAATGGGTCATTTCACCATCATGTTCCACATAACAATCTCCCTTACCCTCAAAAAATGCAGTCTGTGCAGAATCAGCAATACGGCTTAGGGTTTCCTCTTCCTTATTCACTACAATACGATCAATTAAGATCATAACCGTGTTTTCACTTGTCAGCTCCACATCTTTAAAACCCTCATCTTCCAGGATCGCTTCGATCTTATAAATCTGGTCATTGAGCAAGACTCTCAAAAAACCCTTTTGAAGTAAAACAGCCAATTCCTCCTTAATCGTCCGGTTGTTATGAGGAAAAAGAGGACAATAAATAGTCACCGTACTTTCCTTCTCCAGTGCAGAAATAAAATCAACAATGGTCGTTACACTGTCCTTTTTTACAATCTGTCCCGATTCAGGAGAATAGGTTTTTCCAATTCTCGAAAACAGGAGTTTCAGATAATCATAGATTTCCGTTGAGGTTCCCACCGTAGACCTTGGATTCGAAGTTATCACCTTTTGTTCTATGGCGATAGCAGGCGCAATACCTTTTATATAATCAACATCAGGTTTATTCATCCGGCCCATAAACTGTCTGGCATAAGCAGAAAGACTTTCTACATATCTCCGCTGCCCTTCGGCATATAAAGTATCAAATGCCAGTGAGGACTTCCCCGACCCCGACATGCCGGTAATAACAACCAGTTTATTCTTTGGAATGGCTACATCAATGTTTTTAAGATTGTGAACCCTCGCCCCTTTTATAATAATATTTCTATGTGGATCTTTCTCTGTTTCCTTACTCATACTGCTGGATAGAATGCTGCTAATATACCCCAAAAAAGTTACATTGGTCATTCCCGGGAACGCAAAAATAAGGCCCTCAGGGTACTTTTATTTTTTTTTAACACTTTTCTTATTGAATTATGATAAAAAAATGCTTCTTTTGGAATTAATAACCACAACAATTGAACCATTCATTTAAAGAAACTAATAGGAGAACTGCTATAGATTAGACCGCTACTAAATATTTTAAGCAATAGGCAAGGGAATTTAGTATAGATACTCCTATGAAATTACAATTAAATAGTGATCAGGATCTGGTGAAGTTGTACCTTAACGGGGACGAGTCTGTTTTGGAAGAACTTCTAAAAAGACATAAATCAAAAATATATACATCTATTTATTTATTGGTAAAAGATCAATATCTGGCAGAGGATATATTTCAGGATGCTTTTATAAAAGTGATCAACACCTTAAGATCAGGAAGATACAATGAAGAAGGCAAGTTTCTGCCTTGGGTGATGCGTATTGCGCACAACCTGGTTATAGATTATTTCAGACGGGAAAAACGTGCGCCAGCCATTACAAGTTCTGATGGAACTGATATTCTGAATATGCTGCAGATTTATGAAGAAAGTGCAGAAGACAGAATGCTCAGAGATCAGACACATACAGATCTCAGGGCTATGATCCATTTACTACCCGATGAGCAGAAAGAAGTTTTAATTATGCGGCACTATGCCGACCTCAGCTTTAAAGAAATTGCTGATCTCACCGATGTAAGTATCAATACTGCTTTAGGAAGAATGAGATACGCGCTGAGCAATTTAAGGAAGATGATGAAAGTGAAAGAAGTGGGATAACCCCCCGCTGAAATTTGTTTTCAAAATTATTATTACAGGTTAAAATAAACAGTAGATTGTTGCGTTTAATAATAAACAAAAAAACAGTTTATTGCTTATGATAACAACCTCTACTTCAATTAACAACCTGTCTCATTTTCATCAGAAATCAGAAAAATCAAACACTGAATTTTTTGAAGAAATTGACTCCTTCCCTTATGACGATCTAAAGGCGGGCCTGGATGGTCTGATGAAAGATCCCAGTGACGAGGTGATTCAAAAAATTCTGGCTTACAACATGGCCAAGTAATTTTAAAGCTGCCTCTTTCGAGGCAGCTTTTTTATGTCCCTGCGGATAGTATATTTGCACATGCTTAAGAAAGAACGATACCAGTTGTTTGTGGAACATTTCTCGGCTAAACAGCCAAATGCAGAAACAGAACTCCATTACAACAACCCATTCCAGCTGCTTATCGCTGTAATTTTGTCTGCACAATGTACAGATAAGAGGATAAACATGATTACTCCGGCTCTTTTTCAACGGTTTCCTACACCAAAATCTTTAGCAGAAGTCACCTCAGATATTGTATTTGATTACATTAAAACTGTAAGTTACCCAAACAATAAAGCAAAACATCTGGTGGGCATGGCCAATATGCTGGTCAATGATTTTGGAAGCCTTGTTCCTTCAGATATTAATGACCTTCAAAAGCTCCCTGGTGTGGGCAGGAAGACCGCAAATGTAATTGCTTCTGTAATTTACAATGCACCTGCTATGGCTGTAGATACACACGTATTTCGAGTAGCAAACCGTATTGGACTTACCAATGGAAAAACACCACTTGCTGTTGAAAAAGATCTTGTGAAACACCTTCCCGAACACACCATTCATATCGCTCATCATTGGCTGATACTCCATGGCCGTTATATCTGTGTAGCCAGATCGCCCAAATGCAGTATCTGTGAAATCACACATCTGTGCCGCTATTATGAGCGGAACCAGAAAACTAAAATAGTTAGTTAAAAAATAGAAATAAAATTATATTTATCAGATTAATTTTTTTATCAATAAACAAATACTTACTTTTGCTAACATAATTAGCACTTTTACTTTCAAAGACAATATTCCTAAAGAATAGATATTTATCCTAAGAACAGAATTTTAAAGAAATGAATCCAAACGCAGACAAATTAAAAGCACTACAACTTACACTTGATAAGTTAGAAAAATCTTATGGTAAAGGCGCCGTGATGAAGTTAGGTGACCAGGCTATAGAGTCAATGGAATCCATTTCTACCGGATCTATTGGTTTGGATATCGCATTGGGCATAGGTGGTGTTCCAAAAGGCCGTATCATCGAGATCTACGGCCCTGAATCCTCTGGTAAAACAACTCTGGCAACACATATTATTGCTGAAGCTCAAAAATCAGGTGGTGTAGCTGCATTCATTGATGCAGAACATGCTTTTGATAAGTTTTATGCAAAAAAATTGGGTGTTGATGTTGAAAATCTGTTGATTGCACAACCGGACAATGGTGAACAAGCGCTGGAAATTGCAGATAATCTGATCCGCTCCGGAGCCATCGATGTGATCGTTATTGACTCCGTTGCTGCCCTTGTACCAAAAGCAGAGATAGAAGGCGAAATGGGAGACTCCAAAATGGGTTTACAAGCCCGTTTAATGTCTCAGGCACTACGTAAACTGACAGGTACCATCTCTAAAACCGGATGCTGCTGTATCTTTATCAACCAGTTGCGTGAAAAAATTGGTGTTATGTTTGGAAACCCTGAAACGACCACAGGTGGTAATGCCTTAAAGTTTTATGCTTCTGTACGTTTAGACATTCGCAGGACCTCACAGATCAAAGATTCAGAAGAAGTTTCAGGAAACAGGATCAAAGTTAAAATTGTTAAGAATAAGGTTGCTCCACCTTTCCGGATTGCAGAATTCGATATTATGTTTAACCAGGGCATCTCTAAAGTTGGTGAGATCATCGATCTTGGAGTTGATTTTAACATTATTAAAAAAGCCGGCTCATGGTTCTCCTACGGGGATACTAAACTTGGACAGGGAAGAGACGCTGTTAAACAATTATTGTTAGATAATCCTGAATTATCTGATGAGATCGAAGCAAAAATCAGACAGGAAGTGACAGGCGATAAGCTGGAAGAATTAGAATAGTAATTAATTAAATAAAAAAGGCCCGTTTAAAAATTAAACGGGCCTTTTTTATGTTCTTTATTATGGTATAACTCCATTACGCTGCCTTCATATATTTTGCATCCACATAGATGGCCACAATCACAACCAGAACAATAGCCACCAACAGAACCACCAATCCCAGATAGTTTTTCGTTTTATCCTGTTTAAAAAGCCAAATGATAAATAGTACGAAAGGAACTAACATTAATCCCAGAAAAAGAAAGCTCATCGAATTCATAACCGTTATTTTAATTTAAAAAATCATTCTTGCAGCAGGAGCGATATCCTGACCAACAAAATCATTAGCCAAATATTTATGATAACCTGCAATCGCAATCATACCTGCATTATCTGTACAATACTGAAAAGCGGGAATAAATACATTCCAGCCCTGCTCCTTCGCCAGCATTTGCAAAGCTTCCCGTAATCCGGAGTTAGCAGACACCCCGCCAGCAATCGCAATATCTTTGATTCCATGGGCCTTAGCGGCCTTTTTTAACTTATTGAGCAAAATCTGTACAATGCTGTATTGAACAGATGCACAAATATCATTCAAGTGCTCATTGATAAAATCAGGGTTTTCTTTTTCCTTATCTCTGATAAAATATAAAATAGCCGTCTTAAAACCGCTAAAACTATAATCCAGCCCTTTAATCTGAGGTTCAGGAAATTTAAAAGCATGCGGATTTCCAAGTTTTGCATGTTTATCAATCAGAGGGCCTCCAGGATAGGGAAGTTTCAGCAATTTAGCCGTCTTATCAAAAGCCTCACCCGCCGCATCATCAAGTGTTTCCCCAATAATTTCCATATCGGCATAGTCTTTCACCAGCACAATTTGAGTATGTCCACCTGAAACCGTCAAACAAAGAAAAGGAAAATTCGGTTTTGGATCATCAATAAAATGCGCCAGAATATGGGCATGCATATGGTTTACGGCAATCAAGGGAAGATCCAATGCCAAAGCGAAGGATTTTGCAAAAGAAACACCCACCAATAAAGAGCCTAATAATCCAGGACCACGGGTAAAAGCAACAGCATTAATTTCCTTTTTACTAACTTTAGCATCAATTAGCGCTTGTTGAACAACCGGAACAATATTTTGCTGGTGTACCCTGGAAGCCAACTCCGGAATTACCCCACCATAATTTTCATGAATTGTTTGGTTTGCAATAACATTGGCTGTAATTTTGCCGTTGTTACAGATAGCAACTGAAGTTTCATCACAGGAAGATTCGATAGCAAGTATTACAGACACGTTTATATTATTTAAGCTACAAAAATATCAAAAAACTATTACAAATACTCCTATGGTTTATAGCATCAATTCTATTGTTGCTTTGTATTGTACTATTTGCGCTTCAGTTTAAACCTGTCCAAACCTTCATTGCAAAAAAAGCCGCAGACTATTTATCTGCCGAATTAAAAACAACCATCTCGCTAAGTGGCATTTACATCAAACCATTCAAGTCTGTAGTTATAGAAGACCTGGTTGTTCTCGACCTGCAGAAAGATACCATTTTAAATACCCCAAAGTTCCTGGTCGACCTCAACAAACTATCCATAAAGCAAAGGATAATTGATGTTAATACAGTTCAAATCAATAACGGATCCTTTTTTCTAAAGTCTTATAAAGATGGCTCCACGAATATTGATTTCATTATCGATTATTTTGATTCAGGCCCGCCAACGGTTAAGAAAAAGAAAAAACCTTATGTCATTTCCTTTAACCGGGTAATTTTGAATAACCTAAATTTCAAATATAAAAACTTAAAATACAACGATAAGATAAAGGGTGTAAATTTCGACGACGTCAGCTTAAGAAACCTCAATGGTATTTTAGAAGACCTGAATACAACAGACCATCTCCTTCAGGCCAACATTAAAAACCTCACATTCAGAGAAAAAAGTGGCTTTTACCTTAAAAACCTAAGCGCATTTACAACCATAGACTCCAATCAGATAGAGCTCAAAAAATTACTACTGGTCACAAACCAAAGTCGCCTGACCGACTATTATCAAATGCGTTTCAGCAAATTTGATGATTTCAATGACTATATCAATAAAGTACGCATGAAAGCGCATTTTAAAAACAGCCACCTGGACTCTAAAGATGTAGCCTATTTCGCTCCCGAACTCGACCAGATGAACCTCAACATTGATGTAGACGGCCAGGTTACAGGTCTGGTCAACAGCCTCAAAGCAACAAAGCTGTCTGTCAAAGCCGGACAGGCAACTTATATCAAAGGAGATTTCATTCTTAAAGGTTTACCTTATCTTAAAGAGACTTTTATGGACATGAAGATTGACATGGCCGGCACCAATAAAACCGATCTAGATCAACTTCTAAGCAACACAACAGGTAAGAAAATCAAACTTATCCCCTCTATTGTATCGAAATTCGGAAATATTAATTTCAATGGAACCTTTACAGGCTTTCAGAATGATTTTATCGCTTACGGCGAGTTTAAAACAAAGCTCGGCCGTGTAGTGTCTGATGTCAATATGAAAATTGATAAAGCAGGACTTCCCTCCTATTCGGGAAGTGTAAAAACCTACGATTTCAATTTAGGCGACCTGCTCGGTGAAAATTCTCTTGGAAGAGTAACTTCTGCAGTAAACATCAAGGGTTATGGTACCGAGATCAATAAATTAAAAGAAGATATCGACGGAGACATACAATACATAGACTTCAACAACTATCGTTATAGCAATGTGAAAATCAATGGTATTTTCGACAAAAAATACTTTGACGGGAGTTTAAAGATTAACGACAAGAATGTACAGCTCGTTTTTGATGGCGGAGTCAATCTGAATCCGGCATTACCCGTTTTTAACTTTAAAGCGACCATTAAAAATGCAAAGCTGAAAGCCCTCAAGTTATTCAAAGACTCCTTAAAGATTGATGCAAACTTTAGCACCAATTTCTCGGGAAATGATTTGAACAATATACAGGGTAATCTGGCCATAGATAAAATCAGACTGGACAATGTAAAAGGCATCTATACAATTGACTCTATACTATTAAAAGCCCAGGGCATTGGACTGGACCGCACTTTGACCATCAACTCAGATGTACTGGATGCAAGTATTAAGGGAGAATATGATTTAAATACCATTCCTTCTTATTATAAAGCGCTCGCTAAAACATATATTCCATCATTAAAAGCAGATATCGTAAAATACGGGACGCAAAATTTCCAGTTTAACCTTAATATAAAGCGGTTTGAACCGGTCGCACAACTACTCGCACCCGGCCTGGAAATCGAAGACCAGGCTGTACTCATTGGAAAATTCGACTCCAGGAATAAAATTGCGACACTCAATGGTTTCATCAAGAAACTAAAATTTAAAGGCGTTACTGTAAACAACATCATTATTGATGAAAACACAGGTAATTCACAGCTGCAGGCCATTATCACCTCCGACAGAGTAGACCTGAATGACAGTTTGTACATTAAAAATGTGAACATCTCAAATATTCTAAGAAACGATAGCCTTTCACTCAACGTAAAGCTATCTAATTCCGACGACGCCAACCAACTGGATCTAAATGGTCTGGTGGAATTTGCTAGTGACACGACCGCCAGGATCAGCATTTTACCTTCTATCCTGACCATCAATAACGAAGACTGGAAAATTCAGGAAAAAGTAAGAATTAACTTTCACCAGGGTAAAACAGAAATTTCCAATTTTGATTTAAGTAACGGAAATCAGTCTCTCAGCATTAATGGGCTGATATCAAGTGATCCAAAAGATATTTTATTGGTCGGTTTTAAAGACTTTAATCTAAAAACCCTCAATCCGCTCACCAAAACTGTAGGGCTTAAACTATATGGGAATGTAAACGGAAAAACCCGCATAAAGAACCTGTTAAGTTCTGTCAAACTGAATAACGACATCAAAATTGATTCGCTCAGTTTGAACGACTCCTATGTCGGAACACTTACGGATACTTCATCATTTGACGGGGCCAGCAACAAGGCTAATATCTATACACGGATACTCACCAATGGAAATGAGACCTTAAAAGCAGATGGGGGTCTGGACCTGACTGAAAAGAAGATTGACCTCTCTGTGAAACTGGATGACAGTAAACTGGTTATTTTTGAACCTTTTGTAAATAGCCTGGTATCTGACCTGAAGGGAAATGTTTCTTCTGAGCTTACTGTCAAAGGTTCCTTCGACAAGCCGGAGATTAATGGAACATTGGAATTCAACAAGGCTAAAGTTACCGTAAACTACCTTAAAACAGCCTATTCTCTGTCAGATAAAGTCAATGTAGACAACAGCATCATTAGGCTCGAAGACCTCAAAATTACCGACAATGATGGCAATACGGCAATCGCGAACGGTACTGTTGATCTAAATAACATTGAGGATCCTGGCCTGGACATCATTGTAGATGCGAAAAATTTTATGGCCCTGAATACCACCATAAAAGACAATTCTCTCTATTATGGACAGGCCTATGCTACCGGAACATTTAAATTTAAAGGGCCAACCAACAAATTATTTATTGGCATCGATGCAAAAACCGAGAAAGGCACCGTATTTAACCTGCCCCTTAATAGTTCCGAGACAGTATCCAGTAAAGATTTCATCACCTTTGTAAGTAAAGACACGACCAAAGTAGTTAAAAGCCAAACCAGTTTTGACGGCCTGACCATGAGTTTCAAGCTCAGTGTTGATCCAAACAGCACCGCAAACATTTATACTACCCTTGGAAAATTAAGCGGTAAGGGCAATGCAGACCTGGACCTTGAAATCAACAGTTTAGGAGATTTTGAGATGACAGGAGACTATATTATTGAATCAGGTAATTTTGATTTTACAGCCCAGGAAGTTATCAATAAAAAATTCTCTATTAAACAAGGCGGTTCTATTCGCTGGACAGGAAACCCCTCTGCCGCTCAAATACAACTCAAAGCCATCTATTCACTTCGGGCCAATTTAAGTGACTTATACCTTGCAGCCAACAGAGAAACCAGTCCCAACTCCTCAGAAAGGGTCCCTACAGATGTTGAAATGGGTCTTTCAGGGCTTCTGTTAAAGCCAGACATCAAACTGGATATTTCGTTCCCGTCCAATCCAGCCATCAAAGAGGATTTACAGGCCTATTTTAATGATCCGAACAACTTAAACCTCCAGGCCTTCAGCTTAATTATACGCCGGAGTTTTGCACCTGGAAATGGAAGACAAAATCTTGGAGAGCAACTCACTTCCGGTGTAACCAGCACGGCTACAGAATTACTCTTTAATCAATTTAATAATGTTTTATCTTCTCTTAACCTGGATTTTGTCGATATTAATATCCGGTCTTTCAGTGAAGCAAATGCCTCTTTTAAGTTCTTTAAAGACAGGATTATTTTAAATGCCGGAATTGTAGACAGAAAGAGCACCAGTGATCTATCCCCGATAGGCTTTTCAAAAAACAATGTAGGAAGCGAAGTTGAAATACTCGCCTTACTGAAAAAAGATGGTACACTGGTTGCAAAATTAGCCAATAAACCTCCAACACAACAGAGTATTTTGGTCAACACACTTGTAAACCAGCAAAATGCAAATGTAACTTCCCTGGGCCTGATGTATAATCAGCAGTTTGACAATTTCAGGGAGTTTCTGCAGAAAATAACCGGCAGATATAAAAAGAACCTTAAGAAAAAAGAGGCGGAAGAAAAGGCAAAAAAAGAAAAACAGCTCCTGAATAAAGAAGCTGTTTTAGAAGATAAAAAGAGTAAGAAAAAATAATCTCTTTTAACCTTTCATTATTTGATGTCCCATCTTGTCCCTTTTGGTCTTCAGATAAGTTTCATTATGTTTATTACTTTCAATCTCAATCGGAATATTCTCCACGATCTCCAGTCCATATCCAATCAAGCCAGCTCTCTTGGTCGGATTGTTAGACATTAATTTCATTTTAGTTACCCCCTGAGATCTTAATATCTGCGCACCTACCCCATAATCTCTCTCGTCACCTTTAAAGCCAAGCTTAATATTGGCCTCCACAGTATCAAAGCCTTCATCCTGGAGGTTGTAAGAACGAAGTTTATTCACAAGGCCAATACCTCTGCCTTCCTGGTTCATATAAACCACCACACCCTTACCTTCTTTCTCGATCATCTCCAATGCTTTATGCAATTGCGGGCCACAGTCACACCTGCAGGAACCAAATATATCACCCGTTACACAAGAACTATGTACCCTGGCAAGGACGGGCTCATCAGCAGCCCACTCGCCTTTACTGATGGCAAGATG
>NZ_DATMRL010000140.1:0-4970 GCF_035566355.1 Pedobacter sp.
GTTTTTCTCACGACCAGTTAACACGTTATAAAAAGCTGTAGTTGCTAAACTGTTTTGAGATAAAATGGCAATTTTATCACCTTTATTGACCATGAAATTGATGTTCTTAAACATCACTTCCCCATTGGCACTGTGCGATAAATTTTCTACCTGTAAGATTTGGTCTCCTGCTTCTCTGCCCAGGTTATTGAATAAAATGGCTGGGTATTTTCTGCTGGAAGCTTTGATCTCCGAAATGTCAATTTTGTCTAGCGCCTTTTTACGGGAAGTTGCCTGTTTCGATTTAGAAGCATTGGCACTGAAACGCTGGATAAATTCCTGGAGTTCTTTTACTTTCTCTTCCAGTTTCTTGTTTTGGTCACTGCGTTGTTTTAATGCCAGCTGACTTGATTCATACCAGAAGGTGTAGTTACCGGAATAAATACTCATTTTGCTGAAGTCAATATCCACAATATGCGTACATACAGCATCTAAAAAGTGCCTGTCGTGGGATACAACCAATACGATATTTTGGTAATCTGCAAGGAAATTCTCCAACCAGGCAATCGTATCGATGTCCAGGTCGTTGGTCGGCTCATCCAATAACAGGATGTCCGGATTGCCAAACAGAGCTTGTGCCAGAAGAACACGTACTTTCTGGTTACCGTCAATTTCCTTGAGTTGTTTATAATGTAAATCTTCTTTAATTCCAAGATTGCTCAGCATGGTGGCTGCATTGCTTTCCATATTCCATCCGTCCATTTCGGCAAATCTGTTTTCCAGTTCGCCTGCACGTTCACCATCTTTATCGGTGAAATCTTCTTTCAGGTAAATGGCATCTTTTTCTTTCATGATGTCGTACAATTCCTTGTGTCCCATCATCACCGTTTCAATTACCGGAAATTCATCAAACTCATAATGGTTCTGTTTTAAAACGGCCATTCTTTCTCCGGGTGTAAAAGCAACACTTCCGGTGGTTTGATTAACTTCGCCTGAAAGGATTTTTAAAAAGGTGGATTTACCTGCTCCGTTAGCTCCGATAACACCATAGCAATTGCCCTGGGTGAATTTTAAGTTAACATCTTCAAATAAGGTACGTTTTCCGTAACGCAGCGATAAATTAGAAACTGAAATCATAATACTGAAAAATAAGCCGCAAAGGTAGTTATAAATTTATAAAATGATTCTGATTCGGTAGTTTTGATCTCTTAAAATTTTAATGCTGTGACCAAAAATGAACTGATAGAAAGACTGAGTGTGTCTATGGAGAGCCGGATGGTAGATATTCTTACCACCATTGCAGAGGAAAGATTCCTGGTTAAAGACCCTGATGGCCATTTTACTATTGATGATCTGATAGAGCTTACTTTCTTTTCAAAAAAGGACGTCGCTTTTCGATTTGCCTGGATCCTGGAATATAGTTTTGTAAACTATCCTTGCATTGGGCCGCATCTGGATCATTTCCTTAGGGGCTTTGCAAGACAAGATAATCCATCCTGTATGCGTCATTACGGAAAGATTGCAGCGTTTTTTACGGGTAAGAAGGTCATTGGTCTTTCTGAAAGACAATTGGAGGAAACGGATTTGGAACCACTGGTGGATACTTTGTTCGCCTGGTTGATCGATGAACAGGTTCTGGTGGCCACAAAGGTGCACTGTATGCAGGCGCTGGCGAATCTGGCCCCAAGATATCCCTGGATTAAAGACGAACTGCTGCAAACAATTTATCATCTGGAAGATAAGGAGAGTATTGCTTTTTTTGGCCGGGCCAAACAGGTAAAAAAACAGCTCGCAAAGATGAAGATCTGAAACAATGACGGGAGGCAAACAATTAAGCCCGGATAAGTGCTATTTTTGCTCCGTATTACACGTATAAAAAGATTCATGGAAAAAGAGATAGATATATTAAATGCGATTATCAAAAGGAGGAGAAGTATTTTTCCAATCAGTTACACCAACCAGGAGATACCGGTAGACGTAATCCGCCAGATTTTAGAGAGTGCCAATTATGCGCCGACCCATAAATTAACAGAGCCCTGGAGATTTGTTGTGTTTAGAAATGAAGGAAAATGGAAATTAGGAGAGCAGCTTGCCCGCTTGTATAAAGAAAATACACCTGCAGCTTCTTTTCTCCAGAAAAAATACGATAGTGTCACTGAAAAAGTGAGACAGTCGAGTTGTGTTATTGTGATCAATGCACAGTTGAATCCCGACAAACTTCCGGCCTGGGAGGAGATTGCTGCCCTGGCCTGCGCAGTGCAGAATATGGCATTGACAGCAGAGGCGCTGAATGTGGGGGCTTACTGGAGTTCTCCCGAAATGATTTCAGACTTAGGTGATTTTCTGCAGCTTGGCGAAAATGAAAAGTGCTTTGGCCTTTTTTATATGGGATACCATAATGAAGAGGCCCGACCTGCAAAAAGAACGCCTATAGAAAATAAGGTAAGGTGGGTAGAAGAGTAAAATATGGATCAGATCAAAGAGAAACTGTATCAGCTTTGTGCTGATTTTATTGAGCAAAGGATTCATACTGCAGAAACTGCATTGCTTCAGGCTCAGGAGGCCAGCAATGATGATACCAAAAGCAGTGCGGGGGACAAGTTTGAGACCACCAGGGAAATGATGCAGCAGGACATCACCAGAAATAAGAGTTTACTGATGGATGCGAAGCAGAATTTGCAACTCCTTCACTCTATCAAGGATGTGCCGGTTAGTGAAACCATCAGAAATGGCAGCTTGGTATATACATCCAATGGTGTTTTTTACATCAGTATTAGTGCCGGACAAATGAATCTGGAAGGGGAAACTTATTTCGCTATATCTGCGGCATCGCCGGTAGGGAAACTGATGACTGGGAAAAAGGTCAATGAGCTATTTAGCTTTAACCAAAAGGAATACCAGATCAAGGCCATTGTTTAGTCAAATGGTTATTCAAAAAAAAGGCGGAACTTGTTCCGCCTTTTTTTTTGAATATTTAAATGAATCAGTTATTAGAAACTGTTTTTTATGCTGTTGTGCAGGGTCTTTGGACTCCAGTAGCCGCTGGCAATAATCCTTCTGACGGTGTACAAAGGATCGTTCTGATCGCGTTTGTCGGCCAGGGAGAACGCCATTCTGAAGCCTCTTTTTTTCAGCTCAGGAAAACCTGCGGCATTCCATAAACCGAAAGGATAAGCAAATTCGGTCATTTTTTTTCCGGTGATATCTTCCAGCTTTTTAGTCGGTTTATCCAGTTGTTCTTCCCAGTCTTTACCTTGATATTTTTTGAAGTTTTTATGGTCGTAGGTATGGCTTCCGATGATATTGCCCTCGTCAGAAAGCTGTTTGATCTGTTCTTTGGTCATATAATCTACGAATTTTCCTTTTCTGCCGATAGAAACAGTCATGATAAAATAAACGGCTTTAAAGCCATATTTCTTCAAAGTTGGTGCTGCAATGGTAAACTGATCCATGTCGGTATCATCAAAGGTGAACATGATGGGTTTGCTTGGAAGTGCTGCGCCTGTATTCAGGTAGGCATATAGCTGGTCTGGCAGGATAGAATGGTACCCGCTGTCGGCCAGTAGTTTAACCTGATCTTTGAAGTTTTGTATTTCAACAATATAATCTTTACCAACTTTTCCATCTGTGGGTTTCCAGTTGCGGATCTGGTGATAACATAAAACAGGGACCTGCTTGCGTGCTAAAATGGTCTTGGCATCTGCTGGCTTTATCTTGGACACATCGATTTTCTGTCCTTCAACAGGGACAGAAGCGCTTGTTTGTGTTTGTTCAGTACTGTCTTTGGTGCTTTGAGCGTTTGAATTTGTTTGTGATTTTGACTGGCATCCCGCTGTTAAAATAACTGCAGCGGCTGCAATAGGTAAGAAATACTGCTTCATATATATAGATTTGCTACAAAACTATAAAGATATCTTATTTATTACAATTTCGCCGCCGAAGGCTCTTAATAATTCAATAATTTAGGCCTTTTATAAATTATTCTAAATGAAGAAACTCTACTTTTCGGCTTTGTTTGCATTAACGGCTTTGCAATACGTTTCAGCGCAAACCAAAACATTCACTTTAACGGAGAAAACTACTGATCCACCAAAGGCAAACTATCAGCTCGCCTCCAGATTTTCACCTAATAAATTGAAAAAAATCGTTTACTCTACCACAGTTGATCCGCATTGGTTAAAGCTAAGCAATCGTTTCTGGTATGTTTATGAGACGCCGAACGGTAAACAATGGTATCTGGTAGATCCTGCAAGCAGGACGAAGAAGCCGATATTCAATCTGGCCAACCTGGCTGCGGAAATCACCAATATTATGAGGGATCCATTTGATGCGCAGCATTTACCTATTGAAGAGATTAAATTCTCTAAAGATGAGAAGAGCATCACTTTTGAATTGAAGAGTACAATTGATGAATTGAAAAAAGACAGAAAAGATAAAAAGGATGCAGATTCTATGCAGAAGAAGATCTTTTCTTTCAATTATGATATTGCTTCGGCCAAACTGACGGAGGTTCCAAATTACTCCAAGCCAAAGGCTAAACCAAGCTGGGGCTCTGTAGCTCCTGATTCTTCCGCCATTGTCTTTAGCCGGAATTACAATTTGTACTGGATGGACAAAGCCAATTACCTGAAGGCCGTTAAAAATGAGGAGGACAGTACCATCGTAGAACATCAGCTGACTAAGGATGGTGTTAAATTTTACGCTTATGGTAGTGATGGAGATGGGGAGAATAATGAAGAAAATGAGAAGAACAACAAAAAAAGACGGAGTGCTTATGTGTTGTGGTCGCCAAACTCAAGATATTTTGTATTGAACAGGGAAGATTCGCGAAAGGTAAAGGACCTGTGGGTGATCAATAATGTAAGTGCAGGGCGGCCTACTCTGGAAACGTATAAATACCAGATGCCAGGGGAGAAGGAAGCGCCGATAGATGAGATTCTTTTGTTTGATTTTCCGGCTAAAACCTCTAAAAAATTAAATATTGCTGCTTT
>NZ_DATMRL010000141.1:0-6553 GCF_035566355.1 Pedobacter sp.
AGGTATTGCAGGCTGTTGTACCTGAGCGACGGTTTGTGGCTTAGGTACTTCAGATTTAATTGGCGCTGGCGCTGTAGTTTGAACGACCATTTGTTCTTTTGGTTGTTGCACCGGCGTACTGGCGATCTGCTGTTCCATGAACCGGGGTTCTCCCAGGTCAAAGTCCGTAAGGGCAATTTTTCTTTTTTTGAAGACAGCCAGGTGCTGGTCTATATAGGCCAGGTGGTCTTGTACCAGAGGAGTAATCAGTTTATCATCTGGAAATTTGCTGACAATTTCCTTGAAGGCGCTGATCAGACTATCTACATTATTGGTTCT
Organism: Pedobacter sp.; assembly: GCF_035566355.1. Classification (GTDB taxonomy): domain Bacteria; phylum Bacteroidota; class Bacteroidia; order Sphingobacteriales; family Sphingobacteriaceae; genus Pedobacter. The sequence goes on from NZ_DATMRL010000141.1 coordinate 319, forward strand.
TCCAATAGCTATAGATTTAAGATAGGCAAATTGCGGAGAAAGATAATTGCTCGGGGAAATTTCATTTAATGCATTTACATCCGTGATGACCTGAGTGAAATCTTTCTTTTCGTAAAGGCCAAAGATATTGTTATATCGTTTGGTGATTTCTGCTTCCTGCGCGGATTGTCTGACGGTAAAGTTAGGATCAAGGATCGTCTTTGCGTAGACCGTAGACGGAAATTGCGTGAGTACCGTGCTTTTATATCCTGAAGCTTTTGCCGGATTGGAGGTCTTGTAGCTTAAATAAAGGCCGTAATTGATGGCGGCCAGATGATTGTTATCCGGAAATCTTTGGAGCAGGAGTTCATAGATCTTTGCTGCTTCTTCGTTATCGTTGAGTTCCTGCTGGTAGAAGTTTGCAATCTCATAGTAGGCATCAATGATCTTTTGATTGCTGGCTTTAAGGAGATCCGGGCTTAGGGGAAGTGCAGCAGTATAAGCTTTGATCTTAGCGGAATCACTAACCATAGTACTTGGTGCATGATCTGGATTGTTTGGCAGGCCGGAATTGTCAAGGTTGGCTACGTTTTGTGTATTAGCTTGGGATGAAGACCGGATACTTTGTCTCCAGTTGTCTTCCAGCTTGCGGTTGCCCCATCTCTTCTTGAAATCCATGAAACCGTTGCTTACTGCAGTTGTGTTTGCAAAATAGAAGGTATTTATGGAGGCAGCTTTTTTTCCGGAGTTCTGAGGGTTATTCTGGTAGACAGGAAAATTGCTGTTAAGGTTTAAAGCTTGTTCTGCAGGTTTTTTTACCGGAGGTGTTACAAATGCTTCAATTCTGGGTTTACGCTCCGGTTCGGGAAGCTTTGCAATCATCTGTAAAGTGTCCTGAAGAGATATGGATTCGTACCGGCTGGTCAGATACTCCAGGTTCTGATCCTTCTTAAGAATGAGATCATAGCCGGTATAGTTTTTAGGCAATGTATTTACTGTACTGTCGTAATAGGCCTTCGCTTTAAGGTAGTTTTTGTATTCTTTAAAATTAAGGTCTGCTATCCGCAGGTAGGACAAGCCTTTTTGATAAGGGTTCCTTGTGCTTGCATTTACAGACTTCATATAATATTTTTCTGCACCCTGATAGTCTTTTTCGTCTGCATAGCTCTGGGCAATCTGATAGAAGATCTGGTCAATATAGTCTGTATTCTTGTCGTCTTTTAACAAGGCCGAAAGTTCCTGCTTACGGTTCATGTTTTCTCCGCTTAACAAACCTTTGACCCTGATTCTGCTCAGGTTGGCATTAAAATAGAGTTCAAATGCGGCATTGCTCTTTTGTACTTTGATGTAATCTTTAAGTGATGGATGGTAATTTTTTTCTTCTTCGTATAACTGTCCAAGGATATAGTTCCACCTGATCTCGTTTCTTTTTATACTTCCTTCTTTAAGTGCAGACTCCAGGTACACAATGGCATCTTTGTAACGGTTAACGGCAATGCTCATTTGGGCGAGTGTGGCCAGTGGCTCTGCTCTTTTTCTTTTAATGAGTTTGAGGTTCTCTTCCAATGTATCCAGCGTGAAACCTGCCTCTCTTAGATTGTTCAGCTGGATCAGACTTCTGGCTTTTCCGTTCAGTGCCTGTACGTATATAGGTAGATTGTTTTTATAGGTCCTGGTCACGTAGTCAAAATATTCTTGGGCAACAAAATAGTTTCCTTTTAAAAATTGTGCTTTTCCAAGAAGCAGATAGGCGTCGTCTATATAGTTGCTGAAACTTTTTTCCGCAATGATCGTTTGTGCTTTATGGATCACTTTGTCCAGGGCAGCGCTGCTTACAGACCCGCTAAATGGGTCTCTGGCATTGGGGTCAAATTTTTCGGGCGCAATATAAACAGGTAGGATATCATTGAAATTATCTGCATAATTGTCGCTGAGTTCTGCTTCGTAGTTGTCCAATATAACGTTGGCATTATAAAAATAATTATAGCGGGCAGTTAAATTTTGCATGCTTCTGCTTGCGGCAGTATCTTTGGGAGTACCGCAGGAGGCAAGGATGCAGGAGCCTAAACAAATTAATATTATCTTTAGGCTATGAATAGCGTAATTTTTCAAAAGCACTTGTTGAGTTTAATTTCAATTAAAATGTATACAAAAATATTTTATTCAGCAATTAATTCTAATGAATTGGTGTTTTTTATTTGATCAGGTTATGGAAGACTCTAATAAAGATAAAGATCAGGGGCCAGGAAATTTTATTAAATATTCCGGGATTGGTTTCCAAATGCTGGCAACCATAGGTGTATTTGCATTTATTGGATATAAGATTGATGATTACCAACATCATTCCAAGCCTATATTTACGGCCATGCTTAGTCTTGCTGGTGTACTTTTGTCTTTATATCAAGTTGTGAAGCAATTGAATAAAAAATAAGAATGGCTTCTCCAAAGGTATTTTTAATACTTTTGTAAAAAAAATAGAGATAAAATTGAATTTAGCAAAGTTTACGTTGTTCTATATAGCTTATGCGCTCATCCTTGGTGGAGTTGCGTCGATGCTTCCGTCTTTTTTTCCTGGTCAAACTGTTCTCGTTCCAAAATTCTGGCTGGTCTTTGGCTTCCTTGGGGGTATCACTTTTATTGCTTATGTAGTGGTTTATTTGGGGATGAAACGTAATCCGGAAACGGGAATTATGGCCATAATGGGGTCGATAGCGTTGAAAATGTTGTTCTCTATGGCTTTCGTCCTGATTTACAGTCTGAAAAGCAAGGAAAACGGCTTGGTTTTCGTCCTGAATTTTTTTTCTTTATATTTATTGTTTAGCTTCTTTGAAATATACTGTTTGTTATGTAACTTGCGCCACCAAAATAAATAGTAAAAATCTGCGAGTAAATGGATTGTAGCCACGTTTTTGATTTTAAAGTGAAAAGGTTAATTGTTGTTTTTACGCTTTTTTTAGCGTTTTTTTCTGTTACAGCACCTGCGTTAGCGCAAGTTGATACGCTACAGGCGGCAGAAAATTCCCACTCCGAACCAGAAGGTAAAGAGAAGTTTGATATTGGAAAATTTGCATTGCACCACATTGCAGATTCCCATAGCTGGCATGTGATTGGTGAATATTATATTCAGCTTCCTGTGTTTCTGTATACATCAAACGGATTAGTTAGTTTTAGCTCTGCAGATTTTCTGTATGATGATGAGGCTAAGGTTGTCGTAGAGAAAGGTGGCCAGCGTTTTGTAAAGATGCATGAAAAAATTTATTATGCTTCTGCAACCCCAAATGAACATGGTCAGTATGTTCAGCTTGATGAAAAACACCATGCATTAAATGCGCGTCCTTTAGATTTGTCTGTTACTAAAAATGTTTGTACCCTACTGATTTCTATTGTAATCATTCTTGCGGTATTCTTAAACGTTGCCAGCGGTTACAAAAAACGTAAGGGTAAGTCTCCAAAAGGTTTACAGTCCTGGATGGAGCCAATTATTCTTTTTGTACGTGACGATATTGCCAAGCCCAACCTTGGCCATAAATATGAGCGCTTTATGCCTTATTTACTTACTGTATTTTTCTTTATTTGGTTTAACAATATGCTGGGGCTTGTTCCTTTCCTTCCAGGAGGGGCAAATTTAACAGGAAATATCGCAGTAACCATGATTTTAGCAACAGCGACTTTCTTATTGACAGTGTTTAACGGTAACAAGTATTACTGGAAACATATTTTCGCACCTGATGTTCCTAAGTTAATGTGGATTGTTATGATCCCTGTAGAGATTGTAGGTATTTTTACGAAGCCAATTGCCTTGATGATTCGTTTGTTTGCGAATATTACAGCTGGACACATTCTGGTATTGTCTCTGATCTGTTTGATCTTTGTTTTTAACAGCTTGTATATTGCTCCGATTTCTGTGGCCTTTGCCGTTTTTATTGGTGCAATTGAATTGCTTGTTGCTTTTATTCAGGCCTTTATATTTACTATCTTGTCTGCCTTATTTATTGGTATGGCTATAGAAGAACACCATTAATTAGAATTTTTAACAACTATTAATATATAAAATCATGATTACAGGAAGTATTGCTGCAATTGGTGCAGGATTAGCTGCGATTGGCGCTGGTCTAGGTATCGGTAAAATTGGTGGTTCCGCTATGGACGGTATCGCTCGTCAACCGGAAGCTGCCTCTAAAATCCAAACTGCGATGTTGATCGCTGCTGCCTTCGTTGAGGCTGTTGCGCTTTTCGCAGTGGTTGTTGCCCTAATGGGTAATGGCTAGTAAACTTGTACCTGGCAGCAATGCCGGGTACAAATTTTTTAAAAAAAGAGAACACAATATATAAGATAGAAAATGGAATTATTAGTACCTGAGTTTGGTTTAGTTATTTTTCAGACAATAGCATTTTTATTGTTAATGTTTGTTTTAGGCAAGTTTGCCTGGAAGCCAGTATTGGCAGCAATTAAAGAGCGTGAACAATCTATTGATGATGCACTGAACAAAGCAGATCTTGCTAAACAGGAAATGGCACGTTTAACCACTCAAAATGAAGAGTTGTTGAAATCTGCACGTGCAGAGCGTGACCATATCTTAAAAGAAGCAAAGACTTTAAAAGACAGTATCATTAATGAAGCTAAAACTCAGGCACATACTGAGGGTGCAAAATTAATCGAGAAAGCAAAGATTGAAATTGAAAACCAAAAGAAAGCTGCTTTATTCGAATTGAAAAGTCAGGTGTCTACTTTATCTATCGATATTGCTGAGCGTGTATTGCGTTCGCAGTTGGAAGATAAAGCAAAACAAGAGAATTTGGTTGCAAATCTTTTAAAAGATGTTGAATTAAACTAATTGAGATTGTCAGTTAGCTAAAGAAGATTAGAATGTCAGAAAATAAAGCAGCATCGAGATACGCCAAATCAATCATTGACCTTTCTATAGAGAACAATGCTCTGGAGAGTTTGAAGAATGATATGGTTTTGGTAGAGCAAGTAATTGATCAGAACCCTGAACTGGAGGCTATCCTTAAAAATCCAATTGTTCCCCAGGATAAAAAAATTGGAATCCTTGAGGGTTTGTTTGCCGGTAAGGTAGATAAGATCACCATTTCATTTATGAAACTGATGGTCAATAAAGGCCGTTCTGCCCTTTTATTTGGAACATCGAAAGAAGTGATTGCACAATACAATTCCATTAAAGGAATTGTGACTGCAGATGTTACTTCTGCAATTCCACTTACGGAGAGCAGCAGAGCTGAGATCATTGCAATTGTGAAAAAAGAGATTGGTGCGAATGAAGTTCTGATCAAAGAAAAGATCAATGCCAACCTGATTGGTGGTTTTGTACTGAAAGTTGGAGATAAGCAGTTTGATGCCAGTATCTCTAATGGCTTAAATAAATTAAAAAAGGAATTTGCCCAGGGTGTGGTATAATTCAAATAAATAAAAGATAATATATTACTGATTTACAATAGAAAATATAAATTATGGTAGAGGTAAGACCAGACGAAGTATCGGCAATTATCAGGCAACAATTGTCGGGCTTTAAATCAGAAGCTGAACTTGAAGAAGTTGGTACCGTATTACAAGTGGGTGATGGTATTGCCCGTGTATATGGTTTAACAAAAGTTCAATCAGGTGAGCTTGTTGAATTTGATAGCGGTTTGCAAGGTATTGTATTGAACCTTGAAGAAGACAATGTTGGTGTGGTTTTATTAGGCCCTTCCGACAATGTTAAAGAAGGTGATACAATCAAAAGAACCAAAAAGATTGCCTCTATTAAAGTAGGTGAAGGTATGCTGGGTCGTGTTGTAAACACGCTGGGCGAGCCTATCGACGGAAAAGGACCTATCATAGGTGAGACCTTCGAAATGCCTATCGAGCGTAAAGCACCTGGTGTAATCTATCGTCAGCCGGTTAACGAACCTTTACAAACTGGTATCAAAGCGATTGATGCGATGATCCCGATTGGTCGTGGTCAGCGTGAGTTGGTGATCGGTGACCGTCAGACTGGTAAGAGTGCGGTTTGTATCGATACCATTATCAACCAAAAAGAATTCTATGAGGCAGGAAATCCTGTTTTATGTATATATGTTGCTTGCGGACAAAAAGCAAGTACAGTAGCAAACGTTGTACGTACCCTTGAAGAAAATGGTGCAATGGCTTATACAGTAGTTGTTTCGGCTTCTGCTGCTGATCCTGCTCCACTTCAGTTCTATGCGCCTTTCTCTGGTGCTGCGATTGGTGAGTATTTCCGTGATACAGGTCGTCCTG
>NZ_DATMRL010000142.1:0-9981 GCF_035566355.1 Pedobacter sp.
AGACACACCGACTAAAGGCTTATTTAAAGTATCTAATACTGATCCATGAATAACAGTATCAGTAGTTTTCTTTTGTATGATATTGGTTTTCTCTTCGGGGTATGAAAATTCAACATTCGGGGTTACAGCAACGATTCCTCTGGAAATGCTAAAATTCAACCCGGATTTAGCGCTGAGTTCTTTTAGTAACTGAATGATGTTTCTTTCCTTCTCAACAATTTTAATTGGATGTACAGCTTTAATATCATTTTGATTATAAGAAAATTTCAAACCTGAAATATTCTCGATTTTAATAAAAACCTTTAAAATAGGTTCATTTTTAAAACCAATAGAGTAGGTCTTTTCAGTTCTCGTAGTAATCGCCTGAGCCACTGCACTCATCATTAATGATTGAAACAACAGCACGAAGACTAAGACCAGAGCATAAAAGATCCCATGCGGACAAAGCAGATTTCTTCCTCTCATAGTTAGGGTAATTTTGGGTTTATATTGGTTATTTGGTTACTTGGTTATTTGAATGATCAACAGGAACAAATACAATTTTATGGTCACGAATTGCCCAGTTTACCCGATTAATAAAACTAATGGTGTTTAGGATTGTGGTGAGAGATTGTTTAGAATAATCGCCGGTGATATTTTTGAACTGGCATTTACAAGTGCTTAAATCAATCTCCACTCCATAGAAAAGTTCAAGTTTATCAACAATATTTTCCATCACTGCATCCCGGAATATCAATTTTTGATCTGCCAGCTCCTCCAGTTCAATCTTATCAATTGTTTTTTTCTCAGATTTTAAAGTATGATTGTCGATAACCAGTGATGTTCCTGGCTCCAGAAACGCTGTGGTAGGATTTGATGGCATATTTACTTTCACTTTTCCATTGACCAGCAATACAGAGGATTCTTTGCTCCCCTGAAAATCACGGACATAAAAAACTGTACCAATAGCCGTAGTAGTAGAATGACGGCTGTATACGACGAAGGGCTTTTGTTTATCTTTAAATATTTTCAGGTATACCTGGCCTGTAATTGCTACTTTTCGGTCGTCTTTATTATAATCATCCGAAATAATCAGCTTGCTGTCCGGATACAGAATTGCAACTGTGCCGTCGCTTAGCGTGATCGTATTCCGATCAGTAGGGCTGGTCGCTATACACTGGCCTTTTATTTTGCTAAAGGAGGGTGCCGATGTTTGACCAGTCTTAAAAAAGAATAAAACACTTATCGCGATAAACATCAAAGAAGCGGCAATACCAGCGGCTATAAAAAGCCGGAACTTCTTTGGTCGCCTCTTTGTACTGGCCTCTGAACTAAAATTTGTTTGATAAAATAGCTTTTTAAACGACTCTAATTTATCTGCAATAATTTCCTCTGGTATTTTAGCGGTCAAAAGCAAAAGGATCTTCTTTGCTTCCAGACAGGTTATTCTGTCGCCTGGATATCTTTGGAAATGTAACTCCCATCGATTGATTTCGGCCGAATTATTTGTCAGACAATAATCAATAAATGAAGGATCAGCTAATAAGTCCTCAATAGTTAAATTAGATTTATTCATTGGTCTATCTGGTTGTATATAGGATAGTGCAACAGAAAGAACATTTCTACTCGTTAGTTTTTTAAGAAAATCACAACAAACTGATTATCAGTGAAAAAAAATTAAAATTAACTTTTAAGAATCAAAAGTAATAATCCAATTGGTAGTTTTAACTCCTCATGAAGACATTTTAAAGATCGATGAATATTATTATAAATGCTCTGCGTAGCGAGTCCGGTTATATCTGAAATTTCCTCATAGCCTAAGTTCTGATAGAACTTAAACATAATCAATTGCTTTTGACGTGGCGGTAGTTTCTCAATTGCATTCCGTACCCGTTTTCGAATTTCCTCTTCTGTTTGTAACTGTACCATATAATCCATCACAGATACTTCATACAATTCCTGGTCAGGCAAAATATTTTTAGTTTCTTTTTCGTATTCTCTGGTAATTTTACGGCGCAAATAGGTAAAAAGATAGCTCTTAACATTTGTTACAGATTTAAGAACAAATCTCTTTTCCCATAATTCCAGAAAAACCTGACTAATGGCATCTTCCACATTTTCCTTTGCTCCATATAAGGAAAAACCGTAATTAAAAAGAGGGTTATATAAATCTTTATATAAGCAAAACAATGCTTCCTCTTCTCCGTTTCTTAATCTTGACCAAAGGGATTCGAAATCACAAAATTCAGTTTTCATCGTTCCTAGTTAATATTGAATAATAAAGTCATTTAGAGCTACCAAGAACATATTTCCCATAAAAAGAAATCAAGTCGTTTATTCCGGGAAATATAACCGTATTTTTACAAAAAAAGATAATAATATTGGCGTAATATTGTGTCTTTTTTACATATCCTTAAATTTATTAAGAAAACCATTATTTAAATACTGTATGTATACAAAAGCCCCGGAAAACCGGGGCAATTTGCATTCGCACTAAAAACTGTTTTTACTTTTCAAGCAGGTTTTTAATTGTAGTATACAACTCCTGGCCCCTGATCACTGGCCCAAAAGACGGGCTTTTTGACGCCCCACAGGAAAAGGCGATAAATTTCCCTTCTCCATCAACCAATGCAAATGCAGGTATAGCAGCAATGGTAAAAATAACGCCCGATGCTTTATCCAGATCATCTCTTCCATGAAACCATGGCGTTTTGTCTTCTGCTATTGCATTTTTCCAGGCAGCCGCTTCCTGATCTGTAGATATACTGATGATGTTAAATCCTTTACTGTGAAAAGCGTCATAGACTTTTTTCATATTGGGAACTTCTGCTTTGCATGGCCCGCACCAGCTGGCCCAGAAGTCAATTAAAGTGATTTTACCTTTTTTTGCATATTCCAGTACAGAGCCTGTACCTCCATTTGGTAAGGTCATTTTGAAATCGGGTAATTCCCCTCCTTCTTTGATCTGGGTACTTAGAGTTCTTAAGCCCAGGAAACGTTTGAGTTCCAGACCAAAATAACTATTCTTGGCCCTATCAGTCAGATTTTCATAGGCTTCCCGGGTACCTGCTACTTTTAAGATAGGTGCAAATTTCAAAATAAAATCGGAAACATATAAAGAATTTCTATGTGTATTAATATAGTCCTTATACGCCATAGTCACGGAATCCTCGTTGGCCTTTCCGGCAGCCACCTTTGCCTGCGCATCTTTATACAATTTGACTAAAGCAACAAAATCATCATTTGCTTCTGATCCGGTCATTTCCACTACGGGCCATGTGGCAGTGCTGCTTTTCAAAGTCATACTGGTATTCATTAACAGGATACCCTGGCTTGGTTCTGTATTTGCCTCTTTGCTTAACTTAATAAAGTAAAAATTCACATCATTAGCCACAGCCCCGTTAAAAATGAAATGTCCATTTTTTGACTCTGCCCTGGCCACAGTGTCTACTCCAGGATTAATACACAGGTAAGCTTTGGTCCCATCCTTTAAACCGGAAATACCGCAATCCAGGATAAACCCATTTTTTTTCTGCGCTATAGCACCGTTAAAAATAAGCAGGCTAACAAATGCAGTTATGTATCTTGCTTTCATTTGTCTAATATTGATTTAATCCGTTGGTCCATTTCCTCATTCAGGTTTCCGATCACCCTCATCAGGATTTTTCCGTCCTGATCAACAAGCAATTTTGTCGGATAGCCCTCAATCCCATAAGCCTTTGTAATGCTTGGTGCTCCACTGCCCTCATTTTCCAGAACATGCACCCAGTTTACATCATCTTTTTTAATCGCCGCAAGCCAGGCCGCTTTATTTTTGGATAAATCTTTACCTTCTTCGTGAGCAACGGCAACAATTTCCAAACCCTTACCTTTATACTTGCTATACAATTCTTTCAAATGTGGATGTCCCTGACGGCAAACACCACACCAGCTGCCCCAAAAATCAAGCAACACCAATTTCCCTTTATAATCGCTCAACTTCACTGTCTTTCCATACTGGTTCTTTCTTTCAAAATCCTTTGCCTGCGTTCCGGCAGTGGTGATTTTCAAATGCTCAATCTTCGTTCTGATGGCCTCTGCAGCCCGGGTGTTTTTGAGGCGGGGACTGAGCTGATCGTAAGCAATAGCGTATCCGTCTGCATCATACATTACATTGTTATCCATCAGCAGATATAAACTTACAAAAGAATCAGGATGCTCCCGTACAAACTGCTGTTCCAGCTTCAATTTTTCCCGTGTAAGCGCCACCCCCTTGGTTTCTATCAAACCGTAAAAAGCCGCACTGTCTCTGACCATGTCCATCTTTCCAAGTTCTTTGCTAAATGCCAGTTCTCCAATATCCTTCTTCAGGATGGCATTTAAGGTATTGTTGTCTTCAAGAACATCTGCTTTACTAATGTTATCTTTTGAATAGAACTGCATCACTGACCGTATATCAACGCTTATATACAGCCCGCTATCTGCAGGGTTACTCATTTCTACTATTTTTCCTTCCTGTAATTTCTCCCTTAACAATTCTTTGTCCGGGCCAATACCAATAAGCTTTCCATCCGGGTCTATTAAAAAACTGGCCGGGATCATCGTCACATTGTACAGTTCGGCAGCCTTATTGACCGGCTTGTTCAGATCCGCTACCTGTAACCATGGAACGTTATCTTCCTTTATAGCTTTTAACCATGCCGATGGTTCTTTATCCAGCGAAACAGCAAGGATCTCAAATTTTCCTGTCGTTTTAAATTCATTGTAAAGTTCTACCAGTTTTGGCTGTAACGCTCTGCAAGGATGACACCAGCTGGCCCAGAAATCCAGCAACACATATTTACCCCTAAAGTCGGAGAGTTTAACTGATTTCCCCCTTTGATCCTGAAGACTAAAATCTGGTGCCATTTGACCGATTCGTGTTGCAAGACTAGCTTTCACTACCATTCCCAATTCTTTTCCCCGTTCGGTTTGTCTTAATGATGCGGATAATTTGGGATAATTGGCAATTACCGTGCTGTCTCTCCCTCCTAGTGCCCACATCCAATTCAGGCTAACTAAAGATGCCGGATGGGTACTAACAAAAGTGCCCATAGCTTTCTGCTCTGCTTTATCTCGCAAACCAAGGAGTTTAATCCCAGTTAAGGCGTCTTTCATCAATCTGATTTTTTCCTGGTTGTTTGCATTTAAAGTTGTTCCCCAAATTTTGCATTTGGCGAGGGAATCCTTACCCTCTATATGAACAACACCATTTTCCAGGTAAACAGATTGCGAGTCAAATTCGGAACCATTAGGAAGTCCCTGTCCATTGCCCATTACCAAAATGGCTTCAACAGCCTCCCTCTTTGTTCCGGAAAACCCAAATTTATCTTGCTTCAAAACACAGGAATCAATAATCATCTGAGAGCCTTGCTGAGAAACCAGATAGGCTATGGCTTTTGGCGAAACTCCGCTAATATGCCCTTCTATTTTAAATTTCTGTTGCTGGCATACCCCTATCATAGGGGCTGCCAGCATTATACCTAAAACTATTCTTTTCATAGGGAGGGTTATTGATCAGCGCCTATGGCTTGTAAGTCTATTCCATAGGTCGCTTTATAATAATTTACGATTGCGTTATACTTTAATCTATATTTCCCATTTGGATCATTTTCAGGCAAGAACAAGGTCTGCTCCAGTTGACTGGCCGTGTTGGAGGCGATCAGTTGGATATAGCCTGCAAAATCACTATATACCGTATATCCAGTTGTTGATTCACCAAGCACACCGTAATTTTTTTCATTCCAACTCCCAACCTGCATATAATCTGTCGATTTAGCAAAAATTGGAGGAATCTCCACTTTACCGGTACCGACTGCCTGATTCCAGAATTCCGTATGAAGGTCTGCTTTCATCTGCTTCAACTCATCTGCAGATAATGTCGCTAAACGACTGCTGGCATGCCCAAAAGCAAAGTGGCTGAATGAACTGACGCTGGATAATGGGGTTTCCAATGTATCCTTCGAACTGGGATCAACTTTTCTGATCCTGGCCGACAGAATAATCTTATAGGGCAAAGCAAGCTTTAAAAAACTATCGCTGTAATAATGAAATAAATAGGTATCCAGGGCATTGAGTGCCGGAGTAATGTAATTTTCGTCTCCCTGGTCTGCCACATAAGGAATGAGGTTCGTAATGTTCCATTGAAAGTCCTTATCGGTAAACTTATAAAGTATATAACAACCGTATTTGTTCTTAAAATTTACAATCCGGGTATCATAATCATGATTGCCCTGAGGAAGGGTATATTCAGGCAATAAAGTATCTGGCTGTATAACGGTTTCCTTCTTACAGCTTAGCATAACCATGCTCACCAACAATAGGTGTAATAATATTTTTAGTTTCATGATGATCTTGATTAATGACCTATACGCACTTCCGGTTCAGGATTACCGATTAATTTTGAATTCTTGTCCATCGCAGACTTTGGTATTTGAAATATATATCCCGGATCATGGTCTTTGAGTACATAACTAAGCACCTGTGATTCATTTTCATGAAAAACATGTGTAATAGAAGGCATACCATGTCGGCGAAGATCAAACCAACGATGATATTCTTCTCCAAAAAGTTCTCTTCGCTTTTCATCGTAACACTTCTTCAGCAGGTCATCTGGACTTGTACTGACGAGGTCATGATATGTGGCTGGAGTAAACCTTTTCTTTCTCAAAGTATTCAGGTCATTTAAAGCCAGCTGAGCATTGGCTGTTTGTCCTAATTTGTTGAGCTGTGCATAAGCCTCTGCCCTGTTCAATAATGCTTCCGAAACCCTAAATGATTGTCCTATGGCAGAAGGAAATGGATATGACGGAGATTTATTTGATTTGTTGTTTTTAATATAAATACTTGTCCTCAGATCTCCATCCTCAAAGCTGTTCAGTAGATCGGAAGAAAGTCTATAGAGACTAGCATCATCCGACTGATAGATCACCTCTTGAGCTGATCCAAATGCCCATAAAGTTTCGGGATTTTTGCTATCTACAATGGTCTTGGTATCTGCATCCGTTGTACCCCAGGTATTCAGATCCATTAGGTCCGATTTATTATTTAACACAAACGTGGCGGCTTCAATTGCTTTTTGCCAGTCACCCATTTGCATGTACACTCTGGAAGCCAGTAAAGACCCTGCTATATGATTAATGCGAAATACACTATTATTTTTACCATTCCTTTGCAACTGCTCAATCCCCTTGTTCAGATCATCTGTAATTTGCTTATAAACTTCTGCCACGGTATTACGTGGTTGTCCTTCCAGAGACAAACCTGAGCTTAAAATAAGTGGAACGCCAAGATCCAGATTGGGATTTGACAATTTATCTGAATAAGGCTTTGCATAGAAATTGACAAGCCTGAAATAATAAAATGCCCGCAACAGATAGGCTTGTCCTGTAACATTTTCTATTTCTGCAGTTGTGCCTGTTACCTTAGGAGCATAATCAAGCACCACATTGCATGTCAGGATACGCGGATACAAAACTGACCATTGCAATGCACCAGCATCGAGTGATTTTGAGGTACTTGCGGGTTGCCAGGTATAAGCATAATAAATATCCCCCTTTTTAAAAAAGAAATGGTCATGGGTAGCATCATCATCCAAAAAACGGATCGCAGGATTTATACCGGAGCCATTATTACCGGTATAGGCAGCGCCCATTAACAACTCATTAAGCGCCGAGGCAGAACGAGGTATAATATCGGTTTGAGATTGTTCCTCAAGAAATTTTTTACATGAAGAAACGTGTAAAACAATTAAAAGAAGTAGTAAAAAAAATGTAACTCTTTTCATTTTCATATTGATTAAAAAGTGACAGATAAACCTAGACTAAGGGCTTTAGATATAGGTAGGGCTGTTGTACCTGCATTGGCAATTTCTGGGTCCTCACCCCTTAGGTTTTTATTTGCAATGACAAATAAATTTGAAACTGCTCCGGTAATCGTTACCGCTTTCAGTTTTATATACTTTAACACACGGTCTCCAATACGATAAGAAAAATTAAGGTTGGTACACCTCAAAAAACTTCCGGAAACCACATTCACATCAGAATGGTTATACATATCATAACGGCTCATGTTCGAAAAATCTGGCAGATAGATAAACCCCGAACCATTAGGATCATTATCTTTAGGATAGGCCGGAATATTGGTAAAAGCTTCATCACCGGGTTTGCGCCAACGGTCTGCAAGGATTACTGGCAAATTTGCATCTGGCATAGGGTTAGACAAGCCAACAGATTGGTAAACTGAATTTCTTAATCTTTTGGAACCCAGATTAAAAGCAAAAGACACCCCCATATTAAATGCCTTATAACCTATATTGGTGGAAAATCCTCCACTAATCTTAGGCATGGTGGTCCCAGCTGGTTTTAAATAGTCTATAAATGATTTTTTGGATGCTGGATCACCCTCATCTATTCCGTAAAATAAAGGTACGCCGTTTTTTGGGTCCAGTCCTTTAAATGAGAAGACATAAAATGTACCGATGGGTTGTCCTTCTGTAAGTACTGCACCATTAAAATAGTCCAGTATATTTTGACTGCTCAACTCCACAGTGCCTTTCTGCAAGACATTAAAATTCTTTCCTCCCCTAACAGAAACACTCCAGTTAAAGTCTTTAGTACGGATTAGCTTCATGTTTACATCCATATCATATCCGTAATTTTTAATATTCCCCCCATTAATCAACATCGTTTGCACGCCATATTCTATAGGGATGTACTTTCTTGTAATCGCATCGGTTGTTAATTTCTGATAATATGCGAGTTCGAAATTTATAAACGAGTTAAATAAGGTTCCATTTAATGTCAGGTTAATATTTTTGGTTTTCTCCCATCTCAACCCTGGGTAAGGTAAAGATCTAATGCCCAGCGAAAATTCATTCGATCTTGGATCAACACCCTGGCCATTGTCTGGCAATGTTAAAATTAATTCTGGGCCTACTTCCGTGACTACATTTCCCTGAAAACCATACGATGCTTTTAAACCAAGGTCGTTTATAGTCTTATTACCCTCTAACCATTTTTCTGAACTGATGTTCCACCTTCCAGCAACACTCCATGCTGGCAAGAAGCGTTGGTTAACAAACTGGCCAAAGCGATTTGAAGCATCTGTTCGGATATTGGCGTTGATCACATAACGGTCATCATAACTATAAGTAAGAATGCCATACAAAGATAGGGAATTATTGAGTGCATCTTTTTTCCTGACGTCGAGTACAGATACTGAATTTTGGGTCATTGTAAAACTTTCTCCCCGGTCACGCAGATATCCTGGCAGATAACTGTTCAAACCTTCTCTTCGTAACGAATTGATTTCCTGACCTGCCATGACACTGAACAGGTCTTTTTCCGAAAAAAGACTCCTGGCAAAAGTTGCCGAATTACGCATTGAATAAGAATAGGAAGAAGAATTTCCAGCTATTAATACACCTCCAAATGGCAAAAATGAAGCCTGTTCGGCTGCACTGCCCGGGGCTACAGTTCCATAATCATAACCACGGGCATTGGCTATATAGTTACTAAGTTCTGTTGCATATTGTTCACTATATTGGGTATTAACAGTTCCGCTCGCAGTAGAACTCAAGGTAAGACCTCTAAATGCCAAATAATTAAGGGTTAATGAAGCCGATAAATCGGTATTTTTAAGACTGTTGCCTGTCTGTTTAATTTCGTTAAGAAAATTGTAATTTAAGGGGGGACCAGAACCATATACACTAGCCGCAGACACTTTATAAACAAGGTCTGAGGGGATTGTCCTGCTGGTTTTCAAAGCATAATCAAGTGGGTTCACCATAGAAAAATAACCATTGGAAGTACGCTGACTGGCATTTAAATTAAAATTCAGGTTAAGTTTCCTGTTAATTTCTGTTTTGAGAGAGGCGTCAGCTGAAAAATTCCTTAAACGGTCCTCTTTAGCGGCGCTCCTATTGTCCTGATAAGAAATAGAGGTATAATAGGTTGTTTTATCACTACCTCCACTAAAACTCAA
>NZ_DATMRL010000143.1:0-24081 GCF_035566355.1 Pedobacter sp.
TTGCTACGGTAGCGGTCATAAACGATGTGCCCGAGGCTAAAGAATGGTTAACCTATATGTATGAGGTTTGGTCGGCACGTTTTCCTGTTCTGGGCACCACAGATGGTGGCTGGCATGAAGGTAATGGCTATTTCAGAGTTAATTTTAAGTCTATTATTTACCTCTCGCAAATGTTCGGGGATTTTAGCGGTGTGGATTATTTCAAACTGCCCTGGATGCAAAACCTGCCTTATTATATGTTGTACACGCATCCGGTGGGTTCGGCCAGTACAGCCATAGGGGATATGTGGGAAAACATTCCTACAGTAGTTAAAGGAGAAGCCTGGTTTGCCGATGCATTGACTTTTAGAGAAAGTAACCCTTATTTAAATTGGTATGTTGCCGGAATTAAGGCAGGAAATCCCGGGTATTTTCATGGTACTGACGATTTTTTGTTGTTCCGTTTACTCAATTATAAACCCAATAACAAACTCCAGGAAACATCTCCGGCTCAACTGCCCAAATCCCGGAAATTTGCGGATGTTGGTGTGGTGGCGATGCATGAAGATCTGGCACATGCAGATAAAAGCCTGAGCAGTTATTTGTTCAGCAGCCCCTTTGGTTCTTCGGGACATGGTCATGCTTCCCAAAATGCTTTTACGATTAATTATAAAGGCAAAGTTATTTTTGGAGGGACGGGTTATTACAGCAATTTTAGCGACAAACATAACCTGTTGTATTATCGCAGCTCAAAAGCCTATAACACGATCTTAGCCGATAGCTTGAACCAAAAAATTGGAGAAGAGGGCTATGGCTGGATACCCAGGGCAATGTCGGGTCAGAACATTCAGTATGCACTGGGTGATGCCAGCAATGCGTATGGCGATGTTAAAAGTGAATTTTGGCTGGACCGGTTTAAGCAGATTAACGTAAGGCCCGACAAAACAAATGGTTATGGTGAAAGCGGTGTAACGCTTTATCGCAGGCATATGCTGCAACTGGAAGGGGGCTATATTTTGCTGTACGATGAGCTGGAAGCGAATAAGCCTGTAAAATGGACTACACAGTTTCATGCGCCATATGACGAGATCGAAACACAAAAAAGCGGCAATACTAACGAACAAAGTTTTGGCGTAAAAACCGATTTGGGCAAGGTAAATGCCAGCGTATTTGCAAATGCAGCTTTAAACTTAACTGTGCATAACAAGTTTTATGAAACTGCAGTAAACTGGAATAAAGTAACTGACGATAATGGAAACATCAAAGAGTTTAAAGACCAATGGCATGCAGGTATTACCTCTCTGCCGGCACAGAAATTCAGGTTTTTAACGGTGATCCAGATTAAGGATGGTCAGGCTGAAGTGATTAAAACTTTGTCGGCCAGTAATGGGCTGTATCATCTGGAAATAGGAGAGTGGGATATTCAAGCGCAGCTGGACGGCACCAAACCAGCGGCCTTGCAAATTTCAGGTAAACAGCATCCGTCTTTATTCAGCTATGGCAATTTGCCAATTCATTTTCTTGGAAAAGATTATAGGCCACAACTCGTGGGAAGTTCTATGTTATTGGAAATGAATGGAACCACATTGAACAAAAAAGAGGTGGTGGATGAATTACCTGATGTTGCCAAATTTGACAGGCAGCCCTAAATGTTTCAAACATTTAATTATCAGGAAAATAATTAGGAACTTGTGGTCAGGTTGTGAGAAGAATATTTATAAAGGGTCTTTATGTTGTATAGAAGTTTATTGTTAGCCATTGTGCTGGTGCTGAGCCTGACTGGTCAGGCTCAGGTTAAAGAAAGGCATTTTCGGAATATTTCTATCAATAAAGGCCTTTCACAAAGTACCATTTTTGCCATTAAGCAGGATACCCTGGGCTTTATCTGGATGGGGACACAGGATGGCTTAAGCAGATATGACAGTAAGGGTTTTAAGATTTACAGGCCCGTAAAATCAGATCCGAAAAGTATCCAGTCTTATTATATCCGTACGCTATTTGTAGATCATAAAGGGAGTTTATGGGCGGGGGGCAACCAGGGCGTGAGTTGTTACAATTATGCTACAGATAACTTTGTCAATTATAAACTGCCCCGCAGCCTGGGTGAATGGTATGTTTCATCTATCACAGAAGATCCACAGCACACCATCTGGGCTACTTCCGTTGTTGGTGGTATTTTTAAGTTGAGCGCAGGCGAGTCTCAGTTTAAGCAAGTCAACTATGATTCTTTTAATACAGGCATTAAAAGAGTAGTTTATATTGGCAGCTGGAAGCAGGAGGTTTTAATAGGCACAGAGGTTGGCCTTTTTAAAATGACGGGCCCAAAAAATAAATTAGTAAAGGTTGATTTGGGACCCGATAAGCCACCAATTAATGATGTCTACATAGATGGAGATGTTTTTTGGATAGCCACCGAAGGGAAAGGAGTTATTCAATACAATGTTGAAACGGAACAGAAAAAGTTCTTTCTGCATTCGCCTGGTGTTAATAGTGTGGCAGATAACAATATCCGATGTGTTGGAAAAGATGTGGACGGAAATATTTGGCTTGGAACCTTTCGGGGTTTATCAATCCTGAACACCTCCAGTTTAGCATTTGAGAATTATTTTCATCAGATTTCACAGCCCTATACCATTAGCCAGAATTCTGTGCGCTGCATATTTCAGGATCGTCAAAAAGCTATGTGGCTGGGTACTTATTATGGTGGCGCAAACTATTATCATAAAAATGATATCAAATTTAATCTCCTTAGTCAGAATACAGGAAAGTTGTCTTTAAATGATGAGGTGATTAGCGTGATAAAACAAGATGTGAAGGGGAACTTTTGGATTGGGACTAATGATAAAGGGCTAAACTACTGGGACAGGCAAAACAATACCATTGATTATTTTGCCTATAGCGATAATAAGAGCAACAGTCTTGGCTCTGGTAACATCAAGGCGATAGCATTTGATGGAACTGGAAAACTACTGGTTGGAACACATAACGGGGGACTCAATGTACTGGATCCTCAAACGGGTCTGGTCAAGCAGTTTCGCCATAATGAAAATGACCCGAACAGTATCGCCGGGGATTTGGTGTACAGTGTGATCCGGGATTACAAGGGGCGGGTCTGGGTAGGTACAAGGTCTGGCCTGGATCAGTTTAATCCGCAAAGCCAAACTTTTACACATATCCTTCTGGATAAAGCGGGGAAAAGGCTCACTTCAGATGATATTACCTATCTGTTTGAAGACAGTCAGCATCGGATCTGGATTGGTACAACCAATGGGGTCACCCTTTTTTATCCGGATAACTTATTGTTCGATAATCCAACGGAAGGAAAACTAAGTGAGGATATTGTAAACTGTATTATCGAGGACCAAAAACACAGAATCTGGGCGGGCACCAGAGAAGGCTTAAGGCAATATAACGAGAATAAGCAAACCTTTGTCAGTTTCAACGCCAATAAGGACCTGATCAAAGGAACTATTTATGGTTTACTGCCCGATGATGAAGGGAATCTTTGGGTTTCTACGAACAGTGGGTTGGTGAGGTTTAATCCTGATACCAAATCAGCCCAGATTTTTGATGAGTCAGATGGTCTTCAAAATAACCAGTTCAATGATTATGCTTTTTGCAAAGCTGCAGACGGCATGCTGCTGTTTGGAGGTATTAAAGGTATTTCTTATTTCTATCCTACTGATATCAAACAGAAGCCCCTGCCCTTATCCCTTAAATTCACAGGTCTGGAGGTGTTTAATAAAGCGGTTTCGGCCGGTGATGAGACGCAACTGCTTGGAAATCATATTGACCAGCTGACTGAGTTGAGGTTTGCGCCGGAATTTAAACAGTTTAGTATTCTGTTTAACACTTTTAACTACGTGTATTCCAACAGGACCCACTATTATTACAAGCTGGTTGGTTACGATACCGATTGGCAGAAGACGGACAATTTAAAGGTAAGCTACAGTAACCTGCGGCCCGGAGATTATCGTTTTCAGATTAAGGCTGCGGGTCCGAACGGGGAGTTTAGTGCAGTGAGAGAACTCAGTATTGTTATCCTTCCCCAATGGTACAACACCACCTGGTTTTACCTGTTGCTGCTGGCGCTGGTTACGGCTGCTGCTTATATAGCTTATAGAATCGTTTCAGAACGCATCAAGGCCTTGCATCAGCTTAAATTAGAACGTATTGACAAAGAAAAGGTGAGTTACATCAACCAGGTAAAAATGGACTTCTTTACCAATGTTTCCCATGAGTTGAGAACCCCGCTTACGCTGATCCTGGCGCCGCTTGAAGAATTGATGCAAAAACCAACCGCCGACAAGACCTTATCTAAAAAATACGAGATGATGCTGGTTAACGCCAGGAGATTGTATAATCTGGTAGATCAGTTGTTTGAATTTAGAAAAACCGAAACCGGGACCAGGCCGTTAAAAGTGAGCAAAAGTGATGTTGTTAGTTTCATACACGAGATTTATGTTTCTTTTAAACCTTTGTCGGAAAAGAACCAGATCCATTACACCTGCCACTCCGGGCATGCGAAGCTTTCTTTCTATTTTGATCATGATGCTATAGAAAAAATACTCTTTAACCTGTTGTCTAATGCTTTTAAGTATACCCGGGCTCAAGACAGGATTGACATTGAACTCACTACAAAAAACGATTTCGCCGTGATCAAAATAACGGATAGTGGTGTAGGGATAAATGAAAGTGATTTATCCAGGGTTTTTGATCGTTTCTATCAGGTCAATAATCAGGAAATGAATCTGGGCTCTGGTGTTGGCCTGGCTTTTACCAAAAGACTGGTGGAACTGCACCATGGTACGATTACCGCAGAAAGCAGCCCAGGTAAAGGGAGTGTTTTTACCGTGATCATCCCAATGAATGATGTTTTTTATGAACAGGATTCAAAAGCTGAAAGCCCCCTGTATGAGCTTTCTATGGTTACAGATGAAGAAGCTATTCCAGACAGCCACGAGATGTACCAGGATACGGAGGAGGAGCCTGTTCTGCTACATGAAGATCCTGCGCAAAAAAGCAGGATCCTGCTGGTGGATGATAACAAGGAAATCTTAGCCTATCTGCAGGAATATTTTCAGGAACGCTATGTGGTTGAAATTGCTTTTGATGGAAAAATGGCTTTGGAAATATTGGAGATCCGGCAGTTTGATCTGATTATAAGTGATGTGATGATGCCGGAACTGGATGGTTTGCACTTTTGCAAACGGGTAAAGCAGAACATCAATACTTCTCATATTCCTCTGATCCTGTTAACCGCCAGAAATGAAGCCAGCCAGCAGATCAGGGGGCTGGAAATGGGCGCGGATGATTATGTGACCAAGCCATTTTCTACAGCCTTACTGGCCGCGAAGGTGACCAATTTGCTGCGTTCTCGTAAGCGCTTAAAAGAATATTATTCGACCAGTAAAGAAATTGTACCGGAGAATATTGCGTTCAATACACTGGACGAGGAGTTTTTGAAAGAGGCCATTTCTATTATAGAGTTGCACCTGTCAGATTCGGAATTTTCTGTAGATAAGTTTAGCCGGGAAATAGGGATGAGCAGGTCTAACCTGTATTTAAAGTTGAAGGCGATTACCGGGGAGTCTGCTACTGATTTTGTAAAGCGCATCAGGTTTAAGAAGGCTGTAGAGCTGATCCAGTCTAAACGGTACACCATTGCACAGATTGCCTATATGTGTGGATTCAATTCGCCTTCTTATTTTTCTACAGCGTTTAAGCAATATTATGGTTGCATGCCAACGGAATACCTATCTTTAAATATCAATCAATAGCATCGGGTATGAACAGCGCAAACAATAAGAAAGCAAGTGGCCAGAATATGACCATCAGGAAAATAGCAGAAGATCTTAACCTCTCTACTTCTACGGTTTCCAGGGCGCTTTCAGACAATTACCAGATCAGCTCTGCCACAAAGAAAAGGGTGAAGAAATATGCGGCGGATATCAATTTTACGGTGAACAAGTTTGCCAGCGGATTAAGAGATGGCAAAACGCAAACGATTGGTGTAGTGGTTTGCTCCATTGACAGTTCATTTATTACCCAGATCATCAATGGGATTTACGATCATTGTAACGATACAGGTTATCAGTTTCTGGTGATGCAGAGCAGGGGGTCTTTTACGAGCGAGCAGAATTGTGTGAAAATGCTGGTGGGCAATAGGGTGGATGGTCTGCTGATCTCTCCGAGTTTTGATAGTACGGACCTGACTTACCTGAAGAACCTGCAGGAAACAGGTTTTCCTGTTGTTTTATTTGACCGCATCAGTGATCAGATCCAAACACACAAAATAGCTGTTGATAATTCGGGGGGTGCTTTTAAAGCTGCTCAGTATCTGCTGGATCAGAACATCAAAAGAACCCTGGTCATCAGTTGTAAGCAGGAAGTTTTTTTAAGCAGGGAAAGGTTAAATGGTTTTCTGGAAGCCATGAAATACAGTGGAATAGAGCAAAGGGAGGAGTTGATTGCGCATTGTGATCCTTCTAATCCTGAAGTATTGCAAGCACAGCTCACCAGGCTGTTTACAGAGAATTTTATAAACCATCAGCATGCTGAGGCAATTTTTACGACAACGGATTCTTTTACGACCGCGGCAATTAAGGTGTTAAATAAACTTGGACTGAAAGTGCCGCTGGCTGGTTTTTGCAACAGTGATCTGGCGGATATATTTTCTGGACAGCCTACAACGATCTATCAGCCTGCTTACGAATTAGGCAAACTGGCGGCGAAGCAATTGTTGTCGCTGATTAAAAACAAAGAGGAAGATTTTGAAACGGTGTATCTGCCTACTAAATTGATTGTCAGAAGCTAAAGGGAGGTGAATTTCTTTGAAAATTTTACCCTGGCAAATTGCGTGGAATGTTAATTTCCCACGCCTACTTCGCTTACTGTTGCTTCTTCAACAGCATCTAAAATTTGTAACTTGATGTATCTGGTTTTTATAGGCGCAAATGTGGTGACTTTAAGATCGCTGGTTTTATTCCATCCGGCTGTTTTTATCTGTTGGTAGTTCTGATGATCTGTCGATACGGATAATTCGTATTTGGTGATCACCCCGCTATAGCCTTTCAGCTGTGCTGGGAGATAATAGAACTTACTGATGGTTTTTTCTTTGCCCAGATCAAGAATGATATAGCGGTTCTTCTCTGGCGAAAATTTCCAGAAGGTTTGAAAGGCCACAAATCCGCCACGGTCTCCCACCAGATCGCTTATTCCATCAATCATTACATCAGCCGTACGCTGTTGGAGTAAATCCGGAATGGGAGAGCCCAGGTCAGCCGGCCCTGCGGGTTCTATGAAGGCCTGGCCATCAGAAGATGAAATGGATTTCGCAGCCATGTACTCCTGTGGAATGATGGGTTGTTTAGGCAAGGGAAGTCTGTTGGACAGGGGTTTCCATAATTTGCCAATGGTCTTGAGATGGTCTACTGCTTGTTGATCGAAAAGACCGTCACGATTGGGTCCAATATTGATCAGGTAATTACAATATAATGGAACCACACGTTGCAATTTGTCTAAGGTATAATGGATGTCTTTAACCTGGTTCGGGGCGCCAGGATGCCAGAACCATCCATTGGTAAGTGTAAGTGCCATCTGAGATGGATAAATGTTATTGCCCATTGGATAAATTCCTTTTGGCCCTTCGTAATATACAATATCCGTTTGTAAGGGGCTGTTACCGTTGTGCTCTGCGATCAAACAATTGGGCTGCAGCTTTTTTACATGGTTATAAATGCGTTGGTAAGAAATGGCCCGGTGTCCCAGTTTCCAATTCCAGCCGTCAAAAATGATCATGGGTATTTCTCCGTAGTTTGTAAGTAATTCGGTGAGCTGGTTTATTACAAATTCTTCTTCTTTTGGGCCGCCCTTCTCTACGCCGTTGTGACGATCCCATATAGAAAAGTACAGACAGGGTTTTAAACCGCGGCTGCGAAAGGCCTTTACATATTCGGCAACGATGTCTTTTTTTACAGAACTGTTGGCAACATCATAATCGGTATACTTACTGTCCCACAAACAAAAACCATCGTGATGCTTGGTGGTCAGGATACCATAAGTCATACTGGCCGCTTTACAGGCATCAGCCCACTGGTTACAATCTAATTTTGCAGGATTAAATTCTTTTGGATTGTGGTTTGGGCTGGCCCATTCTTCGTCGGTAAAGGTTCCCATATTAAAATGGATCATTACACCAAACTGCAAATTGACAAAATCGGACTGGAGTTTAGGGAGATCGGACGATAACTGTGATTGTGCCTGAATGTGACTTCCCACCAGGAGAAAGATAGTCAGAATAAGGATGTTTCTTTTCAAGTCCATATTGTGTGATTTAACCGCTAATTTATTGAGGTGGTCATAAAATACCTACATGCTGATTTGCTAATGCTGACGCTATATTGACCATTTGGAGGATCTGTTTTTTAGAACTTATTCAGATTACTTGCGGCTGGTCGTGAATATTTGGCTGTTCGTCGATGGTTACACTCCCGTTGGTCTAATAGCGCAAAAACTACTGCAACGTTTGGAGGGTGAGGGCGTCTTATGTACAAAGAGAATTTAAAAAACTTAAAACATAAAGATATGAAAACCGCTATCAAAACCTTATTCGCAACAGCTTTAACAGCTATCGTTTTAACTTCATCTGCATTTACAACTTTTGCAAAAGAAGGCGACAAAAATCCTTCAGAAATCTCTGCTGTTTCTGGATTTAATATGATCAAAGTAAAAGGTAATGTAACTGTTTACCTGCGTCAGGGAAATAAAGAAAGTTTCCGTGTGGAAACAGATCAGCCAGAAGCTAAAATTTCTTTCAAAAGAGATGGTAATAAGTTGATTATTGCTGCTGCTGATGACCAGGCCTCAACTGTTTATCTGACCGTGAAAGATTTGAAAAGAATTGATGCTTCTGAAAATGCTGTTGTAAAATCAACTGGCCGGTTTAACTTGCCTGTACTCCAGGTTTTTGCACAAGACAATGCAAAAGTAGAGGTGAATGTAGTTGCGCAGGATGTGTATACGGTGATCAAAGATGCGTCTTCATTGAAATTAAGTGGATCAGCTGACCGCCATGTATCGGTAAAAGGAGAGGCCTGCAATTTAAATGTAACCCGCTTTGCCGTATTGAAAACCACTTCTTCTACGCCGTTATTTGCTGCTGTTCCTGATCTTGATGCACAACTGGCTGAGGCGGTTAATCTGGTTGTGATTTCCGGTAAAAACTCTAAATAAGGGCAACCTGACCAATATAAACAAAGAACGCAGTGCCTGTACAGGCACTGCGTTCTTTTTGTGTGATGTTAATTTGAATTGGAGAGGATCGGGGCCATTAACAATCTCTATTTTGTTGTTAAGCAGTTTTTATTTTCAGTAGCTTTTGCCAAAAGAGGATCAGCGGAGTTTTTAGTAATTTCCTGACAAGTTATTTTATTTGCATAACCAGACTGGGTACTCACTACGCTAACATAGTTTACCTTACCTTCAGCAACTGTAATCTTTAATGGTGTTGATTTTTTTCCGTTGGATATTCCTCCGCTGGATACACTAATCGTGTGGTCACCCACGCTGATGTTATGTATAGAGTAGGATTTGTTTTTTAGTTTACAAACCAACTGGCCATCAAGATACAATTTGTAATTGACTGCAGAACCAGTAAAACCTGTAGCACGAATCAGGTAAACCTGTCCTGTTTTGTCTTGTGAAAAGGCACTGAAAGAAAGTGTAAGGATAACTGCTAAAAAAGCAAAGAATTTGATTGTTTTCATAGAGATGAAATTTGTGGTTAATGAAATATAAATGTAGGAACATATTTCTATGTTCCTGATAACATCGGATAAAACAATTTGTTTTTGCCAGTGACAGGTTGATGATTAAATGCTCTTTTCTAATTCATTATTTTCTCACAGTCGGTATGATTTCGTTCTTTATATCGGTTTTTATATCTCCCTTATCCATGTTTTGTAATTGTATCACCGACCCTATTGTTTCAAACTGATTGTCTTTAATTTTCACGCCGGTACAGGCGGTTAAATTAAATTCAGGTCTTTTTTGCCCGGCCGGCATAAAATCTGATTTTTCAATTTTATTATGGATAAAAGTGAGACCATTTGTACTCCTGGCCTCGAGGATCGGGTAATCATAAACTTTAAAGGTGTTGTTTTCTATGCGGATGTTCTTGTGTACATAGTATTTTGGCACCAGTTGATGGTTTTGAGGATTAATGTTAATTACGTAATTATTGGGGAATGAATTGTATCCACATTCAATAAACTGATTGTTACGGATCGTTACATCAGTTACAATTCCGGATTCATACCAGCCAGATGCATCGTTTTCTATCAATATGGCATGCATCCCGGTTCTGTAGTAGACGTTGTTTTCTACGATTACTTTACGACGTGTTGTAATCAGATTTCCACGGGATATGGTACGCTCAAATCTGGAGTTTTTGATCGTTACGGATGGTGTCCAGGTTATATTTTCCAATGCATCGCCGATTTTAAGCTCGGTGTTAAAAGGCTTTTGCATTTCTACCAACATCTCCCTTTCGTTAATCAATTTTGCTGTTTTAACCATGCCTTGTGAAAAGATCTGTAACGAAGCGGGATGTAGGTAAGCAACGCTGTCGCCAGCTATATAAGCATTAAAACCATAGCTTTGCGGATGCATAAACCGGAGTTTCAGTTCGGTTGGCGATATGATTTCGCTTACAATGAGATGGGTGCCATGTACATTTACAGGGTCGTCATGTAAGCCATTAAACCGGCAATTGCTGATGGTGATCTGTCCTTTGCAACCAGAAAAATGCATTCCATCAGCTGATGAAGCAATTACACGACCGCTTCCCTTTTCGGGCTCTACATAAACACTGTCAAAGCTTAGGTTTTCAGAAAACTGTGATACTATGCCCAATCCATGCATGGAGTACATTTTAAGATGGTGCAGGGAGATATTTTTAGAGCGGTTATTAAATGCGCCTACATAATCGCGATAGGGATCTCTTATCGTAAGTACGTCACCTTGTTGTCCCTTAAATTTTGAAAAATCTCCAGTAAATTTTACGGTTAACGGAGCTGTTATTTCGGCTTTGCTATTCAGGAAAGGAGTCCAGTTGCTATAAAATAAAGTTCCTTCGGCAGGCCGTACCAAAACGGCATGATAATTTTTAGGTGTCCATTTTTCTCCGTACCATTCTAACCGGCCTTCTACAATAGCAAATTTGCTGTCAGGATGTATTTTTGCAGTAATTGAGCTTGCTGATAAATCTTGTAAAGTCATCTCAGACATACCCGGACGTTCATAATTGATCGCCAGGTTTTGGATGCTGATATTTTCACAACTGTCCAAAACCCAGGTAATCATTTTGCCATGAAAAATAAATACGGATCCATTACCTTCTATCGTGATGTTTTTTTGCCCTTTTAGAAATAAGCCAACCCTTTGTCTTTTTATTGGAAATTCTTTCTCAGAAGAAGAGTTCGAAATATAATAATGGGTTTCGGTTGCCTGATCTGGCCAGAAATCATATCGGCCCTTTGGGAAATTTAATACCGATTTGGGTTGCTTGTTGGCAGCGGCAATAGCTTTCTTTACACTTTCAGTTGCATCAGCAAAGCTGTTGGGTTTGGCGCCAAACTTAGTTACATCAATGACCTGAGCACTGACCTGCAGACAGCAACCTACTAATAAAACGGCAAGATATTTTTTCATGTTTATAATTTCAATTTTTAAGTGCAAATACTGTTTGGTACTGGGGCACTGCTTTAATGCTTTTAAGTATAGTTCCTTTGGTTTTTATTTCTTCAACCAGATTTGCTGGTACACCTGTTGTTTTATTGTCCCAGTCTATAAGGCTAAGCTCTACATTACTTTGCTTTGAAAATCTTTTTAAAGCAATTTCCCAGGTCGTTCCGTTATAAAGGTTATCCGTAATGTATTTGTCCTTTTGTGTTATTTTACAGGCATTGCCTAAATAATTAACGTTTAATATCACATCGTTTAGATTATTGGGTAACGCAGAGGGTAAGCTGACAACAGCTGTTTCTTTTTTAGGATAATGAACAGATACTTTTGGGATATAGACTTGTGTTTTTTTCTGGTAAGTATCAAATAACGCAGTCTTCTGAGCAGATGCTTGTATCTTTTGATTCGTAAATGCATTCAAGCCCCTAGGGTAAACCATCAGCTTAAAATTGGCCTGTCCAGCTTGTTGTAAGGTGATTTTATCATTTTCAGCCAATACATCCGCATCTGTAATAAACAAGGCATCCTGATTTTTTAACTTGATCCGCCAGGCATTTTCAGTTTGTTTACGGGTTAAGAATACGAGTGTGATCTTGTTGCCATTGGTATCTGAAAAACTTAGAACGGAGTTGTTACTGGATGTTAACTGCAGTTCCTTATTTTTTATCTGAGTTACCCAGCCTTTAAAACCCTTGGGGCTAACACTACCCTTAGCCAAGGCCAATTGTGGTTTTACTCCCGGCAGTTGCTGAAAAAACAGGGTGATGTTTTTGCCATTTATCAACCTTGCAAATGGTTGTGCGGTTACATATTTAATCACTGCCGAGCCTGCTTTTAAATTAAAGGGCAATATCGCGGTAGTCTGGCCTTTAAGGATGAGTTCAGGAAAATTGATCGTTTCATCGGGTAAATTCACCTGCATTTTTACCGTTTTATCAGGCATGGTTACCCGTACCTGGGTATTTCCCAAAAATAAAAATCCACTGTTGCCTTTTGCCCTGGCCACATACCTTAAGTTTTGGGTATCCATTTCATCTCGTACCGGATTTTTCGGTTCATATACCTGCATTACAGCCAAATCGGTTCCGAAATCATTAATAAAAGTATGCAGGACCTTCAGGTACTTATAGGATGGTCTGAGTATTCCGAATTCACTTATGGGCGATTGAAAATCGTAGCTTTCGGGAAGGCCCGGCTCTTTTAGTCCCGGGGTTTGGGTACCACCATGAAACATGTAATAGCCGATAAGGTTCATGCCTCGTCCGATCTGGTTTTGAAGATGCGCTTCCACGACTTCGGGTTGAACCACGAAACGATTGGCAAACATCATCTGGCTTCCGCAACCTTGTTCGCATAAACCTTTTGGAAAGCTGTTTACATCATAAAATACTTTACCCAAAGCATCGGTCATGATCCATTGGTCGTTGCCATATAGAAAATCTTTGGTTGCACCGCCACCACCTTTTTCCCAGCCTCTGTAAGGATAAGAGCCTTGCAATGGAATAACCTCCATCTTTTTATCATCAAATACGGTATTCGCAGTTACTGACCAATACACGGGATTGATCTGTGTTTGCTGAGCAATTTCTTTCAGCTTAGAGATGTGCTCTGCCTGTCCGCTGGCATATTCATTTTCCAACTGAACACCAATAATTGGCCCTCCCTGCACAAAATACAGGTCTTTGGTTTGCTCGCTGATCTGGTTAAATAATTTGGCCGATTCTGTTAAATAGGCTGGATCATTGCTTCTGTGGCCTTTCATTTTTTGTATCCAGTCCGGGTAACCGCCATTGAGTTGTTCGCCGTGGCTCCATGGACCAATGCGTAACCAAACGTACATATGATTTTTTTGGCAAAGGCTGATGAATTTTTTAAGGTCCTTGTTTCCTTTCCAGTCCCACACATCCTTTGCAGTTTCGTGTTCGTTCCAAAAGATATATGTGGCCACAACGGATAGGCCGCCGCTTTTCATTTTGATGATTTCTTTTTCCCACTCCCGGGGCAATACACGGTTGTAATGTATTTCACCCATGAGCGGAAACCAGGGTTTTCCGTTTTTTTCAAAATACTGGCTGTTTGCTGAAAGTATTGTCCCATCAGGTGCCTTAGCAGACATTGGGATATCATTTTTTTGTTTAACCGGGGTGTTGAAAATGTCGATTTTGTAAACCTGCGCTTTTAATTGGGATAGAAAAGAAATGCACAGGGCAAAGACAATTAATCTTGTTTTAAGCATATGGTGGTTTTATAGGAACAAGTTACGAATTTACCAGGGGGTCTGAGTTTAGCAGAAAAAAGAGCCGTTAATTTCTAACGGCTCTAATCAAATTTAGCGCGCTAACCAGGTTATTTATTAAATGCTGTCACATTAATTGTCCAGACCCTGCTTGTGCCATTTGCAGCTGTAATGATGTATTTCAGGGGCTTAGTGGCATCTGTGGGATCACCAAGTGCCGGTGTTCCACCTGTTGGTACAATGGTGGCTGCGGTTGATATGTTCATATAGAACCAGAGTTTGGTTTGTACCACCTTTGCCCGTTCTGCGGCGGTAAACTGACCATTTGCATCCGGCACTGTGATCACTACGTTTATAGTCGAATTGGCTTTATCAATGGTTTGTACAATGCCTAGTTTTTGATAGGCCACAACAGGCTGGCCATTCATGGTCTGACTGCCGTTAAAGCGGTATTCTACATTGACTAAAGTAATTTCGTTACCGTCAGACAATGGATAATCGACCAAATCCTTTTTTAAACAGGAAGACAAGGATACGAGCAGCAATAAGGCGAGCAGATGAGATATGATTTTAAATTTTCTTTTCATGATGAAGGGTTTTTAATTACCAGCCAGGGTTTTGAGGTCCGAAGTTGGAGTTGTTATCGATAAAGCTTTGCGCAATTGGGAACAGGTATCTCCGGGCAGGTTCGAACTTTCTGCTGTCATATTGCTTGCCAAAGGGTCCTGTTACGATAGAAAATGATTTATGGTCTTTGGAAACATCCATTACACGCATGGGCTCGGTGAGTTCTCTGATGGTTCCTCCGGGAGCAATGCCGTCATTTGCATCACCGCCAAATCTGCCCCAACGCAATAAACTATAATAGTGATCATTCTCTTGTACAAGTTCAACCCTTCTTTCTCTTTTGTAGTCTTTCCAGGCATCGGCCAATGTGCCGGCCATGGAGGCGGGAAGCTTGCCATGGAAAGTTCTGGTTTTATTCAAATTCAAAACGGCATTTGTTACATCTCCTTTTAGCAAATAAGCCTCTGCCAGGTTTAGATACACTCTTCCCAAACGCATGCAAACATAATGATAATCGGTACTGACGGTATTAACGTATGAGGGCGATACATTGGTGTATAGGCCCTTGCGCCAGTACATGTTGCTTAAAGTGCATTCATATCCGCCGCCGTTTATTGTTCCCAGAAACCTTCCTGAATTGCCTTTTAAGCAGGTGGTAAATAATTCGCCATAAAAAGAGGAATTGTCACTGATGATAGACGCTTTCCATCTGGCATCTCTGTTTTCATTGGTTAAAGTTAGCATGGTTTCTGTACTGCCTGGTTTAATACGTCCCATTTTTACCACAACATCATTATTCAGTTTGGCTGTTTTATCATCCGGAAAACCTGTTTTAGCAAAAGGGGCTATTACGTTTACGCTTTCGTCTACAGCATTGAGGTATTGGGAAGTCTGGTTCCAGGGTAGTACTTTAGTCGGATCAGCCTTGTCCACAGTTAAGTAATCATCTGTTAGGTTTTGCGCAGGAAAGTTTTCTGGCCAGCACTCAAAAGGAACAGGTTTATTAAACAATGGCGAGCCACCAAAATTGATGATCGTTTCGGGCTTAATATTAGGTACCATGTTCTGCATAGGCGTGCTTTGAATGGTGGTATTGATGGCCTTATTGTAAATGGCAAAAATGATCTCATTGGAGGTACTTTTAGTTTCATTAAACATGCCTTCGTAATCGGGTTCCAGTGCATAGCCGCCACTCATCACAATTTGTGCATTGGCAATCACCTTGTCCAGCAGGGGGTCTGCGGGGTTTACATTTGGTGCGGCCGGATAGTTCTTATAAGCCAGGGCCTGCAAACAGACCTCTGTTAAAAATGCTGCTGCTGTATATTTATTTGCCCTGCCGCTCACTTTGGTTGCCGGCATATCGGCCACCGCATCTTCCAGGTCTTTAATAATATAATCGTAGCTTATTGTAGGGTTTGCTGTACTGGGTAGTTTAAGATTATCGTTTTCTGTCAAAACCTTATCTATCCAAACAATCCGGCCTGTTCTTCTGGCAATATTAAAGTTAGACATTGCCCTTAAAAACTTGGCTTCTGCAACCAGTGTTTTTTTATCTCCATCAGCAATACCGGCAGATTCGGTTACATTTTTGATAATGACATTGCAACGGCGTATGTCTCCCCAATTGTTAAAACCATAATCGCTTTGGTTGGTTAAGGTTTCTGAAAATATCGGGAATACATTATTGCCGGTACCCCCCGAAGTTATGGTATTTGAGGTGTAAGCATCGCCCAGTGTGCTTAGATCTAAGCCATTTCGATAACTGTTCATAATGCCATATGTTGCAAAAACAAAAGTTTCGGCATTGGCTTTACTGCTCCAGACTACATCGGGGCTAATTAGATTTAGGGGGTCTGCATCCAGAACTTTTTTACAAGAGCTTAGTACGAGTAAACTCGCAAAAGACCATATGATGAATATATTTTTTTTCATTTTCTTTTAAATTTTTTTAACTAAAAACCTACGTTTAAACCGATTGCAAAAGTGCGCTGAATAGGATAACCGTAATTGTTGGTATCTGATTCCGGGTCGATAAAGTATTTTGTACTGTTTGATGATTCCAACAGATTTGTACCCGAAATAAATAAACGGAGCTTTTGGAAAGGCGCTTTTTTAAGCATACCTTGCTTAAAATCATATCCTAATTGCAGATATTTTAGCCGTACATATTTTGATTTGATCAGCCAAAAATCGCTGGCGGTATAATTATTATTTCCATTTACTGAGGTTGAACTCACAGCTCTTGGAAAAAGGGCATCGGTATTATCCGGGCGCCAGTAATCTGTTTGAAAAGCATAAAAAAATTGATTTTGCAAATCTGAGCCCTGAACGGCATTACCAATATAACGGTCCCTATCGCCGGAACCCTGAACTACAGCACTAAAAGAAAACCCTTTGTAACCGAGGTCAATGGTTATTCCATAGTTGATACGGGGAAAAGTGTTGCTTCCGATTCTTCTCTGGTCATCACCATTGAGCTGTCCATCACCATTAAGATCCTGATACCTAAGGTCGCCTGCACCTACATTGGTAGAACTGATGCGACGGGGGCCTGTTAACAGTTGATCATTTGAGGTATAAAAACCACTGTTGAAATACCCGGTTTGCAAATAGCCGCCTGTTGTATTCGTTGTTCTTGTATACGGGTTTTTCAGGGTTGCTTCATCATCACCTGGATAACGCTCCCACAATGAATTGTAACGGGTAAAATTTAAGCCGATTTTATAGGTAAAATCACGGATGGAGCTGGACCAGTTGATGTTAAAATCATATCCTTCGGTACGCAATGCGCCTTCTGTAAAATTGATCTGTGGCAGACCGATACCTAATGTTTGAGAAAAGCGAGGGTCGCCAGTCACGAAACCAGTTCTGCGGGTATAATAATAATCAAACGTACCGCTTAGCCTGTTGTTTAAGGTGGCGAACTCCAGAGCCATATCTCTGCTGGCTATGGTTTGCCAGGAATAGTTGCTGTTTGGTAAACTACCCGGTTCTGAAGTGCCTTGTACTAAATTACCATTAACCACATATGCTGTTGGATTAATACTGTAAGAGGGAACATATCCAAAGGCACCAACACCTGTCTTATCACCCAAAACGCCATAGGAGCCTCTTAATTTTAAAAAGTCCAGAATGTGTTTATCTTTTAAAGACTGCATGAATTTTTCTTCAGATACGATATAATTTCCAGAAATGGCATAGAAAGTACCCCATTGGTGGCCGGGAACAAACAAATAATCTCCGTCGCGTCTTATGGATCCCTCAATGGAATATCTGGATTTGTAACTATAGGTTAAGCGGCCAAGCAATGCTGCTCTTGCTGCTTCAGATTCTCCTCCGCCTACAGATTGATCAATGGCAGGGCCCGCAATCAATTGGTCATAAATGATCTGATAATTTTTTCTGTTTCCTGAAATGTTTGAAGCCTGGTCGTTCTGACGTTCGACGACGCCGGTAAAATCTATGCTGTGGTCTCCGAAGGTTTTATTGTACAGCACATAACCTTGCAAGGTTAAGGTGCTTCCCTGGCCTTGTCCTACACTTAAGCTTGGTGCATTGCCATAGATCGGTGTAGTACTGTTTAGGTTATAAGCCGGAGCAAGGTAGTTCCAGTTTTTGCTTACATTATTGTAGGTGGTATAGGCACCGTTGACCTTAAACTTTAAGCCATCTAAAAAATGAGCGGCATATTCTAAACCTAAATTGGCGTTTAGAATTTTGGCTAAACCCTTATTATACCCTGATTTAGGGTCTAATTCTCTTACCGGATTGTCTGGCTGGGTGGTTGGTAAACCAAATTCGTTAACGGCCAGCTGCGCTGAACCTCTGTTTTGGATATGGCTGTATATAGCTCCAAATCCAGGCCCAGGTGTAATATTGCTTTCTATGAACCCATCTAATCCAGCTGTTACCTTAAGATTCAGTTTCTCAAATTCACTGGTGGTATTTAAACGGTAAGTGGTGCGTTTATTGTAGTTTTGATCCGTTTTTAAAATACTTCCCTGGTCATAATATGAAAGACCTGCATAATAGGTTAACTTTTTAGTGCCTGAAGTAACGGATAAATCATGCCGCATTTCTGGTGCAAAATTCTTCATGGTTAAGGCTTGCCAATCGGTATTTGGGAAGTTAAACGGATCCGATCCGGTGCGTAGCTTCTCTAAATCGGCGGGAGATCTGAAAGGGCTTCTGCCTTCATCGGCATACAACCTGTTTAAAGCGAGGGCCTGATCATAAGAACTGATCTTTGTAGGGAATATTGTGGGTTGCGAAAATATCTGATTGTAGGAATAATCAATACTTGTTACGCCTTCTTTTCCTCGTTTAGTAGTAACCAATACCACACCATTTGCACCCTGATTGCCATATAATGCAGTGGCACCAGCATCTTTCAATATGGAATAGCTTTCAATATCATTTGGATTTAAATTAGAAAAATCGTTGGCTGAGCGTACAATATTATCGATAACAAAAATGGGACTTTGCCCGCGTATGGATATACTGCTTTTGGTTCCCGGTGCCCCGTCACCTGCAGTAACAATGACGCCCGGCACTCTTCCTGCAACGGCGTCGTTGATGGACTGAACCGGAATAGGAGCTACATTTGTCATATCAAGGGTAGCAATGGCACTGGTGGTTTTTCGTTTGGTTGTTGTTCCATAGGCCTGTACAACG
The DNA here is from genome assembly GCF_035566355.1 of Pedobacter sp. GTDB lineage: Bacteria > Bacteroidota > Bacteroidia > Sphingobacteriales > Sphingobacteriaceae > Pedobacter. Next base: position 19,205 of record NZ_DATMRL010000143.1, read on the forward strand.
ATTTCATCCAGATTGTTACTCGCTGATTTTAAGGTGACCATCATTAATGAACCGGAAGCGGGGAGTTCTACCGTTTCAAAACCGATCAGGGAAAAGACCAGTATAGCATGATCGGGGACTTTTAAGCTGAATTTCCCGTTGGCATCCGTTGCGGTACCCTTTTTTGTTCCCTTTATAAATACGGTAACGCCAGGTAAAGCGATACCTGTCGTATCCTTAACTATTCCGGAAACCGTAAGTTCATTTGTTGCCTGCTCTTGATTTGAAATCGTGATTAAACCGCTGTTTGATATACTAAAGGTCAGCTCTGTATCTTTTAAAATTTGTTTTAATACATCTGTAACCAATAAATCTTTAGCCTCAATGGTCACCTGTTTTGTGACTGGGGCAAAAGTTGAACTGTACACAAAACGATAATTGCTTTGCTTCTCTATTTTCCGCAGTACTTTTTCAATACTCATACTTTTCACATCAAGCGAAATCTTTTGCTGGGAGAATACACTTGCCGTTACATGAAGGCAGGTCAGTAATACCAGGAGAAAGGTGAGTTTCATTATTCTAATGAATTTGGAAAACGGTCTTATTCTCGGCCATTTTTGGTGGAAGTAATAATTAATCATATTTTTGTTTTTTGGTTTAGCAATTTTTTGACAGCACATTGTTTGCGCAGTAACTGTCATTAATAAGGATCAAAAAATTAAGGGCGGTGGCTTCAACACCGTCCTTTTATTTTGATATGGTGATGGTCTTTTCTTTTATCTCATAGTTAAATTTTCCTGTTCTTTTAAGTGCATTTAATACTTCAATTATACTTTCATTTGTGAATGTTCCTGTAAATACATAGTTCTTTACTTCCTCTGATTTAAAAATGATTTGCACGTCAAACCATCTTTCCAACACGCTTTTTATATCAATAAATCTTTGGTTAAATATTTCCAGATTATTTTTTGTCCATGCCGTTTCAACTATGGTTGTATCCCGGACTTTCTGGTAGGTCTTAATAATGATATTCTGAATGACGGGATGATGATCAGAATACTTTAGTTGATTGTTCTTAATAAACATTATCTTTTGACTAGGCCGTATTGTAATGGTTTTTTTGTTACCACTGGTGGGTTGCATGCTGATTAGACCACGAATCAGGGTGGTTTCAGAGGTTTTGTCATTTGGATAGGCTTTTACGTTAAATGCCGTTCCCAGTACATTGATGTTGAAATCTGCAGTATGAACTTTAAATGGTTTGTCGGTCTTGTGCGCTACATCAAAATAGGCTTCACCAACTAGATTTACTTCCCTGGTTTTTTCATTGAAATCTTTCCCGTAAGTGAGGGAACTCAGAGAGTTTAACCATATGACAGTGCCATCGCTTAAGGTGATTTGTTTTTTCTGCCCTTTTCTTGTCTCAAACCTAACCAGTAACCCCTCCTGGTTGCTGACCTGAACAGTACGGTAGTAAAAGAATGCAATGGCCAGACTTGCTATGAGCAGAACAGCGGCAACGGATAACCAGCGAAGGATTGGATGAAGTTTGCGTACAGGGCTGCATTCAGGGAAGGTTTCCTGTTTCAGCCTGGCATATAAAATTTCGTGTATTTTGGCCTTATTGCCCATTTCCGGAGTCCATTCATAATCTTCCAGTTTGTAATCATCCTTAAAATTGTCTAAGAATTCCTTTTCCTCAGGCGAACAATTCCCCGACTTGTACTTTTCGAAAAGTTTTATAAACTCGTTCCTGGACATATTTTAATATTTGGTATCATATACATAGTGCCAAATATTGTGCAGCACACACATAAATATTTCTTATTTCTTTTTGCAAAACTATTGATTAACTATGCAAAGGTATTTAGCAGAAATAATCTACATTTATATTCAGTATGATAAAAGATCAACCTTCCGACTCAGAATTATGGAAGCAGATACAGGTGGATAACAACAAAGCTTTTGAGGTGTTATTTAACAGGTATTGGTCTTCGGTGTATACCACATCTTTCCTGTACTTGAAAGATGAGGAGACTTGTACGGAACTGGTGCATGACATTTTTGTAAGCATATGGCGCAACAGGCATTGCCTGGAAATTTCTTCTTTTAAAAATTATTTAAGCATGGCATCAAGGTACCAGGTTTATAAATTGATAAGAAAAGGAAAGGCGAATCCCATCACGCTTGTTGAGGAATATGATTCGATTCCCAATTCTGGTTATGCGATGAATCATGGGGAGGAAAAAATCAGCTATCTTGAAATGGAAAACAGCATTGAGGCTGTTTTGAAAAAATTACCGAAAAAGTGCAGGGAAATTTTTATCCTCAGTAGATTTGATAATTTATCCAATCAGGAAATTGCAGAAAAATTAGGGATCTCGAAACGTACTGTGGAGAATCAGATCACAATAGCTTTGAAGGCACTCAGGGTTTCCATTAAAGTGGTGCTTTATTCCATTATTTTCTTCAATATATGAGTCATATAACTCTATAACTTAACATAAATTTAACATCATTACCTCGTTTTAAATGTAAACAAATGTTTAGTTTTGCTAAACAATAACCTGCGTTTACTCGTCTGTGTAATTGTGCGAATGAATTTGAATAGAATATGAAAGAAAATAAAATAGCTATGGTGGTTTTCGATATGGCGGGAACTACAGTGAATGAAGACAATCTTGTTTATAAAACCCTAAAAAATGCCATCAATAATGCGGGCTTTGACTTCAGTCTGGAGCAAGTGCTTGCACAAGGTGCTGGTAAGGAAAAAAGGCAGGCCATCCGCTCTGTGCTTTCTACTTATGGCGGAATCATAGATGAGGCATTGACTTCAAGTATATATGATCAATTTATAGTTGCCCTTACTGATGCTTATGCTAAAGAGGAAATATTACCTCAACCGAATGTTACTGCCGTTTTTTCGGCACTGAGGGATAAGAATATTTTGGCTGTTCTGAATACAGGTTATGACAGAGCGACAGCCAGTTCGATTATTGAAAAGCTGGGATGGAAGGAAGGTGTAGAATTCGATGCGCTGGTTACTGCTTCTGATGTTTCAGAAAACAGACCTCAGCCGGATATGATTGAGTTTGCGATGAAACAGTTTGATATTACGGACAGCAGCAGTGTGGTTAAGGTTGGAGATTCAACGATTGATATTGAAGAAGGGCAGAATGCAGGTTGTGGACTGAGTATTGGTATTACTACAGGTGCCCATACGGCTGTGCAACTCCAAACTGCCAAGCCCAATTACATTATAAATGACCTTATGGAGCTTCTGCCACTGGTCTCCTAAAGGATTCAGGAACTGGATTAAAAAAAATAGAATGAGCAAGGCAAAACTAATGATTTTTGAGGGGCATGGGCAACCTATGTCGTTACAGGAACAGAATATCCCTGATTTGAAACCCGGAGAGATTCTGGTTAAAAACCGATATACCTCTATCTGCGGCAGTGATTTACATACCTACTGTGGCTTGCGCCAGGAAAAAGTACCTACGGTGCTGGGACATGAAATTGTTGGAGAGATCCTGGCATTTGCTCATGGGCATGATCAAAAAGACCATCTCGGAGATCAACTGCATGTAGGCGATCTGGTAACCTGGAGTATTTTTTCTTCTGATCCGGATTCGGAGATGTCCAGAGCGGGGATGCCCCAGAAGGGAACCGGACTGTTTAAATATGGCCACGCACAGGTAACTGCTGCTGATGCACTTCATGGTGGCTTGTCTACGCACTGTATACTTAAGCCAGGTACCGCTGTTCTTGGAATTTCAAAAGAGGTCCCTTTACCAGTTGCGGCCATTATTAATTGTGCTGTGGCTACTGTTGCAGGTGCACTGAGACTTGCGGGTAACCTACAGGGGAAAACAATACTCATTACAGGAAGCGGCTTACTGGGGATGGTTTGCGCCGCCATGTGTAAAGATGCTGGAGCAAGATTTATTCACATGGCAGATATCAATCTTCAGCGCCTTGAACAGGCAAATGATTTTGGTGCAAATGAAACCCATTTATTAACAGACCCTACTGTTCAGTTGCCTGTTGGTATCGACGTGGCCTTCGATATGAGCGGTTCTGCCGATGCCATGGAAAATGGCCTCAATGTACTTGCGATAGGGGGAACCGCGGTATGGATAGGGGCTGTGTTTAATACCCGCAAGGTACAGGTTGATGCCGAATCTGTTGTTCGAAGATTAATTACTATTAAGGGCTTGCACAATTACAATTTTGAAGATTTTGTTTATGCGGTGAATTTCATCAGTAAAAACCATCAGGTATTTCCTTTTGAAAAGGTGGTTTCAATGGAGTTTAGTCTTGCCGATACCAATGAAGCTTTTGCGTATGCAGTAGAATATAAACCACTCCGGGTGGGTATTAATTTAGACCAGCAAACAAACCAAACCAATGGATAAAAAATTTAGGTTCCGGCAGTGGACAATGCTGCTGGTGACCATGTTCTGTTACCTGTTCTTTTATACAGGCAGACATAATTTTGGCTGGGCTGTAAAAGGAATGGCTGCTGAACTGCATATTCCTTATACCACTATAGGCTGGATTAGTTTTTCGATGTTGATCGGCTATTCTATAGGCCAGTTGATCAATGGAAACCTGGCCGATCGCCTGAGTGCAAGATTAATGGTTTCTGTTGGGGCTTACTTATCGATATTAACTAATATTGCTATTAGTTTTTCCAATAGTGCGACCATGATTATGCTGCTCTGGGCATTAAATGGTTATTTTCAGTCGATGGCCTGGGCACCCGGGGCAAAGCTGATCAATAACTGGTGGGGCGAAAAAGAGCGTGGTAAGGCCTTTGGTTTCTATACCATGGCAGCGGGATTATCTTCGGTAGTTACTTATCTGCTCTCTATCATTTTGTTGCAGCAAGGATA